>JAVTWO010000190.1:0-4325 GCA_032229765.1 Phycisphaerales bacterium | reverse complement strand
ATGCCCAGCTCGCGGTATTCACGCACCGGGGTGGTCTGTTCGTTGATCCAGCGTTGGAGTTTTTCGTCGGTGACGCGGGGGTCGTACCAGCCGCTGGCGCGGAGGCGGTTGAGTTCGCGGAAATCGACGATGACGTAGACGATCTGTTTGTTGATCTGGCGTTGGCCCTCGTCGCGGATGGCCTTTGACCACGCTTCGGGGTTGTCGGGGGATTTTTCCATCGCGTCGCCAAGGGCGCGGGCGTCCCAGGTGGTGTGATAGGCGACGGGCTCGTCGAAGTAGAGGGTGGTGGCTTTGCCGATGAGGTAGACGCCGTCGGTCGCGGGGCCTTTGGGCTTTTGGATGTTGACGAGGGCTTCCATATTGAGTTGGCGTATGAGTGCTCGGCCTTCTTCGCTGGATGGGCCGACTTCGGCGAGCCGCTCTTTGACCAGTTCGCCCGTGATGGCGGACTGACCCATGACGAGGAGTTGGTTGGGCTCTTGCTGCGTCTTCAGCGTGGCGATGCAGCGGGCGCTGGAGAAGCCCACCACGCCCAGGCAGAGCGCGCCGGCGAGTGCGCCCGTCCACAATCCCAGGCGGGCCATCGAAAGGACGCCCAGCCCGCAGAGGATCGCCAGCACGGGCGCCAGCGGCAGCAGGAATCGCGACTGCGCGTGCGAAAAGCCGGTCCACCAGATCAGCGCGCTGAGCAGACCCACGCAGGCGATGAGGATGATGGCGAGCTGGAACGATGCGCGGGGCCCGTCGGCTTTGCGGGTGAAGACCGCGTGAATGGTGGAGAGGAGCAGGGCGAAGAAGGCCGCGGGGAAGAGCAGGGCCCATTGCGCGTGGAAGATCCCGCGGGGTTGACCCAGACCTTCGACGGCGGGGGCGGTTGAGAACAAGAGCTTCACGCCTTCGGCGAAGCCGACGGAGAGATGACCCGAGATGAACCGGGCGGCTTGCTCGCTCGACCAGTGCGCGGTGCCGAGCAGACCTGTGGCGGCGGGGAAGATGGGGTTGCCCGAGGTGGCGATGGCGTTGCGGATCATGGGCGGGGCGAAGAGGATGATCCCCCCCACTGCTCCGGCGAGGCAGGCGGCGATCACCGAACGCAGACGCGCCCCGGTGCCCGCGGTGCGATCGACACTGAACCACGACCAGAGGATGAGCGCGGCGGCGGCGGTGGGGACGCACAGGAACATCGCGGTGGGCTTGAACCCGCAGGCGGCGCCCATGAGCGCACCGACGATGAAGCCGCGGGTGATGGGCTGGGGCTTGATCGCGTTCGAGGTGGGATTCGTGGGTGTGTCGATGAGCACGAGGAGCGCACCGGCGAAGACGGCGCAGACCGCCAGTTCGTTGTACATCATCGAGCCGCAGACAACGCTCCAGGGGAGGGCGACGACGGAGGCGGCGGCGATGCCCGAGGCGAGGCGGGCCCAGGTGTGTTTCAGAGGTGAGTCGTTCAGCAGGCGGAGCGCGAGGCGATGCACGAGCCTGAGGACGAGCAGGGCGGTGAAGACGGAGCAACCGGCGTGGACGAACTGGCTGGCGCTGAGGCCAAGCCCGTCCCAACCTTTGAGGCCTGAGATTGAGCCGTCGCCGCCGCCGAGGGCGGCGTGGATGTGCAGGAAGATCGCTTCGACGTACGAGGGCAGATAGGAGTAGACGTTGTGATCAACGGGCCAGAGCCTTGCGCCGGGGCGGGCCCATTCGAGGACGAGGGGGGCGTGGTAGCTGGTGACGTCGTAGCCGCCGACTTCGGAGGGCCAGAGCCAGCCGGGGACGGAGAGGCAGGCGAGGAGCATGACGCCCAGCGCCGGGGCGGCGAGGATGATCGACCACGGCGCGGAGGACGAAGCGGAGATGCCCCCCGCGGCGCGTTCGCGGCTGATCTGGAGAATCTCGCGCACGGCGAAGCCCACGCCCAGGGCGGCGATGGCGGCGGCGGTGATTTGTGAGCTCGAACCGAAGCCGCTGCCGCTGAAGAGACCGAAGAGGCCGAGGTTGTGACAGAGCCAGGCGAAGAAGCCCAGGCCCACGGGCATGGCGAGGAAACGTCGATCGCGCCAGGTGCGCAGCGCGGGCAGGAGCATGACCATACAGCCGAAGCCCCAGATGCAGAGCAGCTCGAGGGTGCCGACGAGACCGACGCGGATGAGGCGTTCGAAGGCGACGATCATGGGCACCAGCGGGGAGGGCGCGTCCTCGAACCCGATGCGTGAGCAGAGCAACGCGGCGACGACGGAGGCGGCGATGGTGAGCGTGAACCAGGAGCCGAACTTTCGGAAGGTGGAGATCGCGGCTGGGTTGCCGGGGTATTCGTCGTCGGTGAAAGCGGGCTGATCAGGGCGCATGGCGGCTCCGAGCGGCTGGTGCAGAGGCTCTTTCGGCGGGGTGCTGAAGGGCTTCAGCGACCGCGCCGGGGTTTCGCGTAGCATACGGCATGGCCCCCGCGACGCCCCACACCAGCCCGATGGGCTTGGGTGGTTCGAGCATGCCGACGATCATCGAGCCGCTGTGCGCGACGTTTCGACGTGCGCTGAAGAAGCAGGGGCTGAAGTACACCCCCGAGCGGGCGCGGATCCTTGAGGCGGTGACGAGCTTCAACGCGCCGTTCCAGGCCGAGCAACTCATCGCGGTGCTCAAGAAGCTCGCGGCGAACCCGGGGCCCGGGCAGGCGCCTTTCCGCGTGTCGAAGGCGACGGTCTATCGCACCATCAAGCTGCTGCAGGAGGCGGGCGTGCTGCAGCAGGTGCTCTTCCACGCGGAGCACGCGCACTATCAGCTCGCGTACGGCTCTTCGTCGACGGGGATCATCGTGCGGACGGATTCCGCGGAGATCATCCCGTTCGATGCGCCGGAACTCACGGCGCTGGCGCGGCGGCTGTGCGTCGAGCGCGGCTTGAATCATCAGGGGCAGCGGTTTGTGATCTACGCAACGGAGTCGGGCACGAGGTCTTCTGGTTCGTCGGTCAAGCAACGCGGGAGCGAGTGAACAGGTATGGCGATCCATCGTCGAACGTTACCTGGGGGCATGCCCCTGCTGGTCGAGCCCAACGCCTCGGCGAAGTCGGCTTCGCTGCTGTGGCTGATCCCCGTCGGCGCGGCGCACGACCCGCGCGGGCGTGAGGGTCTTTCGACGGTTCTGTGCGAGATGCTGCTGCGCGGGGCGGGTGAGCGTGACTCGCGTCAGCACGCCGACGCGCTCGACGCGCTGGGCGTGCTGCGGTCGTGCTCATCGGGGCTCACGTACGCGCGCGTGTCGGCGACGGCGCTGGGGGCGAATCTGCTCAGTGCACTCCCGCTGCTGGTGGACATCGTGCGCAGGCCCAGGCTTGAGGACCAGGCCTTCGAGCCCGCGCGCGAGCTGGCACTCCAGACGGTGGCGGCCTTGCGCGATGACCCGGCGGGGTACGCCTCGCTGCTGCTCAGCGAGCGGCACGTTGAAAGGCCTTTCAACCGGCGCGTGGTGGGGACTGAGGAAGGGCTCTCGTCGCTGAGCGTCGACGATGTGCGCCGGGCGTGGGGCACGAAGGCGACGCCCGCGTCGAGCATCCTCGCGGTCGCGGGGGATTGTGACGCTGACGCGATCGAACGGGTGCTGACGCCTCTGCTGAAGGGGTGGGAGGGATCGACACCCGAGCCGACGATCGAGAAGAACCCGGAGCGTGGGAGCTATCACCACGAGGCGGAGGAATCGAACCAGGTGCACATCCTCACTGCGGCGGATGCGCCGAAGGAGGCGGATGCGGAGTCGAACCTGCACCGATTGGCGGCGAGCGTGCTCTCGGCGGGTTCGGCCTCGCGGCTGTTCTCGGAAGTGCGCGAGAAGCGCGGGTTGTGCTATTCGGTCTCCGCGTCGTACGCGGGCGACAAGCATTCTGGGCGGCTGACTTCGTACGTGGGGACGACGCCTCAGCGTGCGCAGCAATCGCTGGACGTGCTGATCAGCGAACTGGAGCGGATCTTTTCGCCTTCGGGGCTGGTGACGCGCGAGGAGTTCGGCCGCGCTGTGGTGGGAATGAAGTCGGCGTTGGTTTTCTCGGGTGAGTCGACCTCGGCGCGTGCGGGGGCGATTGCGACGGACCAGCACCGTTTGGGCCAGCCGCGGACGCTGGACGAGTTTGCGCGCGCCATCGATGCCATCACGTTGGATGATCTGAACGCGTATCTGGCGCGGGTGCATGCGAAGGGGAAGCAGCCGCGGACGATCGTGACGCTTGGGCCTTCGGCGCTGACGGTGATGGCCTAGGGGATGTTCGGGCCGCTGCCCGGTTGACCCAGGTTGCCTGCTTCAACACCCCCAACCCCCCCACGCTCGCGCACACCCCCCCGCA
>JAVTWO010000189.1:0-26705 GCA_032229765.1 Phycisphaerales bacterium | reverse complement strand
GGCGAGCCCTTGGTCCTCGATGTGGTCGTCCCACGCCGGATGCTTGCCGAAGGCACCAACGACCACGCGGGGACTTTTCCCCAAACCGGTCAGCGACTTGCCGATGGACCTGATCATGAGTGTGCTCGGGGACGTGGGCGAAGACGAAAGTCCGAAGCGTGATCAAAGCGTGAAGGTCAAACGTCGAGGCATCACACCGGCAAATCGCTCTTCCGCGGCCATTCCTGCATCAGCGGCAACGACGGCGGGTTGATCTTTTCGCGCATCTTCAGCCACAGGCGGTACGACTTGCCCGACGAATCCGCCGCGGTGAAGGGGAGATACCAGACCGTTCGCCCGAGTTCGATCTCGGTGAAGGCCTTGTCGCCCGTATCGCGCAGACCTTCCAGCAGGTTCCACGGACGCTTGAGGCTGAAGGTCAGGTCCGCGTTCGACGCGCCGAGGTTTGAGACAAGCTGCACGCTGACTTCGCTGAGGCCCAGTGTGGCCTCGAAGGGGAAGCCGTCCTTGACCGATTCGATCGACGACCAGTTCGCGGGGTTATCGCCGCCCTTCTTGCCGTCGACAAGCACCGCGACGAACGGGTACGTGAACGCGGCGAGATCACTGCCCGACTTGTTGGGCGGCGCGCCATAGACCACGGTGAACTCGATCGCGACGCCTTCTTTCTTGGACAGGGTCTTTGCCAGCGCCCGCACGCTCGCGGTGCGTTGCTCAAAGCCCGGGGCCATGTCCGCAACCGCGGACCGCATCAACCCGCGGTTGATCTTGTCCAGCAACGAACGCTGATCGGGGCTTGGGTTCGGGATCTCAATGGACTTGCTCAGCGGCTTGCCCACCAGCCCGTTCATGATCTCGCTGGCACGCTTCACCTCGTCGAAGGTGAGGTCCTTCTTCGAATCAAAGACCAGCGGGAAGCCCGACAGCACGTTCTTCAGCTCGGTCTGCAGCGCCCCCGCCTGTTCGACGCGGTCGTTGGCCAGCAGACGGAAGCCTTCGATCCAGACGCCGTTCCAAAACTCGCTCGACGGCGCACGCCCGAGGTTGCCTCGGCTATACGCGAAGTACTTCTGTTCGATGGACTCAGTCCCGTCGGAGGCCTGCGCGATGATCGCCTCGAGCGCCGAGCGGGCGCTGTCGGCGGGCAGCATCTTCCACGCCACGAGCGCCGTTGCCTGACTGCCGCGGAGAGGGCGGTCAGCCAGTGCGCTGATCTCATCGTCGATGCGTCGGCGCGCGTCCGCGAGCTGGCGTGCGGGGATGATCTCTTGCGCGCCGACACTGGTGCCGCCGCCGGTTGCCGGGCGCGTCTCGGGGATCGCCATCAGCGCGCGAGCGACCTGATCTTTCAAGAACCCGGCGATCTGCTCGCTGGCGCCGTCGACGCTGAGCTGGCTCATCGCCTGATGGAACTCGCGCCAGGATGGGAACTGCCTGGGCTGCCAGGAGAGGCGTGCCTCTTCCGACCAGTACGTGAAGTACGCCTTGGCGTACTCGTTGAGCGTGCCGCGGAGGTCGTCCAGCGGTTTGCGGAGCTTGTCTCCGTTCAGTGCGCGGTCGGTCCGCGTCGTCGGGGCATTGAGTTCCTCGTCGGCGAAAACGAAATCAGCGAAGACGGCCTTCGCCGCCGCGGGGCGGTACGCGTCGTTCACAACTCCCGCACGCGAGGCTTCAAGGATCGCCAGTTGCAGCGGCTGCGGCGTCGGCTCGCTGACCTTCATCTTGCTCGCCAGCTCGCTGAGCCCCACGCGGCCGGCGCTCAATCGTGCTTCGAGGTACCGGTCGATCAGCCGTGCTGCGTGCGCGGCGCGGGCCGCGTCGGCGGCTTTCCGCACACTTTCGACCCCGCTCAACCCGCCGGGGGTTGCCCCGTCCAGATCCCACAGCCCCGCGTCGGTCGCCAGCGCGTCGCGCTCGCTGTCCACGGCCTTCGCGGTCTCGCTCAGGCTCATCCCCTCCGCAGGCTTGAACTGCTCGGGCCCAGTCTTGGCCTGCTCCAGCATCTTGCTTGCGCGCTCGACCGCGAGGCGGCGCTTCTGGATCCGCAGGTCGTCGTCCTTCACGCGGCGCAGCAGCGACTCGGTCCCCGCGCCGCTGAGCATCTCACGGAACTTCTTGCCCTGCGATTCGGCCGAAGCGATCGCGTCCGTCTTGCCCTGCGTTAAGAGCTTGTCGATATCGGGCCCGCCCGAATCGCGCAGCGAATCCTTCGCGTCCTTCTTCAGGTCCCCCGCGAGCGTGTCCTTCTTCGCTTTGTCGTCGACCTTGCGCTCGGCGCTCTTCTCGATGCTCCCCGTCACGCGGTCGAGAAGTCCGCCGCCCTTCTCGGGCAGTTCGCTCTGCAGCGTGGCGTAGAGCTTCTCGATGCGTTCCTTCTCCTGCGACACCACCGAGTCGATGAACGCCGAGTCGATCGGCGTGCGACCGAGCAGCTTCACCGCGTTGTTCACTCGGTCCGCGGCCTTCACCAGCTTGGGCGTGCGTTCGCGCCATTCCGTCAGCGACCGCTCGAACGATTCGAGCGTGCGCTGCCCGCTGGGCGTGCTGGCGTTGTCGCTGGGCCAGTTGACCTTCGCGACGTCCGCGTCCTGGAACTCCTTGATCCCCGCGAAGACTTCGCTCGCGAGGGCGAAGCGGTTCGCGCCGCCGCCCGCGCCGACTCGGCCCGCCTCGCGGAAGTTGTCAACCGCCAGCGCGAGCTGCTTGCGCGTGGCGTCATCGGTTGCCTTCAGCGCGGCGGGGGGCCAATCGCTCACCGACTTGCCGTCGCGCATGTACGTGGCGTTGATGACGTCCTGCAGTTCGCTGATCTGCTGCTTGCGCACGCCGGGGTCTTTGACCTCTTCGTTGGGCTTGCGATCTTCCAGCAGATCAACGAGCGCCGCGACGTCAACAAGGTTGACATCGCCCTTGCTCGCTTTGATCGACGCGGGCTCCTTGCCGTCGGCGAAGGTGTCGATCCGCAGGAGCTGCGCCAGCGCCTTCGCGGCGCGTTCGCTGTTGCCGCTCGCGGTTGTGCTCGGCGCGTCGCCGGGCTTCTCACCCAGACCCCACGCCGACCGATCGGCGAGCTTCTCGCGTGCCGCGTTGAACAGCGGCGTGAGCACCGAGGCCTCCAGCACCGCGCGGTGAGCCGCCAGCCGCTCGTCGTTGAGCGTGTTGCTATCGCCCAGCACAAACGCCAGCGGAGCGAAGATCAGCCCGGGCTTCAGCTCGCGCTGCGCTTCCTTCAGGCTCTTGCCCGCAAGCTCCGCACGCTTGGTCTCTTCATCCGCCAGCAGTTCGGTCCCGGCGTACTGCCTCTGCCCGTCCTTGCTGCGGACGATCGACAGCGGGTTGTCGCTTGTGAGCGCCGCGGCGTCTTTCACCTCGCGGTACTCGCTTGCGATCTCTTTCCACGACTTCGCGGGCGCGGTGACGCGGGTGTTCAGGTCCCAGCCGCCGAAGAACGACAGCGCGATCAGGACCGCGGCGAAGGCGATCCCCGAACCGAGCAGGATGCCGCGACGGGCGCGCTGCGCTTTGCTGACGTTTACCGCACTGGTGACCAGGCCCTTCTCGCGGAAGACCTTCGCCGTGAACAGATCGCGCAGGAAGTAGCTCTTGTCCTTGCGGGGCACCGCATCCCCGGGCAGTTCGTCGATGGCGCACCCCAACGCCTTCGCGAGCGCCTCGTCGAGCGAGCGCCCTTCCTGCAGTGAGCTGGTGAAGTAGATACCACGCAAGAACAGCGGCTTGGGCGACCATTCGCCCGCGACAAAGATCAGCTCAAGGAACCGGCGCAGGCGCGGGCCGATGGCGTTGAGGCCTTCGGGGA
The DNA here is from genome assembly GCA_032229765.1 of Phycisphaerales bacterium. GTDB lineage: Bacteria > Planctomycetota > Phycisphaerae > Phycisphaerales > UBA1924 > JACVCS01. Next base: position 22,888 of record JAVTWO010000189.1, on the reverse strand, counting down.
AGGCGAAGAGCGCGTCGACCTGATCGGTCCGCCGGGCGCTGGGGTCCTCGGTGTGGACGGGGTCGATCAGCAGCGCACGCCGACGCTTCACCAGCGCTTCGCGCACCGTGACGAGGTGCTGCTCGACCGCTTCGGGGCTGAACCCGTCGTCGAGGTCGTTGGGGTTGCTCCAGCCCAGCATCTGGTGCTGAGCCTGCGGGTCGTTCATGGATTCGAAGAACTCGCGGAAGCCGACGATGCGGTCGCACTTGGTCACCAGCACAAAGACCGGGAACCGCACGTCGAGCACTCGCTGGATTACGTCGAGCTGGCGTGCGATCAGCCCCGCCTTCTTCTCGATCTGCTCCGCGTTGTCTTTCAGCAGTGTTTCAACATCCACCGCCAGGAGCATGCCGTTGACCGGGCACTTGCCGCGGGTGCGTTTGAGCAGTTTGAGGAACTCTTTCCATTCGCTGTTCTCCGCGGGGTTCACGCCCTCGCTCATGAACAAACGCCCGGCGGTGTCGAGCACCACGGCCGTATTGGTGAACCACCAGTGCATGCTCAGCGTGCCGCCCGTGCCCTGCAGCGGGTCCTGCAAGCCCGGCGGGAAGCCGATGGAACTGTGGCGCATCGCCTCGGTCTTGCCCGAGCCCGGCGGGCCCACAAGCAAGTACCACGGCAGGCTGTAGAGGTTCTTCCCCGCGGCGCGGTACTTGCTGACGCCCTCTTCAAAGACGTGCGCAAGGTCGTCGAGGCGGGCTTTGCGGGCCTTGTCCGCGGCGATCCCCTGCGGGTTGTTGCGTGCGCCCTGCTTGATCCCCTCGCTGAAGGCGTCGCCCTGGCGGCTCTCGCGGCGCTTGCGAACGAACGAAACCGTCAGCAGCGCCAGCACCGCGATGATCGTCGCGACCACCAGCACCGCCAGCACGATCAGCAGGTGATCCTTCAGCAGTGCGCCCATCAAAATGACCACCCCGAGCACCCCGGCGATGAGGCCGATCTTCACGGGCGTTGGGAGATTCTGGAAAAACTTCATATCACCTGTGCTCCTCGGGGACGGCTCCGCTCCCCGGCGATGGTCGTTCGTGGACTTTCTTGACTCTGGCGTGTTGAAACCTGTCGGTGGTCGGTCGCTCACTCAGGCGGGCAAGCGTGATTCAGCGCTTGCCCGGCTCGCCGATCTTCTTGTGGTGGTCGATGATCGCGTTGACCTGCTCACCCAGCACCGCGCGGTTGCTGCGATAGACCACCGCGTTGATCGTCAGCAGGCTCAGCACCAGCACGCAGAAGACAATCGCCAGCGGCAGCAGCCAACTGCCCGTGGACAGCTCAAGCGTGCGAGTATCGACGTTCTCGTACGCCTGCGGGCAAATGCGCTGGGCGCTCTCGCCCGCGAGGCTTCCCCCGATGCGGGCGTAGAGCTCGCGCATCTTGGCGCGGATCTCGGTTGAGATCTTGTCGGGCAGGCCGGAGTACATCCCCGTGAACCCCAGCCCCAGGATCGTGTAAAACACCGCCAGCCTCTGCACCGCTGCGTCGCCCGTCTCCCGCAGCGATTCGTTCAGCAGGTCGAAGAACTGTTCGTCGAGCACGAGATTGCCACGCTTGGGCCCCAGCCCGCGCCAGCGACCGGCGTAGGGCAGCTTGCTCTCGCGGACCGTGAAGTCGCAGAACGCAATCAGCGCCCACTCGACCTTCTCGTCCCACGCGGCGGCCGTCGACGGGTTCGTCTTCGCCTTGTTCTTCACCTCAGCCAGCAGCGACTCAAGCTCGGCCTCGACCTGACCCTGACTGACATTGCCGCCCTCACGCGCCAGGCGGTTGAGCGAACAGACATACTGAAACAGCGGCTCACACAGATCAACCAGCGCCATAAGCCCACGACCTCCTGCCATCCCCTCCCCCACCACCCCTCCCCACAAATCTTCTCAATCGCCGTCGCTGCTGATGTTCAACGCTTACGCGAAGAGCAGGTACAGCGCCACCTCTTCGTAGTCGAAGTGTTCCATCTCAGGCCAGACCAGCGCCAGCTTGCGTTCTTCCTGGATCGACTTCCACCGCACCTCGCTCTGGGCGCGGTTGAGGCGGAAGTAGTGCTGCCCCGGCGGCGTGGGAACGCCCACGACGTACCGCTCTTCTTCGAGTTTCACGCCGAAGAGTTTGAGGCGGCGCTGCTTGTAGTTCATCATCTTGAACCGCTCGGAGTCTTCGATGAAGAGCTTCAGTGCCTTGCCGTCGGTCTTGGTGCGGATGCCCAGCAGGAAGTCCGCGGCACCGAAGTCCTCGGGGCTCAGCTCCGCGACCAGATCCGCGCCGTCGAGCGTGAAGGGGATCTTCTTCGCGGGCTTGACGCCCTGATCCTTCAGCAGCTGACGCACGCGCATCTCGAGCTCCGCAAAGACGGGCCCGGGGTTGTCGTGGTCGTACTTCGGCGCGTCGAAGGGATCGCGGTCGGGGTGGATGGCCGCCAGACCGGCCTGCAGCTCGCGCAGTTCCATGTAGAGGTCGAAGGCGGAGAAGCCCAGCCCCTGACCACCCGTGCCCGAGGCGCCGCCGAGGAGCGCGGGCAAGCGTGCCGCGGCGCGGTTGAGCGCGGTGAGTTTCATCAGTTGGATGAACTGCGTGCCGCGGATGTTGTCGGGGGTCCAGCCGCTGCGGGAGAGCTGGCTGGCCTGTTCCTTGCGGGCGGCTTCGACGCCGTCGCTGAGGTCGCGCATGAGCTTGACGAGCGCAGCGGAACCGGTGGTGACCAGACACGGCGGGACGAACTTGGTATCGACCTTCGCAAGGCCCGCCTCGTCGCCCGCGCCGCGAACGATCCGGCAGACGGGCATGACGTCCAGCTCGGTGCGGTCTTCGTTGTCGGTGATCAGGCGGGCGTTGAACTTCCGCATGAGCATGGGCTGCTGGTTGTCGCCGGTGTTCTCGTCGGCGAGGGTCGCCTCGCTGATCTTGAACATGCGCTTGACGCGGGCGTCCTCGCCGGTGGTTTGGTCGAGGGTGTTGGCACGCCCGCTCTGCCACATCGGGACGGCGACGCTGAGCGTGAGCGTGCCGTTGCCCGCCGCGAGTGGGCGGCGGATATCCACCGCGGGCAGGTCGGTGTTGTGCGGGTAATCGATGAACGTCCCGCCGGGAAGAATGGCGACGAGCCGCTCGAAGCGGACCTGCATGTTCTCCAGCGCGTCGGTGGCGAGGCGGGCCTCGATGACGCCGTAGGGATAGCCCCAAGAGAGGCGGCGTTCGCCTGTCAAACGGTCGATCATCTGACGCTGAAGGGCCTGCAGGTGATGAGGCTGAAGGAAGAGGCCCTCGTGCCAATGGACTTGCGGAAGACTCATCGAAGCACCTTTCTTCCCCTCCCGTTTGCTGCGCCGTTTCTTCGTTTGACCGAAGCACGGCACCCTGAGAACTTCACTTCACCCGTTTGTTCAACCCGTCGGTCGGTCGCTCGGTCACGTCGTCCGTCACTTCTTCCGCTGACGAAGAACCTTGTACACCTCGTCGGTGAGCATCCCCTTCACCTCGTCGGCAAGGGTGTTCTTGTCGTAGTCCTTCATCAGGCGGAGGTACTCCTCCCAGCACTTCGCATTGGCGACCTTGTTCGAATCGCCGAACCAACTCGTGCCACGCTCGCCCGCGGCGCCGGTGTTCGCGGCGATCACCGCCGGATCGAACCTCGCCAGGTGCTTGTCCGCGAACATGTTCGGGAAGAGCTGGATCGCCTTCAGCAGCGCGTACAGCAGCAGTTGCAGGTCGTTCACCTCGCCCTGCATCTTGTCGCTCCCCGCGCCGGCCCATCCGCGGAGGAACTGCCCCGCGATCATCTTGAGGTTCTCTGCCCTGCGGAACTCGCCTTGCGCGTTGGTCTCTTTCCAGACGCCGCAGACAACGCGGTCGATGTTCACGGAGAGGCTCATGATCGCCAAAGCGAGCTCCATCGCCTTGGTCCCATCGATGGGGTCGTCGGGGTTCAGGCCCAGGAGCTTGCGCCAATCGGCGGCACGGGCGTCGGCGCTGCCAGCGCTGGGCGCGGGGAGGGCCTGCCCCAGCGCCGCGCGGACTTGCTGGCGAAGGTCTTCGGTCAGCACGGGCCAAAGTGCGGCGATCTCGCCCGCGAGCTTCGGTGCGTCGGCCGGCCCGGGCGGCGGCGGGGGTTTGCTGGCTACCGGCGCAGGGGTCGGTGCGGAGCCGTTGGATGTTTCGCTTGTTGAGCCCTCACCCCAGCGCGGGAACTGGCCCGCGAGCGCGTTCATAAACGCCCGGCGGTCGGCGGCACTCAGCGAGCGGGTCGCGCGGTCGATCTCACCCTTCAGTTCCTGGGCTCGGACTTCCGCGGGTCGGTCGGATAACTCGGCCTGAAGCAGGCGCAGTCGTGCGGCCATCGCGGCCACGGCGTTGACCTGCTCCTGGGGCAGTTCGTTCACGATCATTCGCTCCGGACGGGTTCGGTTCGGTTCTTGACCGTATCAATCTATGCGAAGACCCCCCAAGTTGCAACCCACTGCGCGTGCAAGTCACCCAAACAGCGCACAGACGCGTGCATTTGCGCGCGAAGATGTGCCAAACCTGTCACCGCGCGAAGGTGCACCCGCCCGCAGCGATCAGAAAGACCGGGCAAGACGGGCAAAGCAGGCCTGACGCAGCAACGGGGCAAAGCCTGAGATTCGCGCCCGGCGGATAACCGCGCACGGCTCAACAAATCGACAGTTGCCGCGCAGGAACGGCGCGGGACGCTCGATGTTGCTCGTGCACGGGGCAGATCAATCCCCGCTTGCAGGAGTGTCTTCGCATGAACCGTCGTCTTTTCACCGTTGTGGCTCTGTGCGGCGCTGGCCTTGTCTTCGGCGGGTGCACCTCGACTCGCACCGCCTCCAACAACAACCAGGGCACCATCGCCGCCCCGGTTGCCTCGAAGCCCATGCCGCGTTTGAACATGGCCTTTGCCTCGGGCGACCGCGCGGGGATGCAGATCCTCGCTCGGCAGATGGGCTCGCAGGAGACCATGAAGTTCGCCACCGTTCCGGTTGAATGATCGATCTCGCCGAGGCGCTCGGCGCGGCCTGACGAATCGTGCACGCGCGGGGTGATCGGACGGAGCCGATCACTTCGCCGGCGCGAAGGGCAGGGCCTCGACCGCGCGGGCGGCGCGCTGCGCCAGCGGCTCGGTTCCTTGCGCACTGAAGGCCAGGCGGAAGCCCACGTCGGTGTACGCCTTGCGCATCGTCACACGCTGGGGCTTCTGCTCGTCGCTGGGCTTGATGTTCGGCGCTGACAGGGCCGAGGCGCCGATGATGCGGAGGTTCTGCTCCATCGTCGCGTCGTTTGATGCGCCCGTGGGTGTGCACGAGGCGGGGTCGTTCCAGACGAACTCCGCGACATTGCCCACCAGATGTCGGAAGTTGCCCGACGCACCGGGCTGGTCGGTCACGGCTCTGAAGAGCACCGGCTCGCGCACGCTCTCGCGCTGAGGCCAGATCCCCGGGTTCGTGCCTGGAAGACTGAACGTGCCGCGGGTTGGACGCACGGCAAACTTGCCCGCGAGGTCGCCCGTCTGCTTGTCGAACTCACGGAACCCCGCGTCGCGGAGTTTCGAGAATGCGATCTGTGAATCCGCGCCGCTCGCACCACCGACGGCGGTGAGCCACTCCTGTGCGGAGGGCAGACGGCAGCCGAGCGCCCCGGCCGTGCGCACGGCGGCGGCGGGCGTGATCATCTGCGCGGGCATCTCCCACGACGGCGCGGGCGGTTCGAGCCCCTGCGGATAGATCGCTACGTTCGTCAGATTGCCCTTATCGAACGGGAACCAGCCGCGGCTGAGGTCGCCCGAGGCAGCGGTGGCGAGGGCGATCTGCTCGCCGCTGACGACCCAGGCTTGGGCGCCTTCGCGCGTCGGGCCCCAGATTGTGCCCATGTCCTTGCGGAAGTCGGCCCATTGACCAGCGCCGGTGATCGCGGACTGCAGCACGCCCAGTGAAACCTCGGTGGTGCTAATGAACGCACGCTGGCTGCCCTGGCCGATCTCCGCGAAGCTGATGCGGCGCGATGGGTCGGCGGTAAAGACATACACCAGCAGACCATTGACCGACGAGGCGGCGTCGAGCGTCCACTTGCCGGTCTTCGCGGGGCCCTCGCTGGCGGGGTTAAAGCTCGGGCCCGTGTCGCTCAAGAGGTCCGACAGCTTGTCCGCGGGTGTGCGAGCGCTGACGGGGATCGATTGGTCTTTCGCTGCGGCGATGAGCGTGCCCAACTCGCTCTTCACCGCCGCCTCGGTCGCGGCCGAGCGAAGATTCGCTCGCGCTTTGACCAGGGCGATGTTGTACTTCGCCCACGCGGGCAATCTCGACTCGGGGATGAGCTTCTCGTCGTACGCCGCGATGACTTGCGACATCGAAACGCCCGGCGCGTTGGTCGCGGCGGCGTTCATCAGGCGGAGGTACGCGCCCAGCGCGCCCGCCCGAAGGCGGTCACGCGCAGGCTCACGCTGGACTTCGTCGAGACGCGAGATCGGAACGTCCGCCGCCGCGAAACCGCTGATCAGGGCCTTGTAGTCGTCAACACTCGCGGGCCAGTCGGCGCTGCTACTGAGCTTCTCAACCGTCGCCACCGCCTCCGCGACGGTTGCTGGCGCTTTGAGTTTGTCGAGCAGCGCGGCACGCTGCGACTTGCTGTCGGCGGCGATAAGTGCCGCAAGACGCTGATACGCCGCGTACCCGGGGAGAACGTCGCTGGACGTTGAACCAGCGCCGGCGGGCAACTGGTCTTTCATCGCGTCGATCTTGCTTTTCAGCGAAGTGGCTAGCGTGGCGGCGGTTTGACTCAGACCCGCCGACCCGGGGGCGACGGCGTCCGGAAGCTGCACGAGCTTCGCGAGGTTCGCATCGTCCTTGAGCACAGCCGCGGCGTTGGTCGACCAGGCGGTGATCGCCTGCTTCGCGCCGGAGAGGTTGATCGCTGGTTCGTTCCCCCCGCGCGCCGAGGCGATGGCGGCGTCGAGGGCCTTCTCAAGCTCGACCTGCGCGATCGCGGACGCACGAATCAGCCACGCCTCGCTGGGCCATTGCGCCCCGGGCATGACCGACTTCGCCTGCTCAAGGGTTGAAAGGAGCGCGGGTGTCTCGCTCAAGACCGCGCTCTGCACGCCCTTCAGACGCCAGGCCAGCTTGACGTCCTGCTCCTTGGCTTTGTCCAGCGTTGCGGCGGCGGCGGCGATGCGCTGCGCGGAGATCAACGCCAAACCCGTCTGGCCCGCCGCGGCGTTCTTGAGCTGATCGACCAGCTCGCCCGCGTTCATCGTCACGCGCTGACGCTCAGTCCGCACGGCATCGAGCACCGAGGCGACCTTCGCCTCGGTCGCGGCCTTGGTCGCGTCAAACTTCGTCAGCGCATGGCGGTAGAGCGGGCCCTTGACCTCCGACGCGCCAACCACCTCGCTGCGCGCCTGCGCGAGCTTCTGCTTCAGCGCGTTCACGTCGACACCCTGCGCGCCGGTGGACTTGATCTGCGCTTCGAGCTGCGCAAGCTGCTGTTCCGCGTCGGTGAGCTGCTTGCCCTGCGCAGCGCCCCAAGCGGCGCGCGGGTCGGGATCAACCGCTTCGTACTTCGCCTCGCCCGCCTTCGCGGAAATCAGGCTCAGCCGCGTCAGGGCGCTCTCGTTCTTCGTGCTGTCGATCAGCGGCTGCACGTCCGTTATAAACAACGCACGGTCCCAGGCCTTCTCAGGACGCGAGAACTGCTTCGCCGCGGCGTCGATGGTCGTGTTCCACGCGCTGATCTGCAGCTTGCCCACAAGATCCGTCAACGACGCGCTCCCCGCGGCTTGCTGCAGTTCGTTCGCAGCAGCGTCGGCGATGGCGCTGAGATTTGCGTCGCCGAGCACTCGAAGCTCGCCCAGCTTCGTCACCCACGATTGGAGCTGCTTCGCGGATGTTCCGGCGTTGACAAACTCCAGCGGCCGCTCGGCAAAGAGCGTCCGCACGTCGCTGCGACCGAAGTCGTTCTCACGCGTCAGTGCCTTGCGGAAGTCGCTCACACGCGATTCAAGCTCATCGCCCAGCGGCATCAACCCGGGCTGATTCCGCAGCGTCTGCGCAACCTGATCCAGCGTGCCCAGCACGGGCCAGGTCTTCAGTGCTGCCGCCACCTCGCGAAGACGCTTGCGGTCTTCAACGACCTTGCCCCTCGCGGCGTCATCCAACTTCTCGGCCCGCGCGGGCTCCTTGCCCGCTTCGATGGCGGCTTCCCACTCGTCGCTGTCGCTTGAGAGCGGGGCTTTCAACAGCTCCGCGAGCTGCTTGAGCGTGGGGTCCGCGGAGTCTGCCCAGGCCTTCGTGATCGGCTGCGCACGCGGACCAAAAAGGCCGGCGAGCGCTCTTCTCGCGGTGATCTCATCGGCGGTGGGGATGAGCTCTCTGAGCGTGATCGCGGAAGCGGTGGATGCGCCGCCGGCGGTTTCGGTGGTGTTGGTTTTGGTCGCGTCGGTTGTCGAGCCGGTCTTGGTGCCGCCCGTGCCTTCGGTTGACGATGGCTTGCCACGGGTGAGGAAGAACGCGGCGGCGCCGAGCGCGAGCACCGCGGCCGCCCCGCCCGCGAGGAGGGCGATCTTCTTCCCGCCGCCGGAGGAGGATGAAGAACCGGCGCGGGGCCGAGAGTCGTCGGTTGCACTTTCCCACGCGGAGCGTTCTTCCGCCGGCGGTTCGCTCAACGCCGCAGCCTTCGCGGGCGCTTCACCCGTCGCGGCCTTGGGCTTGGAGACTGTCGCGGCGGTCTGCGACTCGGTGTCAGCGTCCGCCGCGTTCGCGGGCTTCGACGGCTCGTTCGTCGAAGTCTGAGGCGCGGGCTTGGGGCGGAGGTCGGACTTCGGACCATCGCGCGGAGCGCCGCCGGCGGGTGCCGCACCTGCGCTGGTTTTGCCGCCGCCGATCATTTCCAGGTGTTTCTGCACCGCTCTGCGGACCTGATCGATGCTTGGCGTGCGCTGCGAGAGGCCCGCGAGGTCGGCCGTCAGCGAGCGCCAGAAGGCCCCGTCGACGCCCGCCTGCGTCCAGGCGTCAACCTCGCGGAGCGAGATCATGCCCGTGCGGCGCAGCGGCTGCTTGAAGACCATCAGGTGGATCAGCGAAGCGAGGGCGGGCAGGTCGTCGCGGGTGGTCTTGCCCCCGACATCGGACGCGAGCGGATCGCACAAAAACAGGAAGTCGCTCGCGGCGGCACCGTCGTTGTTCTCATCCGCACCCGCCAACCCAGGATCGCGCAGCAGCACGTTGGTGGGCTTCAGGTTGCCGTGACCGCGGCGCTGCGTGTCTTGCAGTTTCTCCAGCGATCGGCTGATGGAGAGCACGATGCTCGAAAGCCGAAGGTCGTCGACGACCAGACGCCGCACGGCGAAGAGCGTGTCGAGGTTCAGTGAGCGTCCGTCGGCCGTGACGAACAGGTCCGTGACATAGAACGCGCCGTCGTCGGTCTGCCCGCTTTCATGAACGACCGCGAAGCCCTCGCCCGCGGCCTTCTGCACGTCCGCCTGGCGCAGAAAATCCTCGATCGCCCCCGCGTCCTTCTCGCCCGTCAGATCATCGACCGCGAGACGGAACTTCACCGCGTACCGCTGACTGTCGCCGGCACGCTGCGCGACATAGACCTTGGTCGTCGAGCCCGCGACGAGTTCCTGCAGCGTGCTGAAGGGCCCGAAGGTGGGCATGAGGCGAAGGCTCCGTGAACAAACAGCCCGATCGAATCGACGTGAAAAGAACGATCCCGCACGCGGAGCCCGAACAGAGTTCAGACGCCGGGTGCGGGATCAGTGTACACGAGCGGCACGCCCCGCGCGGGACGCGGTTTACTTCTTCTCGGGCTTGAGGTTCACAAGGTAGACGCCGCCGCGCTGGACTTCGAGGCGGATCTTCTCGCCGTCGTAGCGCTCAGGATCGAGGGAGAGTTCTTTGCGCCAGGAAACATCCTTGCCCGCGGTGTCTTCACCACCGACAAACGCGAAGACGAAGAGCGAGACGGCCTGACGGCCGAGGATCTTGTTCCACATCTCGTCGTCGGCCTTGATCACGCGGGTGGTGCTCTCGCCCGGCTTGAAGGTCAGGCTCTTGACGAAGCCGATCTTGGTGCCTTCGAGGCGGTCGTTGTCCTTGCCCGCGAACCAGTCGCGCACGGCCTTGCCGTTGTACTTGCCCTGCTCGCCCGCGCCGACGCCGACGAGATCGACAAAGACGCTGCGCCCGCCCGCAACCGCGTCCTGGGTCAGGACGATCTCGATGGGCATGGCAGCGGCCTTGGGGGCCTTGCCGCCGCAGGCGCCGAGCATCAGGCTCGCGCACGCGAGGGCGAAAACGATCACGAGTTTGTTGAACATCTGCATGGGTTGACTCCTGGCTAAGCGTTGAAAAACCGGGTGTGCGAGCGTTGATCTGCTCTCAAATCGCTCGGTGCATTCTCTCACATCGACGCGCGGACCAGTTCGTGCAGCTCGGCATCCGCGGCCGGGTCGCTGACGATCATGCTGCGGACCTTCCGGACCAGAGCATACAGATCGTTGCGGAGCGGTTCAAACGCCTTCTCGAGTGCCGCGGGGGGCGCGTCGCCCAGATCCTTGCTGACACTATCAGGCCCAACGCCCGGCAGCGCCCGCACGATCATCGCCAGCACCTGCGCCCAGAGCACCTCCGGGACAATCCGCGCCGCCTCACCCGCGGAGAGTTTCATCCCGGTCAGGCGGTGCGGGCCCAGCGCATCAACAAACCGCTCGTCGCTCTTGAGCACCTTCAACACGCGCTGCGACAGCGGGACCGCCGCGTCGTGCTCGGCGCTGACCTGCCTTGCGAGGCTCTGCATCTCGTCGAGCGCCACCGCGAGCGTTGATTCGCCGTTGACCAGCAGCGTCCGCACCGAAAGCACCGCCAATGAGTACACGTCCGCGGGGGTACTCAGCAGCGGGGCAACCTCGAAGAAGACCTCGGGGATCTGCATCCCTTCCGCGGCTTTCAGCTCCGCCGCCTGATCCTGGGGCAGCTTCGCGGGGACGGTGCGCACGCGCAACTCGCCCGCCGCCATCGCCCCGCGGGCTTCCAGGTTCGCGAACAGATCAACCCGCCCGCCTCCAAGCCCGAACCGCATCCACACGCTGTCGCGGCTGCTGGCGACCACGCGCTCCTGCGTCGTTAGCGTGCCTTCCAGGATCATCTGGTCGTCCTGCATCTGCACGCGGCGTACGCGCAGCTCGCCCCAGGCGCTGGCGCTTCGCGACGAGCTCGCGGCGTTGTAGACGCTCCGCGAGTCGCTCTCCATGCACGCGAAGAGCTTGCGGTCGGTGGTCTTCACGGGCAACGCCACCGCGCCGCCGGGTGTTGCCAGCACCGCGCGCGATGACCACAGGAAGGGCAAGCCCGTCCCACCAGGACCAACATGCACGCGGAAGCTCTGCGCTGTGACGTTCAGCAGCGGTTCCTGGCTCGCGGCGGCCGCACCCCACACCGCCGCTGTCACGTCCGCCAGCAGGCACAGCTTGTGGTAGAGCGTTTCGAGCAGCCGCCCGGTCATGCCGTGACGCGAGAGGAAGATCATCGACGCGTCGGCGCTGAACGCACCCGCGGCGGTCGAACTCAGCCCCGCACCGGGGGGCGTGCCGCCGGGCTCGTCACCTCCGGGTGCATCGAACGCGCGAGAGGCCGCCCGCGAGGCCGACTGCAACAGCGAGACCGAGCCGTCCTCTGTCCCGATGAGCGTCAACGCCTGAACGTAGTTCTCAAGCCCCACCGGCGCGTGCGGCGTGACCATCATCAACCCGCCGCCGGGGTTAAACACCGCCACCTCAGTTGAAAAACCCATCGCCTCGCGGATATCCGCGCCGCTGGAGGCCGTCGCGCCGGGCGGGCTCGGCGCCTCGGCCGTCACCGCGACAAACGACGACATCGCGTCGCTCTCGGGCTGGTAGAGATAGCGGTGCAGAGAGGTCGAATACGCCGGCAGACCCTTGCCGGTCAGCAGCGCGTCGTCGGTGCAGAGCGCCCACGCCTTGCCCGTCCGCGGATCCGTCGGCAGCATGCTCGTCCCGCGGCGCAGATCGATCAGCGTCGGCGCGGGGTGCTCGCCTTCAAAGCCCGTCCGCAGAATCCCACCCGGGCTGCTGCGCGCGTACATCTCGCACCGCGCGCTCCAACGCTTGTCCAGCGCGTGGTTCGTCAGCACTTCCTTCGCGGTAGCCATCTTGGGCCCCGCGGTATCGAACCGCTGATGCCAGATCTCAACCCACTGTTGCACCTTGCCGGACGAATCGCAGACGCACCCTAAAACCACCGCGCTGTCGTAAGTCTCACGCAGCGAGAAGAACGGCCCGCCCGGTCCCGCCAGCGCTCGCGATGCCGACCCGCTCTGCCCCACCGGAATGCTCAAGCGAACAACCACGCACAGACGCACGGGCCCGCGATCACCCGGAACGATCGGCACCGCCACCACCCCGGGCGGGAGCGCGAAGGGGAGCTTCTGAAACACGAGGGCTTGCGCAGCCAGACCTGACACGGTTCGTCGCTCCCTTCAGTTTCCGCTTCGAAAGCCCGTGAACGCTGCGTGGACGAGACTTAAACCCACGCACGCCGAGCTTTCGCGAGCCGGATCTTTGCCACCGGGGACGGTTCATCAACCCCGACGAACCGGAGTATAACGCCAACCGCTCATCGTCGGGCAGGATCCGAACAGTCGCCGGTCTTTCGTGTATCGATTCCCCAAGCAATCACCGATCAGCCCGGCGGCTTGGGCGGGGCGGGCGTTCCCGCGCCCCCGCTCCCCGCGCCCGGATCGCCCAGACCCGGGATCTTGTCCTTGATTTGGTCCTTGATCGCGCTCTTGAGCTGATCCTCCAACACCCGCCCGGCGACCTTCTTCAGTTCGTCCATCGTCGCGGAGTTCAGTTCGACCGTCGTGCTGGGGTTATCCAGGCTGCCGCGCGTGCGCAGAGGGACCTGCAGCCGCTCATCGATGGCTCCGAAGGACTGCTTGGTCAGCCCGCTGAGCTGCTGGTTGAAGACCTTCAGCGTCTCGGCCGTCAGCGCCCCCGCGGGAACCCACGTCAGCATGTCGACCTCGCGCTTGACCAGGTCGATCGTCCCCGCGGTCCTGAACGTGAAGTCCTCGATCGGGAAGCTCCACGTCCCTAGCGAGATCACGCCCTCCTTCACGCTGAGGTTCATGGGCTGATACTTCAGCAGCTTCACCGCGCCCTTATCGCTGGCGGTGGGCTTGAGCAGCCCCGCGATGCTCTTCGCCAACGCCACGCGGGCCTCACCGAGATCCAGCGTCATCTCGCCGCTGAGCAGCTTCATATCCCCCGCCAGCGGCACGCTCAGCCCCCGCGCACTGAACCGCGCGGGCTGATCCCCCGCACGCTTCTCGATCACCGCAAAGACCGGCTGCTTGCTCGCCAGCACCGCGCTCAACCCGCCCGTCACTTCCGACAGCGTCAACTCCACAGGCCCGATCGCCCTGAAGGCTCCGCGATCAAACCTCCCGTTGACCGTCGCGCTGGCACGCGGCGAGACCGCTTCAACGCTGCCGCCACCTTCGCCCGTGCTGGGTGTGAACTGCCCGCCCTGCAACTTCACGCCCGTGGTGCCGCCAAGGAGTTCCACCAGCGCGCCACCCTGCCCCGCCAGCGCGTCGATGATCGCCGTGGGGATCAACGGCATCTGACCCTCGGCCGAAAGCCTCGCCCCGCTTGCATCAACCTCTCCGCGTTGATTGATCAGCCCGTCGACCGTCGCCCGCAGGGCCATCGCCCCGGCGTTGGGCTTCTCGCCGAGCTGTGCGGATTCGACATCGAGGTTGATATCGATCTTGCGCGGGTCGTCGTAAACGGTGCGCAGTCGCGTGCCGTTGATGCGGAGCGGGCCTTGTTCAACGCCCTCGATACCGATCTGGCTGGCCTCGATCGCCAAATCGAGCGAGCGGGGCAGCGAGCTCGCCTGAACCGGCGCACCGCCGACGGGCGAGGGCATGATGAATCGGTTGAGCTTGATGGTGATGGGCGTGAGCGAGGCAAGCGTGGTGGGCTGGCGTGCGGGCTTGCCTTCGTGAGTGCCGTTCGCCTTCACGCCGCCGCCCTGACCGGCCCGCAACTGCTCGTTGACCCACGCAAGGTCCGGGTTGATGGTGATCTTCGCGGGGGATTCGAGCTCGATTTCGCCCGCGGGCGAAAGTCTCAGCTTCACCGCGCCGTCGGTGTTGGTGCGTGCGCTCTTGATCGAGCCCGCGCCGCTAAAGCGTTCGAGCTTGCTCCCTTCGCCGCTCGCGTCGGGCACGATCGTCGCGTCGGCCGTCACCTCAAGCTCCGCAACCGGGCCCAGGATCGCCAGCAAGCGCGACGCATCGCCCGTCATCGCGCCCACCAGCGAGCAGTCCATGCCCTTTGCACTGAGCTGCACACTCGCGGGCCCGTTGGGCTTGCCCTGCGCTAGCGCCACCGACGCGGTGGCGTTCAGATCACCCAATCTCGCACCGCCCGCCGAGCGTGCACCGCCCGTCAGCTTCGCACGCACCACACCGCCCGAGGCTTTGCCGCTGCGCCCATCGCCCGCGCTCGCAAACGCCGCGGGCGCCGCGTTGATCTCCAGCACCAGCGGATCGATCGAAACGCGATCACCCAGCGCCCGCCCGAGCCCCGCCGCCGCTCCGTCACCAACGATCGCGCCCGCCTTGCCACCCGCCCCCAGATCCCACACCGTCGTCCGCGGCACACTCAGCGTCACCGTCAGCGGCTGCTCCGCGCTCGGCGCGGGCTTCAAGCCCTGGGCCATCTCGACACTCGTCGGCGCGATGCTGATCACCCAGGGCAGCTCGCCGCTGAGGCGCACGGCTCCCAGCGCGTTCTCCGACTTCAACGCCGCCAGCACACGCGTGATGACCTGCTGGTCGGTCACGCCCTCGAACTTCGCCTCAGCGATGGTCAGTTTCGTCGCCGACAGCTCGCTCTTGATCGCCAGCGAGGCCCGGGCGGCCTTTAGCCCCACGCCGATCGACAGCGTGCCGCCCTCACCCGAACTGACCTTCACCGCGCCGTCGACCTTCATCCCCAGCGCTTCCTCAACCGCGCGAGCCACGCCGCCGCCGTCGCTCATGACCAACCCAACCGCCGACGTCGGCAAGCCCTTGGCGTTGACCTCGACGTTCACGCCGCTGCGAAGCACACGGGTCTCGATGGGCAGTTCGCTGAGCAGGTTGGGCAGATCACGCACCGTCGCGGCGCCGTCGAGTTGCACCGACTCGCCGCCCAGCATCGCCCGCGCCGAAAGCGTCGCCTTCACCGGCTCATTTGGGACCAGATTCACCCCCGCGGTGATCGTCGAAACGCTGAGTCTCGACGCGTTGCTGCCGTTCGCGCCCGCCGCCGATCCCCCGGCACGCTTGAGCTCAATCCCGCTGACAACCGCTTCGCCCTTGAGTTCAAGCCCCGCGAGCATCGCTTTCAGACTCGCGGGCTTGTCGGATTTCTCGCCGTTCTCCGCGCGTGCCGCGGCTTCAACCGCCGCGGGCGCCCACACCGCCGACTTCACACGCAGCTCAACCGTCCCCACGCCCTGCACGCCCCACGCACCCTCCGCCGGCACGCCCGCACGCCGCGACATGAACGCACCCGCCTTGCTCCACACCACGCTCGCACCCGCATCGCCCGCCGCATCACTCGCACCCGCCATCGGCTCGATCTTGATCACGACCTGCGCCAGCACGACCCGCGCCTGCCCATTGAGGGCCGCGGATTCGATCTTCACCGTGGCGGCGGGCTCGCCCTTCTCGCCGCTGCGCTGCCCCGTCAGCCGAACGTCGAGCGTCGGACCAAAGTCCTCCGTCGGCTTGATCCCCGCACCTTCCAGCAGCGGCTCCAGCAGCGCGCTGGCAACCTGCGTGAGCGCCAGCGTGCCGTCGATCGACGCGTTGCTGGGCTTGATCCCGCCGTAGCGCCCGAAGAACCCGCCCAGCGTCAACTCACCCGCCAAAGCCCCGGCCGACAGCCCATCGATCGTCGCCCGCCCCGACGCGCCGAGCCTCGCCTGCTTCATCAGCTCGCTGGTCGACAGCGTCACGCGGATCGGCGCAACCTCCAGCGCCCGCGCCGGCGCGCCGGGCGTCGCAACAACCTTCCCACTAAACGCCCCGACGTCCAGCGTGATCTCGCCCGCCAGTTTGCCGATCTCAGGATCGCTCGTGCGTGAAACAAACGCCCCCAGCCCGCCGCGCTCCGCGAGCGGGATCCCCACGCCCTCGAGCTTCAGCGTCACCTCGGGCCAGCGTTCGATCTGTACCGTCTGCTGCGGATTCCCCGCGTTGAGCGTTGCTCCCGCCAGCCTCTTCAGCGCGCTCGACATCAATCGCAGCGGCTGGTCGCCAAGCGTGCTCACACTCGCACGCCCGTTGCCGACGATCATCTGCACGCCGCCGGTGGTGCCCGCGCTCGTCCACGACGCGTTGACCGTGCCCTCGCCCGCGAGGTCGCCCGTCCACTTCGCGTCGGCTTTCAAGCCATATCGATCGCCCCAAGTCTCCAGCAGATCCGCCCGCCCCGTGAGCGCCTCAAAGAACCCCGCGGGCAAGCGCTCGAAGTTCATCGCCGCTTCCAACGACATCTTCTTGCTGGTGATCTCACCCGCGTCGTCGCTCCACTTGCTCACCTTCGCCTCGATGAGCATCGACCCCGCGTCATCCCGGCTCGCCCCTTCCACCATCGCACCCAGCTTGACCTTGATCGGCTTGCCAACCGCAACGTCGATCGTGCCGTCGATCTTCCGAAGTTTCCCCTTCCGCCCTGTCGCTTCATCTTCGATCGCCACCACCAGATCGTCCAGCTTGATCACCGCGCTGAGCGTCCCCGGCACTTTCGTCGGGTCCTTGCTCGGCGGCGGCGCGTTCTTGTTCCGCGCAATCGCCCGCTCAAGGTTCGTCGTGCCGTCTTTGCCCCGCACGATCGCCGCCGCCGCCGCGACGTTCACCTCGCCCAGGTCATAATTCCCGCGGATCAAGCCCCACAGCCCCACGGGCACCGTTACCGACACTTCCGCAACGTCCTTCCCCTTCGGATCGCGCAGCGTGAGCTTCCCCACGCGCTGAGGCCCACCCCACGACAGCGACAGGTCTTCAACCTCAACACTCCCCTCGATCTGCTCCGCCGCCGCGGAACGGATCATCCCCGGCGCGATCCACCCCGCGATCGTCGGCAGCATGATCACCAGCACCACCGCGCCCAGCACCACCGCCCCGAGCGACGAGAAAATCACCCACTTCCAGATCCGCCGCCGCCGCGACGTGCGGTCCATCCCCGTGCCAGACGCCCACCCCTCCTCATCACCCACCTGCACGCGCGACTTGATGGGCTTGGCGCTCGCCTTCTTCTTCTCCGCCTTGCTCTTCTCGCTGGCCTTCGCCCAGAAGTTCTCTTCCTCCCCACCACCACCACCCGACGAGAAACCGTCGGGCGACCTCACCACACGCGCACCAAAGATCCGTTCATCCCTCGGCATGCACACAGTCTACCGCATCCTCTATCCCCCATTTACCCCCCACTCCACCACTTTCCGCCCGTTCACAACCAAACACCCCTCTACGCTCAGCCCGTGAAAATCGCCGCCTACACCCGCTTCGGCCCGCCGAGCGTCATCGAGTTCCGAACCGCCCCCGACCCAACCCCGGGCCCGAACGACCTCATCGTCCGCGTTCACGCCACCACCGTCACCTCCGCCGACGCACGCATCCGCGCCATGCGCATGCCCTCCCCCGCCTTCAAAGTCCTCGGGCATCTCGCCTTCGGCTTCCGCTCACCACGCAACCCCGTCCTGGGCAGCGAACTCGCCGGCATCGTCGAACGCGTCGGCTCCAACGTCACCACCTTCGCCACGGGTGATCGCGTCCTCGCCTTCACGGGCGCCCGCCTGGGCGCTCACGCCGAGCTGGTCCGTGTCGCGGCATCTTCAGCCGTGGTGAAGCTCCCCGCGTCGCTGAGTTTCGAGCACGCCGCCGCATTGCCCTTCGGCTTCTCGACGGCTCTCTACCACCTCCGCGACCTCGCCCGTTTCAAGCCCGGCCAGCAGGTCACGATCATCGGCGCCGCGGGCGCGGTCGGCTCCGCCGCGGTGCAGCTCGCGCGCCTGCAAGGGTGCACCGTCACCGCCGTGTGTCGATCATCGAACCACGTGCTCGTCCGTTCACTCGGCGCCAGCGAGACCATCGACTACACCCGCGAAGACTGGACCAAACACCCGCGCCGCCCCGACATCATCTTCGATACCGTGGGCGTCGTGCCCTGGAAATCCGCCCGCACCGCCCTCGCCCCCGCCGGCATCTTCCTCCAAGCCGTCATCACGATGCGCGATCTGATCCCCATGCTGCTCACCGCACGCAACCGCACCAAACCCCGCTTCAAAGCCGGCATCGCCCCCGAACGCGCCAGCGACCTTTCGCACATCGTCACCCTCGCCGGCGAACAAAAAATCCAACCCGTCATCGGGCACCGCTTCGACTTCAACGACATCGCAAACGCCCACGCGCTGGTCGATTCAGGCCGAAAGGTCGGTGCGGCGGTGATATCTCTAAACGCGGGCTCAACTACACATTAACCCCGCTAACACTGCGAAAAGGTCAACATCTTCGAGGAAGATTGGACTTCAGTTGCGTTCCTTGTGCAGTTTCACCCACTCTCTCGCCAAACGAGGAGTCTCTGTCACTGCTTCACTCCCGAACAACACTTCATCCACGTAGCCTTGGTGGAGAGCGTCGACGAACCTGCACAGGTATGACTTACCTTGATCCCACCAGGTGTGGTGGTCGTCCACAAAGACGCAGTGTCGGCAATGAGTGTTCTCTGAGTCACTCAGTTCCTTCAGCTCCATGCCGTCAAGAATTGTTTCATACACTCCGCCAGCGACGCGACTCCCAAACGTTTTTGAGTTGTAGTACTCTTTTATCTCCCATACCGCAATGGGGTTCACGGTAGATGGGTATGCACCATCCAATCGGCGAGACAAAGTCCGAACAGGTTTCCCATTTCTCACAAACGTGACTAAAGATTGCGGATCACTGTCGAAAGCCTGTTTCCCGACGATGGATTCCACCAGCATGTTTACGATACCCGTCAGGTAGGCGGGGCCGGCCTTTTTGCCTTTCTGCTTAATCTGAGGGACTACGCCGTTCCACTTAAGATCTTTCTTTATAGAATTGAAACAACTCACTGCGTCGATCTTTTTCATGAGCAGTTTTTCTATCCCATTCAAACACGACTGGCGGTAGTTTAGGTATTCACATACAAGTACGACGGGCGAATCCTGTCGGCAGCACCAATCATCGGCCAACCACGCTCGCTTGTTCGATCTGTTGAACAACGCATCAACGGCAGTCTTCCATCCTTTCCTGCCTTTGGGGTCGAACGCTAGCATCTGATTTCGGCTCTGCACAGGTAGCGGTCCAGTGTGCACCAGCCATGTCTTACCACCACATTTCCTCAGGCTCCAAGGTTCCATAAGACCTTCGAGAGCTCGCACCGAAAGCGGAACCTCGATAGTCGTCAGCACACGCTTAATCTCATCAATTGTGAGATTAACATGGGTGTACCCCACTTCTTCGGAGATGAGCCGAATAGCTGCCCAGAAGTGCTTGGGTTGGTTGAGGAAGCGCGGATCAGGTTTCACTTGGGGTCTCCCTCCAACTCCTTGATGAAGTCGGCGAGCGAGACACCGAGCACCTGGCAGATATGCCGGAGTTCCAGCACATCCAAGCGGCGTTCGCCGGACTCGTACCGGCTCACAAACGATTGGGGCTCCCCTAGTTTGCGGGCAAGGTCGGCCTGGCGCAGCCCCGCGTCAACGCGCAACCGCCGCACCAGCGACAGGAACCGCTTCTTTTCCGCGAGATTGGCACGAGTCGCCATCGGGAAACACTAAGGCCCCTTGACACGTATGCAAAAACAGCATACGGTCTACGGCATGACGCGACTTGCACCCAAGCCACGGTCGGCAAACGATACCCGCATGCAGACGCTGCTGTTTGGACAAGGCGAACGCACGGAGGTCGCGCCGTTCAAAACGGGCCTGCTGAAGTGGATCGGCAACAAGCAGCGTATGGCGCACGAGATTTGCGCGTACTTCCCCGAGTCTTTCGGCGCGTATCACGAGCCCTTCGTCGGCAGCGGCGCGGTCCTTGCCACGCTCCAACCCAAACGGGCTTTCGCATCGGACACGTTCGCACCGCTCATCGAGATTTGGCAAACGCTCCACGCCGACCCGGCGAAGTTGAAGCGGTGGTACGCCCAGCGTCACGCTCAAATGATGGCCGGGGAGAAGGTCGCCGAGTACGAGAAGATCAAAGCCTCGTACAACCGCAAACCCAACGGCGCGGACTTTCTTTTCCTTTGCCGGTCGTGCTATGCCGGGGTCGTGCGCTTCCGGCAGGCGGACGGGTACATGTCCACGCCTTGCGGCCCCCACACGCCCATACCGCCCGCGAGCTTCGCGGCTCGGGTCGATGAATGGCACAAGCGGACCAAGGGTGCCGAGTTTGAGCGGATGGACTACCGCGAAGCGATGAGCCGGGCGAAGCCCGGCGACGTCGTCTACTGCGATCCCCCCTACACGCACAGTCAGGCGATTCTGTATGGTGCTCAGACATTCCGCCTGCGGGACTTGCTGACCACGATTGCCGAGTGCAAAGAGCGCGGCGTCTTCGTCGCGCTGAGCATCGACGGCACCAAGCGCAGCGGCGACAAGGTTTGCGACTTGCCCATACCCGAAGGGCTCTTCGAGCGGGAAGTGTTGGTGGACTGCGGACGCTCGATGCTCCGCCGTTTGCAGATGGGCGGGCAGACTTTGGAGGGAGAAGTGGTTGCCGATCGCCTTCTTTTGACGTACTAACGGGACTCGATCACTTCCCCGTAAAGTCGATCACCCGCGCGATTTCCGTCCGCAGGTTGTGTCGGCTCACCACCCGGTCCACAAACCCCGTGTCCTGGATGTACTCGCTCCGCTGGAACCCCTCGGGCAGTTCCTGCCGGATCGTCTGCTGAATCACGCGTGGGCCCGCGAAGCCGATGAGGGCCTTGGGCTCCGCGAAGATCAGGTCGCCCAGCATCGCGAAGCTCGCCGTCACGCCGCCGGTGGTCGGGTCGGTCAGGACGCTGATGAACAAACCGCCCGCGCGATCGAACCGCGCCAGCGCCGCGGAGGTCTTCGCCATCTGCATCAGCGACAGGCCCGACTCCTGCATCCGCGCGCCGCCCGAGGCCGACACCACGATCAGCGGCAGCTCCCGCTCCTGCGCCGTCTCGATCGCCCGCGTGATGATCTCACCCACCACCGAGCCCATCGAACCCATCATGAAGTTCAGATCCAGCACCGCCAGCATCGCCTGCCGGCCCTTGATGAACCCCACCCCCGCCTGGCACGCGTCGGTCGCCTCAGACTTCACCTGCTCCGCGGTGATCCGCTC
Source organism: Phycisphaerales bacterium (assembly GCA_032229765.1). Classification (GTDB taxonomy): domain Bacteria; phylum Planctomycetota; class Phycisphaerae; order Phycisphaerales; family UBA1924; genus JACVCS01. The sequence goes on along the minus strand of JAVTWO010000189.1, from coordinate 1,447 downwards.
CGCGTAGGTCTTCAGGTCCTTGAACTTCAGCGGGTCGCTCGGACGCAGGTTCGTGAACATCGCCTCGAACGTCCCCGGATCCGTGAGCTGACGGATCCGCTCCGCCGCCCCGATGCGGAAGTGGTGCTGACATTCCGGGCAGCAGTGCAGATTCGCCTCCATCTGCTTGCGATAGATCATCTGTTCGCACGCTGGGCACCGCAGCCACAACCCCTCGCTGATCACCACCTTGCGGGGTGACTTCACATCAGACCAGGTACGCTTCGCGGTCGCGGCGGCAGATTTGGCCATGGTTCGCTCTTCCAAAACGCTCTCGGACATGCACGAACACTCGGCGTGCAAACGATTGGGCTTCCAACACATCCGGTTGCACCCGAGGTTCCAGGTTCACAACCAGTCCCAACCGTCCATCCACGCCAGAACGCCATCGTGCCGACAGGGTCTCCGCCTGTCAAAGTCCACACCCAAACGCCAATCAAACAGGCCGCGTGGGCTCCCGGCCTACTCAAATCGGCAGTGTGGAGTGTACCCCCACTGTTTTCATCAGGCGAGTACGATTTGTCCGGATTCTGGTCGGTTATCAGACCTTCCACACCCTATCCCCATGCCCCGCGCCCTGAGCCGATCATCTCCGGACCGGCATCAATTCCGCAGTTCTTGAACGATCCCCCCGCGCTTCTCCGCCGGCTTGGAGAAAATCGCCGACGCCGCCACAATCACGTCGCACCCGGCATCGCGGACGAGCTGGCTGTTCAGCGTGTTGATCCCGCCGTCCATTTCAAGCCTCTGGATCGGCATCAGCTCGTCGGCGATCTGCTCCACCTTGCCCAGCACATCCCGGATGAACGACTGCCCCGAGTACCCCGGGTTCACCGACATCACCAGCACCATGTCCACCGCTTCCAGCGACTTCATGACCGAAGCCGCTGGCGTACCCGGGTTGATCGCCACCCCCGCGGTCATGCCCATATCGCGGATCTTCGCCGCCACCTCCACCACCCGACCCTCACCGACCGCCTCGACATGGAACGTCAGGTGGTTCGCCCCCGCCTCGGCAAAGGGCTTGATCATCGCCTCAGGGTCCGTCACCATTAGGTGAACATCCAAAAACGCCTCCGGCAGGTGCTTCCGCAGCCACTTGCACATGTCCGGACCCATCGTCAGGTTCGGGACAAAGTGCCCGTCCATCACGTCCAAGTGCAGCAGATCCGCCCCGGCCTCCAGAATGTGCTTGCAGTCCCGGACCATGAACCCAAAGTCCGCCGACAAAATCGACGGGGCAATCAACGGCAGGCGGTTGGGGTTCGTCAGCAGGTTGCGCATAGCCCCAGCGTATCAACCCTCCCATCCCGGTACCCCCCCCCCCCCCCCCCGCGCGGGGGGGGGCGCCCGGGGCGCCAGCCCCCGCCGCGGGGCCGCAGGCCCCGCCCCCCGCCCGGGCCCCCCC
>JAVTWO010000188.1:0-4341 GCA_032229765.1 Phycisphaerales bacterium | reverse complement strand
GATGGGATGTTGAGGGGATGACGACGGAAGGCCCCCGGCGGGGTTGGGCGAGGGGGGATTCGGGTTGGCCATGATCGAGGGTGCGTCGAAGGGGAGGTTGAACATGGTCCATCTTGCATCGGTTGATGGGCGAAAGCAGCGTGAACGGAGCGGGGGAACGGGTGTGGGGGCGCTACCGTTGGTTCATCATGGCGGAGGATCATCTCGAGCATGACCATTCGGCCCACGTCCAGACCGGGGTGTACTTAACCGACGAGATCCCGGGGATCGGCGGGCGGCTGCGTGAACGGCCTGAAGACTTCATCGTCGAAGAGGTCCCGCTTTATCAGCCCAGCGGCGAGGGTGAGCACGTCTACCTCTTCGTGCAGAAAGTGAACATGTCCACCACGCAGCTTGTGGCGCTGGTGGCGAAGCACTTCCGCGTGCGCGAGTTTGCCGTCGGGTACGCGGGGCTGAAGGACAAGAAAGCTGTCACGCGGCAGGTGCTTTCGGTGCACGTGCCCGGGAAGAAGCTGGAAGATTTTCCCTCGCTGCAGCACGATCGCGTGCAGGTCATGTGGGCGGACATGCACGGGAACAAGCTCCGCCGGGGGCATTTGGCGGCGAATCGCTTCGCGATCAAGATCCGCGGGGTGAGCTTCCGCACAGTGATCCAGGCGAACCGGGTTCTGCAGACGTTGGCGAAGCTGGGCGTGCCGAACCGTGCGGGTGAGCAGCGATTCGGGTTCTTCGGGAACAACCATCTGGTTGCGCGCGAGCTGATCAAGGGGAACGCGAAGGGGGCGCTGGATGAGTTGCTGGGTCCGAAGCCGCTGGAGGCGTACCCCGCGGGGTATGTTGACGAGCGGCAGGTGGAGTCGCGTCGGTTGTACGCGGCTGGGGACTATTTCAAAGCGTTGGGGTTGATGCCGCTGGGGGCGACGACGGAGTGCGAGGCGTTGCGGGCGCTGAGCCGGGGGGCGAGTGCGGATCAGGCGGTGCGGGCGATCAACCGCACGCAGCGCGGGTTTTTCATCTCGGGGTTCCAGTCGGCGGTCTTCAACGCGGTGCTGGAGAGGCGGATGCGCGAGGGAACCTTCGCGACTTTGCGCGAGGGCGATCTGGCGTACAAGCACGACAACGGCGCGGTCTTCAGCGTGGATCAAGGCGTGCTGAACGACGAAGAGACAATCCGGCGGCTGAGCGCGCTGGAGATCTCGCCCTCGGGGCCCAACTGGGGCGTGAAGATGATGCGTGCGGGGGGCGAGGTGGGGGCGATGGAGCTGGAGTGTCTGACACGTTTCGGGGTGACGGTGGAGGATTTGAAGGCCTTTGCGGAGCGGACGGGTGAAGAGATCGATGGGGATCGGAGGGCGCTGCGGGTGCCGTTGACGTACCCGGATGTGGAGGCGGGCGTGGATGAGCACGGCGAGTTTGTGCGGTGCTCGTTTGAACTGCCTCCCGGGGCGTTCGCGACGACGGTGATGAGCGAGATCATGAAGCCTGATCGCGTGAAGGCGGTGAGCGAGGCGGAGGTGAAGCCCTCGGGTGGCACCGCGTCGGGCAGCGACGTGGTGATCGAAGGCCAGGAGAGCGGGTCATGAGTGGCGGACATGCGGGCGTGCGCGGGCGCTGCGGAGAGATTCGCGCGGTGGTCTTCGATCTGGGCGGAGTGGTGGTGAAGATCTGCCGATCGTGGAAAGAGGCGTGCGTGGCGGCGGGGGAGCCTTTCCATGAGATCGCGATGTCGCCCGAGGTGCTTGCGGCACGGAAGGCGCTGGTGCGCCGGTTTGAAGTCGACGCGATGGGTGAGGCGGAGTTCTTTGAGGCTGTTGCGGGGACGACGGGCGGGTTGTACAGCGCGGAGCAGTTTCGTCGCATCCACGAGGCGTGGATCCTCGCGGAGTATCCGGGGGTGGCGGGGCTGATCGACGAGCTGCACGACGCGGGCGTGACGACGGGGGTGCTCAGCAACACGAACGCGTGCCACTGGAAGCAGCTTGCCCCGCACGCGGAGATTGCCGGGCACAAGGCGAAGTTCGCAACGCCCGCGAAGGTGAAGCACCTGCACGCGTCGCACCTGATGAAGCTCGCGAAGCCCGAGCGGGCGATCTACGACGAGTTTGCGAGGCTGGTTTCGCTGAGCCCCGGGTCGCTGCTGTTCTTTGACGATCTGGAGGAGAACGTGCACGGGGCGCGCGGGGCGGGGTGGAAGGCCGAGCAGGTGGACCATTTGGGCGATACCGCGGCGCAGATGCGCGGGCACCTGCGGGCGTACGGGGTGCTGTGAGAACAGCGTCGCGAGGGGTGAGTCGCGAGTCGCGAGTTGAAGGCAGTCAAACGAAAAGCCCGGACACGTTGGTGCGTGTTCGGGCTTGGTTGACCTTTGCGGATTGGTTGAGAACTCGACGGTCGAGTCGCTCAGGCGGCCTTGATCTTCGAGCCGTTCTGACCCGGGCGGCGCTGCTTGCCGAAGGACCGGCTGGAGGAATCGGAGCGGCGGTTGGGCTCGCTGATGAGCGCGTCGACCATTTCCATGGGCGAGTCGGCCCAGAGGTCGGCTCCCATTTCTTCGGCGAGGCCTTCGGCGCGGGCGAAGACGCCCGCGCCCACGGCGATCTGCAGCGAGGGGCAGGCGCCGATCTCGCGGATGTGGTCGATGAGGGTGCGGACGTTGGGGAGGTCTTGCGGGGCGCTGGCGAAGAGGAGGAGGACGTCGGGCTGGGATTCCTGAACGAGGGGGAGGATTTCGTCGTTGGCGATGCCGCCGCCGCCGAAGGTCACGGAGAAGTCCTGAGATTCGAGGAGGTCGACGGCCATCTGGGCGCCCATTTCGTCGGCCTCGGTGGGCCCGCAGAAGCAGAGGACGCGGCGGCCGAGCGGTTCACGCTGGGGGAGCATGGAGGCGGTCTGGTCCACGAGGGTGCGGAGCAGGCGGGTGGACATGTGGTGAGAGAGGAGTGAGAGCTGGTCGTTGCGGAACATGCGGTCGATGAGCTGGTAGGTGGGCCAGAAGATCTCGGTGTAGAGGTCGGCGGGTGAGTAGCCGCTGGAGTAGGCGTCGAGGACGATCTTTCGTGCGGCGGGGCGGTTGCCGGTGATGAGGGTCTCGAAGAACCGTTCGATGAGAGAATCGTGGGACATGGACGTCGCTCCCCATTGAGGTGGAGGGCACCGGGATCCAGTTCCACTGGTCATCGGCGAGTGTGGTCTTGCTGGGTCTCCTCCCAGCGACGTGCGTGTGAGATCGGGCGCTTGGGGCGTTTGAGACCAATGCGGAGGGTTGAAAAAAGCAGAGGAAAAAACCCCCGTCCGAGAAGGGGAAAACGGGGTGATTTCTGCGCGGTGGTTGAGGGCGGGGTTTGAGGCTGAAATGGCTGAGAATCAGTGGGCGCAAGCGGTGCGCTGCCGAACGTTTGTCCACATGTCCAGACGGGTGGATGTGGGCCGGGGAGCGGGGGAATCAGGGCTTGCGGGCGGTTGTGCACACGCAGACACCGAACGAGAGAGGCTTCTGGTGAATGGTGTCGAAGCCGCAATCGCGCAGGACTTGCGCGAGTTGGTCCCGATTGAGGAAGGTCTCGACGGACTTGGGGAGGTATTTGTACGCGCCTGAACGATCTTTGCTGATCAGGGTGGCGGTGAGGGGCATGATTTTGTTGGTGTAGAAGTCGCTGGTCCAGCGGATGGGGGCGAAGCGGGGTTTGTCGAACTCGAGGACGACGAGGCGGCCGTTGGGACGGAGAACGCGGAAGAACTCGCGGATGGCCTTGGCGGGGTCGGCGACGTTGCGGATGCCGAAGGCGATGGAGAGGATGTCGAAGGAGGCGTCGGGGAAGGGGAGGGCCATGGCGTCGCCCTGGATGAACTTGAGGTTTTTCACCACGGCGGACTTGGTGGCGCGTTCGGCATCGCGGCGTTTGATCTCGGCGATGTCGAGCATTTCCTGGGTGAAGTCGAGGCCGACGGCGGAGGCGATGTTGGCGCGGGCGAAGGCGAGGGTGAGGTCGCCTGTGCCACAGGCGACGTCGAGGAGATGGTCGGAGGGGGTGGGTTTAACGGCGCGGACGGCGGCGCAGCGCCAGAGTTGGTCCATGCCCAGGGAGTGGAGGCGGTTGTTCAGGTCGTAAGAATGGGCGATGGCGGCGAACATGCCGCGGACGCGTTGGGGTTTGTCGGCGCGGGTGTGGGGGTTTGAGGCGAGGTCGGCGTTTGACCAGGCGGGGGCGGAAGAGTCGGGAGATTGTGCGGCGTTGTCTGGCATGTGTCCGAGGGTAGGTGCGGGGTTGAGGGGGAAATGCCCGGGGGAAAAGGTGGGGGGGTGGTGGCTAACCTGACGGCCCGAGAAGGTCGGAGCCTGTT
>JAVTWO010000187.1:0-27440 GCA_032229765.1 Phycisphaerales bacterium | reverse complement strand
CGGACTTCTGGAACAACCAGCAGGCCGCGAACAAGGTCGTTGCCGACCTGAAGTTCCTCAACACGCAGATCGAGCCGCTCGAGTCCGCCTCCAAGCAGTTCGAGGACGCCAAGGCCGCCTTCGAAATGGCCAAAGAGGCCGGCACCCCGGGCCAGCCCGACAAAGAGTTTCTCGCCGAGGCCGACTCGATCCTCTTCGATCTCAGCACGAAGATGGACAAGATCGAGCTCCGCTCGCTCATGAGCGGCAAGCATGACCACCGCAACTGCTTCGTCACCATCAGCGCCGGTGACGGCGGCACCGAGGCCAACGACTGGGCCGAGATGCTCTTCCGCATGTACCTGAACTACCTCGAAAAGGCCGGGTTCGCCATCGAGGAAATCGAACGCGGCTTCGGCTCCGAGGTCGGCCTCGACTCCGTCACCCTCCACATCAAGGGCCCCTACGCCTTCGGCTACCTCAAGTGCGAGCGCGGCACCCACCGCCTCGCCCGCGTCTCGCCCTTCAACGCCCAGGGCAAACGCCAGACCTCCTTCGCCACCGTCGAAGTCACCCCCGAGTTCGAGGACGTCAAGGTCGAAATCCCCGACCGCGACCTCGAAGTCACCCCCTTCGTCCGCGCCAGCGGCCCGGGCGGTCAGAACGTCAACAAGGTCGCCACCGCCATCCGCATGGTCCACAAGCCCACGGGCATTCAGGTCGTCGCGAACACCTTCCGCGACCAGCCGCAGAACCGCGCCCAGTGCTTGCGGATCATCCAGGCGAAGCTCGAGCAGATGGCCGAGGAAAAACGCGAGAAGGAAATCAACGCGGCCAAGGGCGGCGCGATGGAATCAGGCTGGGGCACGCAGATCCGCTCGTACGTCGTCTACGACTCGCGCGTGAAGGACCACCGCACCGGTCACGAGTCGGGCGACGTGCAGAAAGTCCTCGACGGCGACCTGCAGCCGTTCATCGACGCCGAGCTGCAACGCCGCCGCCGTGAGCTCGCCCTCGCCGCGGCGAAGACGGTCTGATCTCCCGCCGAAGTCCTTTGTCGGCCGCGTGGTCTGCTCACCGAAGCTTGAGCCGCCGGTCCGCCGTGCGACGATCGCCCGGCGGTGATTTCACGCTTCTCGCCCGATGACGCTCATCGCCGAGATCGTCAGGAACGCCGCGTACGAGCACAGCAGCAACGCCCCTTCGATCCTCGAAACGGTCTTCCCGAACGTTCGGCTGATCGGGACCAGGCCCAACGCCAGAATCCCCATGTACGCCATCGGCAGCGTCAGCGACGTGTCAACGCTCGGCGGCGAGACAAGCCCGATGATCCCCAGAATCGCCCCGGCGTTGAAGAGACACGAGCCGATCGCGTTGCCCATCGCCAGATCGGTCTGACCTTTCCGCACCGCCATGATCCCCGTGACGATCTCCGGAAGCGTCGTCCCGATCGAAACGATCGTCACCCCCACAATCGCCGCGGGAATACCCGCCTTCACCGCCATCGCCGAGGCGCTGTCGCTGGCGAACGAGCCGCCGAGCGAGAGCAGGACCAGTCCGCCGACAAAGCACGCCGCGATCAGCGCCCAACGCATCGGCGCCGCGTCGCGTGTGGGGTCTTCACCCAGCGTGTTCGCCGCGGCGGGTGTTGGCGCCCCGTCCGTCTGCCGCAGCGCCGCCATCACCGTCCACATGCTGTACGCGCCGAAGATCCCAAGCATGATCCCCGCGTGTTCCTTCTGAATCGCGCCGAGCAGGCCGAAAACGCTCACCAGGCCCAGGATCAACGCGTTGAGCCAGATCTCCACCTTGATCAGCCGCTCCTGCACCACCAGCGGCCTGATCATCGCGCACACGCCGATCACCAGCGCCATGTTGCAGATGTTGGCGCCGACCACATTGCCAACAGCCAGATCGCCGCGCCCCTTCCACGCGGAGATCAGGTTCAACGCCAGCTCCGGCGCGCTCGTGCCCCACGCCACCAGCGTCAACCCGACCACGAGCGGCGAAACCCGCAGCCGCTTCGCCGTATCCACCGACGCAGCCACCAGCAACCGACCACCGATCAGCAGCAAGGCCAGCCCGGCGAAAAACTGAAGTGCGATCATCCCGCATACTCCACGAGTCACGTGCCGAGGTTCTCAAATCACAAACGTCGGCTCGTGTACTCGCGGAAGTCTCCGCGGTTGCACCGTTCGCTCAGGCTCCGTGCTCGTTCAGCGCAGAACCAGCGTGATCTCCTCGCACGCGACATACCGCTCGGTCTCCGGGCCCTGCCGTCGATCGATCTCAACGAACCCGTTCCGAGTCAGCACCCGCAGCGACGCGGGGTTGTGCGTCGCGACGCGCGCAAAGATCGGCCGCTCGCGCACTTCACCCAGCATCAGCCGCACCGCGGCCGAGGCCACCCCGCGTCCCCAGTGCTCGCGTGCGATCCAGTATCCGACGAACAGGCGCGACTCGGTGGGAAAGACGTTGATCGCCCCAAGGATCTCCGCACCAACAACAATCGCCCGTGCGGTCACCTGCGGGTCGATCAGCACCGCCTCCCACACCGCAGCAAACGCCTCCCACGACCGGGGCTTCGTCCCCGCCATGCGGTTCCCCTCCTCGTCCTGTTGCATCAGATGGAGCTTTCGCAGGTCGCTCCGTTCCACCGCTCGCAGCCTGATCGCTTCGGTCATCATGTCGTTGGCTCACGCTGAAAACCCGACCACCATGTCCGCTTTGCGATCCGCAGCCGAACATTTCCTCACCCAAAGCCTATCGACCCGGGCAATCTTTCAGAATACGCTTCCCGGTTCCGCAACCCGCGAGCCGGGTCTCCGCCCTCAGGCCCACCCCTGACGGCAGTTTCCCCGACCCGCGGCCCGTCCCCGGGGCCTCATTTCGGGCCTTCCGGGCCCGCGGTCTTGGCCTCATCCCGATCCGTGCCCAATGTGCATCCCGCGCGGATCGACCGTTTTTCGACTTGCCTCGTTCTTCGCTTTTCCGTCGTCCGATCAAACCCGTTGTCTCTCCCGGACCCATTTCCCGCCGTCGAGTTCACTCCATGACGAGCAGCACCATGACCCAGCATCAGAGCAGCACGCAGCCCACGGCCGCACCCGGAGCCATCCAGCACCCCGAGGGCTCGATCTACAACATCACCTCCTCAAAGGTGCACATGAACGGGCAAGGCGGCAAGCCCGCCCAGCGCCAAGGCCCGCGCCCCAGCGACGCCCTCCCCAACGCCACGCTCATCAAGTGGCTCCGCGACATGATCCTCATCCGCGAGTTCGAGAACCGCTGCGCCCAGGCCTATCAGCAGGCCAAGATCGGCGGCTTCTGTCACCTCTACATCGGACAGGAAGCCCTCGCCGTGGGCACCATCAACTCGCTCAACCACGACGACCCGATCGTCACCGCCTACCGCGACCACGGGCACGCCCTCGCCCGCGGCATGTCGCCCCGCGCATGCATGGCCGAGATGTTCGGCAAACTCGCCGGCTGCGCCAAGGGCAAGGGCGGCTCAATGCACATGTTCGACAAGCCCAACTGGAACTTCGGCGGGCACGGCATCGTCGGCGCGCAAACCCCGCTCGGCGCGGGCCTGGCCTTCGCCGCCAAGTACGAGTTCGACGTGATGAAACGCTCCGTCGACGGCTCGCCCGCAAAGAAGAAAGTCGCCCTCGCTTACCTGGGCGACGGCGCGCTGAATCAGGGCGCCCTGCACGAAGCGATGAACCTCGCGGGCCTCTGGGGCCTGCCCGTCATCTTCGTCGTTGAGAACAACCGCTACTCCATGGGCACCGCCATCGAGCGCGGCACCACCATGGCCCACGACCTGAAGCAAAAAGCCGTCGCCTACGGCTTCGAGGGTGTGCACATCGACGGCATGGACATCCGCAACATCTACGACGAGTTCAAGCCGCTGGTGGACCGCTGCCGCGAGAACTCGCGCCCCGCCTTTGTCGACCTGTTGACGTACCGCTATCAGGGCCACTCGATGTCCGACCCGCAGAAGTACCGCGTGAAGGACGAGGTGGAGATGTTCAAGCAGCGCGACAGCATCACGCTCTTGGAGCAGCACCTGCTCACCGAGCGCAAGTGCATCAGCGAGGCCGACGTCGACGCGATCGTCGCGGAGTGCAAGAGCCTCTCGGCCGACAGCGTCGAGTTCGCCGAGAACGCCGCCGCTCCGGATCTGGAAGAGCTCTACAGCGACGTGTACAAGAACATCCAACCGAACCTCAGCCCGACGCGCGACTACGTCCACGGCGCGAAGAACGCCCTGCTCTGAGCCATGCTGACTTTGGTGGCACGGCTCTCCAGAGCCGTGCGCCGGGGCGATGAATCCTTCTTCAATCACGCCCGGCCCAGACCTATCGGCCGAGCGTCCTTGAAGAGTCCGTTGACCGATCTCGACCAAATCACACAACCGATCCCGTGTGCTGTTCCTGTTGAAAGTTGAGCCTCCCCATGCCGACCACACTCGCCGAAATCGACTTTTCCAAGCCCCTCCCCTCCGAGCAGGGCGACCGCGTCATCCAGTTCCGTGAAGCCCTCCGCGAGGCCATGACCGAGGAGATGCGCAAGGACGACCGCGTCTTCCTCATGGGCGAAGAGGTCGCCTATTACAACGGTGCGTACAAAGTCTCGCAGGGCATGCTCGACGAGTTCGGGCCCCAACGCATCATCGACGCCCCCATCTCCGAGAACGGCTTCGCCGGCCTCGCCGTCGGCGCCGCGATGTACGGCCTGCGCCCCATCATCGAGTTCATGTCCTGGTCCTTCTCCCTCGTCGCCGCCGATCAGCTCCTCAACAACGTCCCCAAAATGCTCTACATGTCCGGCGGGCAGTGGGGCTGCCCCGTCGTCTTCCGCGGTAACAACGGCGCCGGCGGTCAGCTCGGCTCCACCCACTCCTGGACCGTCGAGGCCATGTACGCAAACGTCCCGGGCCTGAAGATCGCCATCCCCAGCAACCCCTACGACGCCAAGGGCCTGCTCAAAACCGCCATCGTCGACGACGACCCCGTCTTCTTCCTCGAGAGCGAACGCATGCTCTCCGACAAGGCCCACGTCCCGCAAGAGGAATACTTCATCCCCTTCGGCAAGGCCGCCCTCCGCCGCGGCACATGGTCGGGCGAACGCAACAGCGACGTCACCCTCGTCTCCTTCGGCCGCCCGGTGAACTTCTGCCTCGAAGCCGCCGACGAACTCGAAAAAGACGGCATCGTCTGCGACGTGCTCGACATGCGCACCGTCCGCCCGCTCGATATCGACAGCATCATCCAGAGCATCAAGCGCACGAACAAGATCGTCGTCGTGGATCAATGCTGGCCCTTCGCCAGCGTCGCCAGCGAAGTGATCACGCAGGTCTGCGAAAAGGCCTTCGACTACCTCGACCACCAGCCTGTGCGCGTGAACACCGACGACGTCCCGACGCCGTACGCGAAGAACCTGGAAGCGGAGTACCTGCCGCACAAGGGCAAGATCATGCGGGCGGTCAAAGGCGTTGTCAGCAAGGGTTGACATCGCACATGGCACAGGGCCACAGAGCACATCGGAGAGAGCACTTTGGGCAGATTGCGAGCTGAGACACTGACCCGCGTCCGCACCTTTGCCAACAGAGTGCTGCACGTTGTGGAGACGCTCGAAAGCCAAGGCCGTTCCCGCCGATTGCTTGACCAACTGACCGCCAGCGGCTGCAGCGTCGGGGCAAACCTCTACGAAGCCGATGAGGCAATGAGCAGAGCCGATTTCGCGAAAACGCTTGGCATCGTGATCAAGGAACTCAACGAGACGCGATTTTGGCTTGAACTGTGCGTGATGCGAGAATGGATTCAGCAGGACCGCCTTGACCCATTGTTGGAGGAAGCACTCCAACTCAAGAAGATGTTCGGTGCAATGATCACCCGTACCCGTAAGACCGCCGACGGTGCGAAGAAACAAGTTTGAATGTGCCATGTGGCCCTGTGCCATGTGCTATGTGGAGAATGATCGTGCCCAAGAATCTGACCATGCCGCGTCTTTCCGACACCATGGAAGTCGGAACCATCATCAAGTGGCACGCCAAGCCCGGCCAGAAGGTCAAGTCCGGCGACGTCATCGCCGACATCGAGACCGACAAAGCCACCATGGAACTCCAGACCTTCGAGGACGGCACCATCGCCGAGCTCAACGTCAAGGAAGGCCAGCCCGTCCCCGTCGGCACCCTCATCCTCTCCTGGGAAGGCGGCACCGGCGGCGCCGAGGTGAAGGGCAGCGCGAGCAAAGCCGCCGCCGCCAACGCCGCCGGCTCGTCCTCCGCCTCCTCCACCGCCGTCCTCGACGCGCCCGCCCACGCCTCCAACGGCCACGCCTCCGAGCGCATCTTCGCCTCTCCCCTCGCCCGAAAGATCGCCGCCGACACGGGCGTTGACCTCTCCCGCCTCTCCGGCTCGGGCCCCTCGGGTCGCATCGTCCGCAAAGACGTCGAAGCCTTCATCGCTTCCAGCACTTCGAGCACGCCCGCCGCCGCCCCGGCAACGTCATCGCCCGCGCCGCAGCGCACCGCGCCGGCCCACCCCGCCGCCGCCGCCGTCGTGCCGGGTTCCGCCTTCGTCCACACGCCCGGCACCCTCCGCGCCGAGACTCAGCCCCTCTCGAACATGCGCCGCACCATCGCCGCACGCCTTGTCGAGAGCAAGACCACCATCCCGCATTACCAGGTCACCGTCGCCGTGCGGATGGACGCATTGCTCGCGCTGCGTCAGCAGCTCAACGACCAACTCTCGCCGCAGGGCGTGAAGCTCAGCGTCAACGACTTCCTCGTCCGCGCCTGCGCCCTGGCGATGCACCAGCACCCGTACGTCAACTCGCGCTGGGTCGGCGCGAAGGGTCAGGAGTCCATCCAGCTCCTCGATCACGTCAACGTCGGCGTCGCCATCAGCCTCCCGCCCGAAAAAGGCGGCGGGCTCGTCGTCGCCACCATCCGCTCCGCCGACAGCAAGGGCCTCCGCCTGATCTCCAGCGAGACCAAATCCCTCGCCGACAAGGCCCGCACCAAGGGCCTGACCATCGACGAGATGGGCGACAGCACCTTCACCATCAGCAACCTCGGCATGTTCGGCGTTGAACACTTCACCGCCATCATCAACCCGCCCAACGCCGCCATCCTCGCCGTCGGCGCCGCGGTGAAGAAGCCCGTCGTCCAAACGGTCAACGGCAAGGACGAGCTGGTTATCGGTCACGAAATGCAGATGACCATGTCCAGCGACCACCGCATCATCGACGGCGCGATGGCCGCTCAGTACCTCGCCACCGTTAAGCAGATGCTCGAAACCCCCGCGACGCTGCTGGTGTAAGCCTCGGCCTCGCTCGTGAATACACCGGGTTCTCTGCCCGCGAAACCCACGACCCAGCACGATCCATGGCAAGTCGCACGCACCCACGCACGCCCTGCGTGGGTGCTTTGTTTTCTGCAACGCCTCACACGTCCACCCGGCGATTCACCGAACTTCACACAGTTGTTCGACAACCAGTTGATGTGCCAACCCGTTTCGGACGGTTCGGGCGAACCCTGATGATCCACTCCAGAACCACCCTCTTTCCGCCGATGCTGTCCTGAGTACGGGGTTTCCCGAGGTCGAATCCCACCGCAGCGCCAGCGGATTCAATGATGCAGCCACCATCACTCAGAACAGCCCGCCTTCGCGCACTCGTTATCACGCTCGTCAGCGTCGCGGCGATCTTCACAAGCGCGGCCCTTGCCGTTCCTTCTTTCACCGTCTCCACGTTCATCCCCGCCATCATCGCCGCGACCGCACTCTTCGCGGTCATCATGCTGCTCACGCTCCAAGCGCGGTCCAACGGCACTGATGCACCGGTCGAATCTTCCCCGCAGATCGTCGCCAACCGCAACGTCCGTCAGCACTTCGATCACATCTGGGCCAACCTCGGCGTCTGTCTCGCCGCCGGCACCGTCGCCCTCGCCGCGGTCACCGTGCTCACGGGCTGGGTCCTTCGTGCGCCGCACATGTGCTCGCTGCTGCCGGGCCTGCCGCCCATGCAGCCCATGACCGCCATCGCATTGGTCCTCTCCGCAACCGCCATCACCCTCTACGCACTCCGCACCAGCCGTTCACCCGTCAGCACCGCCGCCGTCATGCTCGGCACGTTCGGCATGATCGACGGTGTCTCATGCCTGATCAACCCTGGACTCAGCCCCGGTTTCGGTCTCAACCAAACCCTCTTCGGCATCATCGATCTTCCCCAAGAGTTCCCCCTCCCCGCACCGCCCAGCGTCCTGAAAGCCATCTGCCTCACCACCCTGGGCGCGTGCACCGTCCTGCTCGGGCTTGCCTATTTCCTCCCCGCCTTCATCGTCTTCGCCTTCAGCACGGCACTCTCGCTCTTCTGCGGCCTCTGGTTCATCACCCACGCGCTGAACTCCAGCCACGGCGGCATCTTCTCCACCGTCCCGGTCCACTCCGCCGGAGCATTCCTGCTCCTCTCCATCGCCGGCTGCCTGACAACCCACGGCGCCCGCCGCCTCTTCACGACTCACAACTTCGTTCAGTTCAGCCGCATCGAGTTGCGTCAGATCCTGCCCTTCGCGGGCGCTTTCGCCGCGATGATCTTCTTCGGCGCGGTGCTGACATACACCGCCGTGTGGGCGTCATACCGCGGCATCGTCGATCGCGCCGAGGCCCAGTTCCGCCGCGAGTCGGTCATGCTCGCCCACGAGGTGCAGCGCCGCATCGATGCGCACGTCAGCGCGATCTACGCCACCCGCGCGTTCTTCCTCGCCAGCAACAACGTCGATTCCGGCGAGTTTCATCGCTTCATCTCGTCCCAATCCAGCGGCAGCACCGCCCGCCCGCTCTCCGCCGTCGGATACATCGCCCCGTCCCTGACCACCGACGCGATGGAAGGCAACGCTTTCACCCCCAAGTTCTTCCACCCCGACGAATCGCCCAACCCACGATTCACATGCTCGTCGATCCCGATGTTCGACGAATCACTTTGCATCGCGGCGATGAGCGACGATCTCTGGATGACAAGGGTCCGTCGTCTTGAAGCTGATGCACTGAACTCCTCCTACTTCGTGATCGTGCTGCCGGTCTTCAAGGGCACCACACCTTCGCTCGTGAAGCTCAACACCTCTGGCATGCTCCCAGGCTTCGTCTTCTCCCCCGTCGCGGTGAGCGATCTGCTCGCGCACGCAGAGTTGATCACCTCGGGGTACGCCGATGCGGACCTGTACATAGCTCACGAAGCGCGTCCGAACGCGCTGATCTACGCCGCCCGACAAACCGAATCCCGGAACGCGGCCTACTCCGCAAAGCACCTCATCCATCTCGCCGGTGAGCACTGGACGCTCAACGTCTTCTCCACGCCGAAGTTCACCGCCTCCATCGATCGCGCCACGCCCACACTCATCGGCATCGTGGGCTTCGTGCTCACCGCCGGGCTCGGTGCCGCCGCCTGGAGGCTCGGGAAGAGCCGCGCATCTGCCCTCGCCGACGCCAGAGCCTTCAACACCGAACTGCAAGCCCGCAGCGCCGCCGCAGAATCCGCACGCCTCGAAGCCGAGGCCGCTCTCGCCGAACTCGGCGCATACAAGCTCGCGCTCGATCAGGCCACCATCGTCGCCGTCACCGATGTTCGCGGGAACATCATCTTCGCCAACGACCGCTTCTGCCAGATCAGCGGCTACTCACGCGAAGAGCTCCTCGGACAGAACCACCGCATCATCAACTCCGGTCACCACCCCAAGCAGTTCTGGGTCGATCTCTGGCGCACCATCGCCTCGGGCAACGTCTGGCAGGGCGAAGTCCGCAACCGCGCGAAGAACGGCTCCATCTACTGGGTCGATACCACCATCGTCCCCTTCAAGTCCCCAGAGGGCAAAATCACCCGCTTCGTCTCCATCCGCTCCGACATCACCAAGCGAAAACTCGCCGAGGATCAGGTCCGTCGGATGACCACCCTCCAGGAACAGACCGGCGAAATCGCCCACATCGGCGGCTGGGAGCTCGATCTCCGCACCGGCGTGCTGAACTGGACCCGCGAAGTCTTCAACATCCACGAACTGCCTTACGACTCCGTCCCAAGCGTCGACCGCGCTATCCAGTTCTACCCGCCCGACGCTCAGCCCGTCATCCGCGCCGCCGTCGATCGCGCCATCGAAGACGCCACCCCGTACGACCTCGAACTTCCCTTCATCACCGCTAAGGGCAATCGCCGCTGGGTCCGTGCTCAGTGCTCCATCGAACAGGTCGAAGGTCGCGTCGTGCGAATCTACGGCACCTTCCATGACGTCTCCGAGGCCCACGACGCACGCACCCAACTCGCCCAGAGCGAACGCGAAGCCCGCGACCTCGCCCTCATCGCCGAGAAGACCACCAACGCCGCCATCATCACCGACGCCCTCGGCTGCATCAAATGGGCCAACGAAAGCTTCACCAAAATCACCGGTTACACACTCGAAGAAGTCAAAGGCAAAAAGCCCGGCGAAGTGCTCCAAGGCCCACGCACACACCCCGAAGCCCGCGCAACCATGGGCGAAGCCCTCCGCGAAGGCAAGCCCTTCGTCGTCGAGACCATCAACTACACCAAGTCCGGCGAGCCCTACTGGGTCAAGATCGACGCCGCCCCAGTCCACGACGAGTTCGGACGCCTGACCCACTTCGTCGCCATCGAAACCGACATCAACCAGCGCCGCCTCGCCGATCAGCTCCGCGACGGGCACGCCGAAGTTCTGGGCATGGTCGCCGCAGACAAGCCCATCCATGAAACGCTTGAACGCGTCTGCCGGATCATCGAGGAACAGGACGAACAGGTCTTCGCCTCAGTCCTTCTCGTCGAGGGCGACAAGCTCGTCCACACCGCCGGGCCCAGCCTCCCGCCCGACTACACCAACGCAATCGACGGCATCCGCTACGGCATCGACGTCGGTTCCTGCGGCTCCGCCGTCGCACTCAACACCACCATCCTCACCGAGAACACCCAGACCGACCCGCGATGGAACGGCTTCTCCACCCTCGCGCTCAAGCACGGACTCCTCGCCTGCTGGTCCCACCCCATCGTCTCGGGCGACGGTGAAGTCGTCGGCTCGCTGGCGATCTACAACCGCAAACCCTGCCTCCCCAACCCCGCCCAGCTCCGCCTCCTGCAGGAAACCGCAAGCCTCGCCGCGATCGTCATCGACCGCCGCCGCGCTCAAGACCGCCTACGCGATCTGATCCACAGCCTCACCATCGCCCGCGACGAAAAGGAACGCCAGGCCACCGAGCTCGCCCACCGCGCCGCCGAGATGGAAGCCCTCCGCAACCAGGCCGAGGCCGCAAGCAAAGCCAAGAGCGAGTTCCTCGCCAACATGTCCCACGAGATCCGCACCCCGCTCACCGCCATCCTGGGCTACACCGACCTGCTCCGTTCCGACGGCGAGATCACGCAAGCCCCCGAGCGCCGCGTGCAGACCATCGACACCATCCGATCCGCCGGCTCGCACCTGCTCACCGTCATCAACGACATCCTCGACGTCTCCAAGATCGAGGCCGGCAAAATGACCATCGAGAATGTCCCCACCAACCTCCCCGATATCCTCACCGAGCTCTCCACACTCTTCCGCAAACGCCTCGCCGACAAACGCATCGATTTCGCCATCCACTTCGATTCGCCAATCCCCGACCGCGTCCAGTCCGACCCGACCCGCCTGCGTCAGATCCTCACGAACCTCCTGGGCAACGCCGCGAAGTTCACCGAGAAAGGCGCCATCGCCATCCGTCTCGCACGCCTCGCGCCGCAGAACGCCTCCGCCCTCCCCACGCTCCGCATCGAAGTCTCCGACACCGGCGCGGGCATGTCCCCCGAACAATCCCAGCGACTCTTCACGCCCTTCACACAGGCCGACTCCAGCGTCACACGCCGTCACGGCGGCACCGGGCTGGGCCTGACCATCTGCCGACGCCTCGCCTCCCTCATGGGCGGCAGCGTCAACCTCGTCCGCAGCGAACCCAACGTCGGCTCCGTCTTCTCAGTCGAACTGCCACTCATCGCCCTCCCCGACGCTCGCGAGATCTCCGCGCTGCCGACCGCGGATTCCACCGCCGCCAGCCGCACCGCGAATCCCATCATCACGGGCCTCTCCGGTCGCGTGTTGCTCGCCGAGGACGGCCTCGACAACCAACGCCTCATCTCCTTCGTCTTGAAGAAAGCGGGCCTCACCGTCGAAGTCGCCGACAACGGCCGCATCGCCCTGAACGAACTCCACGACGCCCTCGCGAAGAACACGCCCTTCGACCTGCTCGTCACCGATATGCAGATGCCCGAAATGGACGGCTACACCCTCGCGAAAACCCTCCGCGACGAAGGTTGCCAGATCCCCATCCTCGCTCTCACCGCGCACGCGATGGCCGACGACCGCCAGAAGTGCATCGACGCGGGCTGCGACGACTACGCGTCGAAGCCCATCGACCGTCAGGCCGTCCTCTCCGCCATCGCCACGCTGCTCAACAAAGCCCGCGCCGCAAAGCCGAACTCGTCAACACCCACCGGCACCGCGGCATAGTTCCCGACTCACTTCGCGGGCTCTTTCTTCGGCTCGCCGACGGGCTGACTCGTCGGTGCCTTCATCGGCCCGCGTGCCTGAATCCCCGCCTTCGACAGTTCCGACAGCAGCGCACCCTCCGCCGCCTTCGCGATCGCGAAAGGCTCCGCCGAATCGTCGGTCATCGCCGCGATGATGATCCCCTCGTTGGGATAGCGGAAGAGCACGCACCGCACGCCGAAGCTCCCGCCCGTGTGCGTCAGCTTCTCGCGTCCGTCGCTGGCACTGATGAACCACGCCAGCCCGATCGCCGCGTCGTCATCGTTCTCTTCGGTCCCGTTCTTCACCACGCCCGTCCGCATGAGCGTGTCGCTCGCCTTGCTGATCAGGCGGCCCTCGCGTGTCGCTTTGTCCCAGGCGAGGAGATCGCTCATCGTTGTCAGCACGCCGCCGCAGCCTTTGTACCCCCAGCCCCAGGGGTGCTCGTTCATCGTCACGGTGCCCTTGCGTCGCACGCGCTGCTTGACGTTCAGCCCCGTGCCGGGCGGGTACGCGCTGCTGAGCATCTGCGCAGGGTCGAAGATCTCGCCTTTGATGAAGCGCTCGAACTCCTGACCCGAGGCGCGCTCGATGATCACCGCGAGCATGCAGTACGCCGCGTTGTTGTACGCGAAGGTCGCGCCGGGCTTGTTGATTACCGCCGAGCGTGCGAACTTCTTCACCGCTGCTGATCGGTTCTGCTCGGTGTACGGGCTGATCCCCGTGTCGTTGTCCAAGCCGCTGCTGTGCGAGAGCAGGTGCCGGATCGTCACGCCCTTCCAACTCATCGGTACTGTGTCGGGTTTCAACTCTGGTTCAAGCCATGTGCTGATCTCGTCATCGAGCGAGAGTTTCTTCTGCTCCGCGAGTTTCATGACCGCCTGTGCCGTGAAGACCTTTGAGACGCTCGCGACCTCAAAGATCGAGTCCTTGTCGATGATCTGATCACCCCCGGGCCCCCGCGCCGGCGGCGGCAGCCGCCGCCCCCAACCCTTCATCACCACCGCTTCGCCAGCAACACCAACCAGAGCCGCCCCGCGGTATCCCGACGACTTCACCGCTTCCTCCACCGCTTCAACCACGCGCTTGCGCGCCTCAACGCCCAGAGCCTTCCGCACCGCCTCGGGCGTCGGCGCAATCGTCGGTGTCACCTCGGCCGCGCCCGCGGGTTGGGCGTTCGCTGCAAAGGCGGCGGCGTTCGTGAACGAGCTCACCAGCACGCCAAAGAGCACGGCCAGTGCGAAGATGTGAGCACGAAATTTCAAAGTGGTCATGCGCGGTTCCTCCCCGGTTGATGACGGCGCAGTGTACCACGGTCAGAGTGCGAAACAGGCATGTTCGCCGCGGCCCACAGGCCGTGCACATGTATGGGCATCTCTTTGCGCGCAAGGTTGGCCATGGTGCAGGACCGCACGAGTCGGCCACGCACGTGAAGCGATCAAAGACGCTCCGCGAATCTTCTAGAACTTCAGCGAAGCCAAACGGCGCATGGCTTCTTCGAGGCGGTCGGTCTGGCTGGTGAGGCTAACGCGGAACCAGTCGGTGCAGTGCTGGCCGAAGCCTGCGCCGGGGACGGTGACGACCGCGGCTTCGTCGATGGTTGATTTGCGTCCGAGGATACACTTCACGCGAAGCTACAAGAACATAGCCGGGATGAGGCGAGCAAGGGGAGACTCAATGCGAGATGATGTGCCGAAGTATTTCAAGTTGTGGGGCAGAGATTCCTCCTTTGGAAGAAAATACCCGCACATGGACGGCTTGGAGTTCCGGATATGGAACTGCGTTGTGGTCACCTGCAAGACGTGCGGAACTCAGATCAAGTACCCCAACGGCCCCGGTGCGTGCGTGTTCACAGGGGGGAGAATCCCGAGCGACATCGTCGACGGAGCGCACGACAGTATCGTCAGCGAAAAGTTTAGAGACGGTCTGATTCGGCTTGGTGTTCAGGGTGTATCGTTTTTCCCGGTCAAGATTCTGAACGCACCCGAAAAACTGATCAGTGCGGGGATTCCAAACTACTATTACATACACTGTCATTACCGTGTTCGAAGAAAGAACTTCCCGATCGATGGCGAGATCAATCGGACTTGTCCTGAATGTGGCATCATGATCGAGCATCGAAAGGTTGACTTGCGAATGGGTTTTGAGGATCCAGTGCCATCGAACTGGCAGGTTTTTTCGGTCTATCCTTTGACGCACAGCCGAATCTTCTGCACCTTTGACATCATTCAGATGGCGCGTGATCTGCGATTGACAAACTGCGGGTTTCACCCGATTGAAACCCTCGGCGTGGATGCAGATTCTTGGGGTGGCATCGATTACGAGGGCAAGAAATGGCCGCCGAACTGGTATCCGCCGCTTGAATGAGCGTTTGGCCATCGCGCCGCGAAGCGGTGCTCGATGATTGAGGCGGATCCAATCGATCTGTTTGTCGATCGCCGTCATCTGTGGGCGACGATTGATTCGGGCAACACAACGAATCCGCTTTGAACAGCGCGAAGATGCTGCCGTTCCGGGTGTGTGCCCGGTTGGTCACCGACCCATGCCGATCACGCACCGGCACATCAGGTAATCGCACGGCATCAGAACTTCACCGAAGCCAGGCGGTGCATGGCTTCTTCGAGGCGGTCGGTCTGGCGGGTGAGGCTGACGCGGAACCAGTCGGTGCAGTGCTGCCCGAAGCCCGCGCCGGGGACGGTGACGACCGCGGCTTCGTCGATGAGTTTCTCCGCCAGTCGCCAGGAGTTCATGCGCTGACCCGTAGCGGAGTCGAACGGGCAGCGGGCCCAGACGAAGATCCCCGCGCGGGGCATGCTCGCCTCGCAGCCGATGCTGGTCTGGGCGTCGACGACGATCTTCGCCCGCTTGGCGTACTCGCTGCGCATCTGCGCAAGGGCCGGGTCGTTGAAGCGTTCGAGGGCCACCGCGCCGGCGGTCTGGATCGCGTTGAAGACCCCGGAGTCGTAGTTGTCCTTCACCTGGCGGAGCGCATTGATCACGTCCTCGTGCCCGACGGCGAAGCCGATGCGCCAGCCCGTCATGTTGAAGGTCTTGCTCAGCGAGTGGAACTCGATGGCGCGGGTGGTCTTGATGTCCGCTCCCGGCGCGTTGAAGAGCGAGACGATGCTGCGCGGGTTGTTGTCGAGATAGATTTCGCTGTACGCCAGGTCGCTGGCGACGGTCAGGGCGTGCTCGCTGGCGAAGGCCAGGGCCTGCTGATAGAACTTCTCGTCGCAGGTTGCGCCGGTGGGGTTGCCGGGGAAGTTCAGCCAGAGCAGCTTGCTCATCGGGGCGGCCGTGCGAAGGGCGGTGGCGCTGGAGCCGCGATCGAACCGCGGCAGCCAATGGTCCTCGGGGCTTGTCTCAACACGGTGGACGACACCGCCCGCGAGGATCGTCGCGGAGGCGTAGACCGGGTACGCGGGCGTGCAGACGATCGCGCCGTCGCCCGGGTTGAGCAGACCCAGCGGCAGGTGGGCGATGCCGTCCTTGCCGCCGATGGTCGCGAGAATGTTCTTCTTCGGATCGACGGTGACGCCGAAGCGCTTCTGCATGAACTCCGCGGCGGCATTCAAGAACCGCGCGGTGCCCCAGCAATCCGGGTATTGGTGATTCGCCGGCTCACGCATCGCCTTGTCCATCGCCTCGATCACAAAGGCGGGCGTCGGACGGTCCGGATCGCCCACGCCCAGGTTGATCACGTCCTTCCCCGCGGCGATCGCGGCCCGCTTCTTGTTGTCGATCTCGTTGAACAAAAACGGCGGCAGCGCGTGCAGCCGGTTCGCTTTGATGCCCTGAACCGCGGCGGCGCCGCTGGTGAGGTTCGATGTGTTCGTGACGGCGGTGTGCGTGCTGACGCTCATGATGGCAGAGGGTATGACGCGGGCCCTCGCTCGTGCGCGGGCACAACGCCCCGCGTGCGGAGAATGCGGAAAAAACAAACCCCGCCAAGGGTTGTCCTTGACGGGGGAGTGGTTGTTTCGTTCGCTTCGGAGCGATTAACGCTCGATCAGCCGGGGTTCTTCGCAGGCGGGGGAACGTTGGCGAGCTGGGCCTTCTTGCCTTCGACCTGGGCCTGCAGCAGGACCAGCGCGGTCTGAAGCTGCAGGTCGATACCGTCGGTCATCAGGCGGTTGGGATCGGGCGGGAAGTTCTTCGGATCCGGACGGTACATGATGTCCTCGTCGTCCTTGAGGATTCGGCGTGCAACCGGCTTCGCGTCGGCCTGCAGGTCCGCGTCGCTGCGGAGCGTCAGCGCGTCGGCGACCTGCCGGGGCAGCATCTCGACCTTCAGGTGCGGATCAACGCCCCAGGTGGTGGCCTTCTCGCGGCGATGGATGATCTTCCCATCGGGGAGGTAGTAGTACTGCGTTGTGACCTTGAGCGCCGCAGTGGGGGGGAGCGGGATGACGTTCTGCACCGAGCCCTTGCCGAAGGTGCGGTGACCCAGCACGAGGGCCTTGATCTTGCCCTGATCGGCGTAGTAATGCAACGCGCCCGAGACGATCTCCGACGCGGAGGCCGACCCGTCGTTGACGAGCACGACCAGCGGCATGCCCTTGACGCGCTGCTTGTCGGGCTCGGCAAAGTGCGTATCCACACGCCGACCGTCGGCCCGCTGGGTATAGACCACTTCGCCCGAATCGACGAAGGTGTTCACGACGTTCACCGCTTCGGTCAGCAGCCCGCCGGGGTTGAAGCGCAGGTCGATGATCAGCCCCTGCGCACCCTCGGACTTCATCTTGCCGATGGCGTTGGCCAGGTCGGCGCTGGTGCGCTCGTTGAACCCGGTGATGCGGACGTAGCCGACCTTGCTCTCGCGGTCGATCATCCAGTCCCAGTTGTTCTCCGCGCCCTGGCGTTTCCAGCCCTTGATGGTGTAGTTGGGGATCTTCGCGCGGGTCAGTTCAAAGGTCAGGTCCTCGCCCTCACGTTCGACGGTCAGGCGGACTTTCGTCCCCTCGCGACCGGTGATCTGCTCGACGGCCTGATCGACGCTCATGCCCAAGGCGCTGTCGTTGTTGATCTTCTTGATGTAATCGCCCGGGCGGATGCCGGCCTTCGCCGCGGGGGAGTTGTCCACCGGCGTGATGACCTTCACAAGCTGCGTCTCTTCGTCGAGTTGGATCTGGATGCCCACACCCGGGAAGCTCGAATCGGTCATGCGCTTGAAGCGGGCGAGCTCGTCCGGCCAGATGATCGCGGAGAACTCGTCGAGGCGGTCGAAGGCGCCGTTGCCGAACTCGTGCAGCAGGGCGCTCTCGGGGATCTTCACGCTGACGTCGTTGGCACGCACGAGCGCGTCGAGCAGATCGGCCAGGTCGAAGTCGCTGATCTCCTCCTTGCCGGTGCGCAGGGCTTTGATCTTCTCGTCGAGGAAACCGACCATCATCTCGCGCGACTTGGCGTTGTCGAGGCCTTCAAACGCTACGCGAAGGTCCTGCGTGGTGGACATCGTCCGCACGGCCTCGAGCCCGCCGATGAGCAGCTCGCGCATCGGGATCTGCTCGACGTGGATGTTGCCGCCGTATTGCAGGGCGCGGAGGAGGATCGGTCGGCTGACGTCCTTCAGCTTGCTCTGATACCCCTCGCCCACCGAGTTGAACGGCGGCAGCGCCGCGAGCTTGGGCTCGGTCTGACGCTCGATCTCGCGGCGCGTGTTGCGCAGCTCCCACAGCCGCTTCGGGGCGTAGAGGCGGAGCATCGACAGGCGGTCGTTCAGTCGGCGGATGTCGGGCTTGTACTTCGCGTCGGTGTCGAGCAGGATGTTCAGACGCGAGAAAAGCTCCGCAGCCCAAAGCCACTCGCCCTTGACCTCCATCGCGCGGGCCATGTTGTCGGCGCGGGCGATGGCCTTCTTCACCGGCTCAGACGCAAGGACCGCAGCCTTTGCCGCCGCGTCCGGCGCAAGCTCGTGCAGCTCCACCGCGTGCTTGAGCGAGTCGGAGACCTTCGCGGGCGTCTCGTCGCCCTGTAGAGACTCAGCCAGCTCGCCCTGGACCTTCATCACGCGGGCGGCTCGCATCGTCTCACGCTTCTGGATCGACTCGCGGAGCTGGCTCATCCCCGCACGCAGCGAGGGGGGCAGAGCCTCGGGCGACTCATTCATCGCACGCAGCACCGCGTCCCAGTCGCCTTGCTTCGCGTTCTCCCACAGACGGTTCGCCTGATCCGCCAGCGCGACCTTCGTCACGGGGGTCGGTTCACCCGCCGCCAGACACAACGCCGAGACGGGGACGAAACTGAGCGAAGCAAGCAAGGCCAGCGGGGCAAGACGGTTCAGCAGGGCGGATCGCTTCATGGGGTTCCTTGATGGTTCGTGCCCGGTTCTGCAGGCAGGGGTTTGATGCCCCTGAGGCACGGTTCGGTCCTTGGTGTTCAAAGGCTTCCGGTCGTCCATGTCTTCGCACGCAGGCGTAGCCGGAGTCAGGTGGTTTGGTGGTGTTCAGGTCGAATCGCTCATGGTGGTACGCACGAGGTGCCCCGATCGTTTCCCGGACCTGATCGAAAAAAGCACGCGGACAGGCTGAGATCGGTCGTCCGTGGGCGCACGATGACCTCGGCGAGGATACCAGATGCGCCGACAAGGGATATCGGTCGGGTTATTGGCGGTTGCCGAACTTCCAAGCCGCAAGAACCCCCACACCGACCACCAGCCCAACCAACCCCAGGGTCAACCCCGACACCGTCTCCGCCCCGATGACGGGGGTCGATGACAAAAACGAAGGCCCGGCCAGAACCTGCGGCAGCAACATGCACAAAGGGCCGACGGTGTAGCCCAGCCCGATCATCGCCTCATGCATCCCGCCGGCGTCGACCTCAGCCTGTCCGACCTCAAGGGCATAGAAGAGCGCGCCGCAATAGATCGCCGCCGCTCCGAAACCGAAGAAGAGCAGCCCGATGCCGCAGGCGATCTGGGCGACGACCTGGGTTGCGTGCGAGGCGACGACGGGGGACATGACCACGAGGGCGAAACCGCCCAGGAGCAGGGCGGTGCCCCAAGTGGCGGTGACCCAGGTGCCGTGCCAGGACTTCCAGCGTTCAAAGACGAAGAACGCCACCACGCGCCCGAAGAGCCACGTCGCGGCGAAGGGCGTCGCGACGGTCTTCGAGAAGCCGATGGAATCGATGATCTGCGGGAGCATCGGCGACATCGCGTACATCACCGCGTAAGCCGTGGGCAAAAGGATGCGGTGCACGCGTAGCAGCTTGGGATAGTTCGCGGGGGTGGCGTGAGCGTCGTCGTGCAGGTGCGCTCCCGCTTCCTTGGGCAACCATGCGAGGAACGCCAGCGACGCGAGGTGCATCAGCGACATGACCGCCAGCGGCAGCATCGCCCCTTTGCTTTGTAAGGGCGAAAGCACGCACATCGACACCACCAGCGACCCGCTCCAGGTGACGTTGAAGCGCCCCATGGCGCTACGCAGGGCCTCGCCCCGTCGCCCGCCGGAGAGGAAGCTCTCAACCACGGGCCAGAGCGCCCCGCACAGCGTCGAGTACAACGCAACAAAGACCCACACCGCCCACGCGAACTTGGGCGCAACGCTTGCGTCATTCCACGCACCGCCGAAGGCCCACACCAGCACGGGGAACATGTTCAGCACCGCGGCGGTGATGACCAGATACAGCAGCACCGTCCGCGCGGTCAAACTTGGAAATCGAACCCGCAGGGCCTTGATGGCGGGGCTCGCCCCCAGTGCGCCGAGCACGTACGTCACGCCCAGCATCAGCCCCATGATCCCGTTTTGGATCGGGCCGTACTTCAGCGCCTCGGAGGTCACGAACGAAATGCCGTTGAACGTCGCGCCGGTGGCGGCGGAGTTCAGAAACGTAAACCCCAAGATAATCGGTAGCGAACACGCCCCCGCGCGGGCGGAGAGGTCGTTCACAGAGCCGACGACGGAGGTGGTGGTTTCGGTGCGCGGTTCGGTGTGCGTTGTGTTCATGGTCAAAGCGGACAGAGCGTAGCCCGAAGGCGCACGCCACAGGTACGAGGCGGGTGAAACCTCTGTTCACATAGGTAGACCATTTCGTTGAAACCCGCCCGCCGGGGTTCCGAATACTGCCCGTATGGAGCATGTGGTGCCGATCCTGATCGGGCTGGGGCTGGCCGCGTCGTGCGGTTTGCGGGTCTTTGTGCCTTTGCTGGTCCTGGCAGCCGCGGCTCGCTTCGGCGGCGTGCAACTCACCCCCGCGATGAGCATCCTCACCACCGACGGCGCCCTGCTCGCACTCGCCGTCGCCTCCCTCGTCGAAGTGGCGGCGTACTGGATCCCCTGGGTTGATCACGCCCTCGACGTCGTCGCCGCCCCGCTGGCGGTCGGCGCGGGGACGCTGGCCGCCGGGAGTCAATGGATCGCCCCGGGCTCTGAGCACGATTTGTTGAACTGGGGTACGGCCCTCGTCGGCGGCGGCGGGCTCGCCGGCGCGGTCAAGGCCGGTTCCGTCGCCCTGCGCGGTCTGTCGACCGTCACCACCGCCGGCGTGGCGAACCCGGTCGTGTCCACCATCGAAAGCGCCGGCTCACTGCTGGCGAGCATCATGGCGATCGTCGTGCCTGTGGTCCTCGCGCTGTTGGGGCTTCTCGCCCTTGCCTGCGTGATCCTGCTCGCGGCGGTGATTATCCGTCGCCGGCGTCGCCTTGCACGTGCGAAGATGCCGTCATCCGCAGCGGTGGGGGGCTATTCGCCCATCGCCTTAAGTTCGTCGCGCAAGATCGCCGCCAGCTCGTAGTTCTCAGCACGCACCGCGGCGTCGAGGCGCTTTTTCAGTTCCGCCCGCGGGCTGGTGGGCAGCTTGGGCACCAGCGATTCGCGCATGCCCCGCAGCATCTGCACCTCGCCCGAGGCTTCAAAGGCCCCGTCCTGACCCGTGCTGGCAAAGTGTTGGCGCAGCGCGTCGAGCCCCTCGTCGATGGCGTGCAACGCGGCCTTGGGCTCGTTGTCTTTCAGGGCCTGGCTCGCCAAGGCCCGCGCACGCATCATCGTGATGTACGCGCGGAAGGGTTCCAACGCCGCCCGATCGTCCTCGGCTTCCGCGTAGCGGGCGCAGAGGTCCAGCACCCGCAGGTTCCGCGTCGTGTCGCGCACCACGCCCTCATAATCCTCCAGCACCAGCAGCGCCATGTAGCGGTGGTAGTACTGCACCGCCTCCTCACGAAGCTCCCGGCAGTCGTCCGGGGTCAGCGTGAACCGCCCGCCGGGCTCGCGCGGGCGCGATCCCTCAGATTCCGACGATTCCGCCCCCGGGCTCTCCGCTTCACCTTCGCCGTCGGACTCGACCCCGCCGTCGGGCTCGCGTGAGCCCGATTCGAAGCTCGCGCTTGCCTCCGGATCGCCCGCGTTTTCGCTGGATCCAGGGCCGGCACTGGGGCTGTTGTCCAACCGGGCCTCGTGATAGTCCAGCAGACTCTCAAACCCGCGCGGGCGCTGCCCGTCGGGCCTTCCTTCCATGTGCATCTGCAACACACCCAGGTCCAGACGCATCTGAATCCGCGGCTCGCCGTCGGTCCCGGGAATCACCCGGACGTTGAGCTTCCCCGGTTCATACGGCCATTGGTTCAGCAGGTCGCTGAGGTCCCAAGATGGATTGGATTCGCTCAAGGTGTGTGTCCTGAAAGGTCTCGGATCATTCCGTTGGGAAAAAGGGAAGGAAAGTGGATTGTTGCGTTGTGGATAACCCGTCGAATGCGCGCGTGTGAATGCCCAAAAGATCAGCCAAAGACGCATGAAGAATCGGTTGTGCGTCGTTACGACTATACGGAGGCGGGACTTGACGGGATCGGCATGTTCGTTTAAAGTACGGTATCAAATCACGGGTGGTGGTTCAAAAAACCGGATGTGTAGAGGAACTGGTCGTTTCGACGGCCAGCGCGGGAATCTGATGAGGAGTTGATAAAGGGAAGATGAACGGGTTGTACGGGCGAAAAAATCCCCCTGAATGGCTGAGAACCATGCAATGCAGGGGGGTTGAGTGTCAGCCTCAAGCTGGTATTCTCACGGTCCGATGCATCCGCTCAGTGCGGATGAGCGTAGCGAAGTGGAGCCCACGCCGAACCTTTCTGGTTCGGTGCCACACACGCGACCGCTCGAGTCGCGGAAAGGGTCATTCTCGGTGTCGGCAACCAGGACTTTTCGAACCTCGGTTCAATCCGAGCTGCACACTGGCTTGCAGCTGTATCTGCGCCAGATCAATGAGATCGCTCTGCTGACGGCAGAGGACGAGAAGCAACTCGGCTGGGCGATCATCAACGACAACTGCCCGGTGTCGCGCGATCGCATGATCCGCGCGAACCTGCGGCTGGTTGTCTCCATCGCGAAGAACTACGCCAACCGCGGGCTTTCGCTGCAGGACCTCATCGAAGAGGGCAACGTGGGGCTCATGCGCGCCGTCGAGGGCTTCGACCCCGCTCAGGGCGCACGCTTCAGCACCTACGCCAGTTGGTGGATCAAGCAAGCAATCAAGCGGGCGCTGATCAACGCGGTGCAGCCCATCCACGTCCCGGCGTACATGGTCGAGCTGATCGCCAAGTGGAAGCAGGCGAGCCGGAAGCTCGAGGGTGCGTTGGGGCGGCAACCGACGATGCAGGAACTGGCCGACGAAATGCAGCTTCCGATGCGGAAGCTGAAGATCATCAAGCGTGCGGTGCGGGCGGTGAAGACGCCTTCGCAGGCGCCGACGGACGAGTCGGGCGAGTCGATGAACTTCGGGGACATGGTGGCGGACCACCGCACGAACCCGCCGGGCGATTCGCTGGTGCGTGACGACGAACTGCGGACGATCCGCAAGCTGCTGGACGCCATTGACGAGCGCGAGGCGCGGATTCTGCGGATGCGCTTCGGGTTCGACGGGCAGGAGCCGCTGACGCTCAAGCAGATCGCCAGCACCATCGGCATCTCGCGCGAGCGCGTCCGACAGATCGCCGACGAGGCCCTGCGCAAGCTCAACAGCCAGCTCAACGACGAACGCCCGACGCGGTTCTTCAAGCCCGGCGATCTGGGGATCGACGCGGACGACAGCTACGACGAGCCGAGGCGGATGATCGTCTGAGCCGTTCGGTCCACCGCCCACGCCCAACCGTTCAACTGACGTAACCCGCGATCATGCCGGACGCTGCGGCACCTTCGCCGGCGGGTTCGGCATGAACATCTTCATGTACGTGTGCCAGAGCGAGGTGTTCTTCGCTTCGTCGTACCGCGCCAGCAGCATGGCGGCCAGGTCGTAGCTCTGGAGAATGTCGTGCACGAAGATCGCGGTTTTGAGCGTCTGATCCGGGGTCATCGACCCGGGGACGGTCAGGTCGCGGATGTAGAACGCGTCGGTCCACATCGCCTGCGAGCCGTTGGAATCGGGCTTGCCCCCGAAGACGAAGGGCCAGTAGCACCGACCGGCGGGCTGATAGAACGTGTGCAGCATGAACCCCAGCGAACGCAGCTTCGCGTCGATATCGCCGAAGAGCGGCTGCCCCTTATACAGCGGGACAAACTCCACCTCCGCCTTCACGACACAGACCGACTCGCGCAGCAGATTCTCCGCGCCGTTGATCACGTCAAGCTCGGCGCCCTGCACGTCGAGCTTGAGGTAGTCGGTGCCCTGGACTTCGACGAGGTCGTCGAGGCGCGTGGTCTTGACCTTTGAAGCCTCGGCCGTTCGAACGACCTCGGGGAGCTGCTGAAAGAGCGAGAGCAGCGGGGTGTTGGGTTCGTAGAGGGAGGAGCACATGGCCGCGGCGGTGAGGTGGAAGGTGCGTTCGCGCCCGTCGCCGACGAAGTAGGGGAGGTAGATGTGCCCGGGGAGGGCGCTGCGGTTGAGCTTTTCGCACTCGGCGGGGACGGGCTCGAACCCGATGACGCGGTGCTTGCCGGGCCTCATGAGGGTGACGAGCGGGTCGGGGTCGGATTCGAGGGCCATCGCGCCGACGTCGCAGATGGTCAGCATCGGCGATGCGGGGCCGAGCAGGTCGATGAGGCTGGGGAAGTTCGCCGGTTGAGTGCTCATAAGCGGTTCAAACCAAAGGTGAAGTGCGTGCGTAGAGACAGATCAGGGTGGGCGGTGGGGCGGTCGCCCGCGGGGGTCAGGATACTCCCGCATTGCCCCGACGGGCGGCTCGTTCGCGCGAGTTTTCTGCTACCATGTCACCCCACCCCCCGAGCGGGCCGACGGGCACGGGAGCGCCGGGCAACGATGCCCACCTCCAAAGCCCCGGTCCCTCGGCGTCGAAGGATCCCCTCGATGCGCACCAGCTTCAGCCACTGTTCTCCACTCTCGCTGACCACCCTCGCCGCGGCGGCGATGGTTTCGATCGTCGCCCCGGCCCAGCGGGCCTTCGGCGCTGACGACTACCTCTCGAAGGCCAACGCGCTGTACAGCGACGTGAAGTCGAACAAGTCGGCCGACAAGATCCTCTTCCCCGTGCTGGCGAAGATCGAGAACCCGCCGGCGGTGCTGGTGGACGCGAAGCGGTCGGCGATGCTGCTGTCGACGATGGCGGACTTTGAGAAGGTCAAGCCCTGGGTCGAGGCGAAGCCGCAGCGCGACGTGATCGACGCGGTGAAGACGGTGACGAGCGAAGAAGACTGGAAGCGGTGCTTCCAGATCAGCCAGCCGTACGGCGCCGACGCGGTTGAGAAGATCGACCCCGAGCTGGTGATCAACAAGATGTACACGGAGCTTGGCGAGCCGGCGTTGCTGGCGCAGGCCGAGTTTCTGTACATGAAGAAGCTCGACTCGCTCGAGCTGCTCATGCACGCGGAGGCGAACCGTCTTGTGGGCGAGGGGAAGCCCGCGGAGGCGATGGACCAGTTGGTCCGCCTGTGCTGGATCGGGCGGATGATGGCGCAGCGCGAGTTCCAGACGGAGAAGAGCTGGGGCTTCAACTGCATGACGCTGGCGCTGATGCACCTGCGTGACGTTGCGTACCGCGACAGCCGGTTGGAACAGCCGCTGCTGAAGGCCGAGGAAGTCCGCGCGATCGTGCGCCGACTGAAAGCCAACGCGATGCTGGGGATCGACCGCATCACCCCGCCGGCGGGCAACCGCATCGCCGCGGAACAGCTCGTGGCGCAGCTCATGACCCCCGGCGCCGGGCCCGACCCGGAGCGTTGGGGCCCGATCATGGCGCGGATCCGCTCAAAGAACCGCCCCCTGCGGATGTTCTCCGAATCCGCAAAGTGGGACGGCATCCGCGGGCTGCACGCCAACACCAGCGAAACCGCCAAGCGCGTCGCGGGCGTCTTCGATGACTTCGCACTGCGCTGGGGCCTGGTCTCCTTCGACCCGCGCCTGAAGACCCCCTCCGACTACGCCCAGCTCGACCGCGGCAAATACGCCCTCGTCGACGCCATGGTCGCCGACCTTGACGAACTCGCCGGTCAGCGGAACATCCTGACCGTCGAAGCCGCCGGGACGCGTATGAGCCTCGCGGCGTACGCCTTCATCCTCGCTCAGCGTCGTCAGCCGCCGGACCTCGCCTCGACCCGCCCCGCGATCATCGACACCAACGACATCGACCCGATGGACCCGGGACGGAAGCGTTTCCTGGGGTATGTGATCCCCCCGACGGGCAAAGACCTGCAGATCGTGGTCTTCCCGGAGTTCCTCGGTGTCCGCACGCCCTCGTTCCAGGTGCTGGTCCCCTCGACAAGCTACATCGTCTACTCGGTCGGACCCGACGGCGTGGACAACCAAGGCCGGCGTTTTACGCAGACCGTTCCGGACGACAAGGGCGATTACCTGATCTGGCCCCCGGTGCTGAGCTTGTCGCGTCAGAACCTGATGGACTCGGGCTCGCTGAAGTGAATCTCCGTACGAAGTTTGCCATCTGAACAATCGCCATGAGTGATATCCACAAGCTCGTCATCATCGGTTCCGGTCCGGCGGGTTGGACCGCCGCGATCTACGCCGCCCGCGCTCAGCTTCAGCCGAAGGTCTATATCGGGATTCCGAAGCAGGACCCCGGGCCCGTGCTGCCCGGCGGGCAGTTGATGCTCACCACGGAGGTTGAGAACTACCCCGGGTTCCCCAACGGGATCACCGGTCCGGAGATGATGGCGCACTTTCAGCAGCAGGCCGAACGCTTCGGGACGCAGGTGATCAGCGACGACATCGTGCGCTGCGAGTTCTCGAAGGACCCCGCGAAGGTGCCGCACGTTCTGCACACCGCCAGCGGCGAGGCGGTCAAGGCCCACGCGGTGATCATCGCCACCGGCGCGGTGGCGAACTGGATCGGCTTGCACAACGAGATGCGTCTGGCCCGCAGCGGCGGCGGCGTCTCGGCGTGCGCCGTGTGCGACGGGGCACTGCCCGCGTTCCGCAACCAACCCCTCGCGGTCGTCGGCGGCGGCGATACCGCCATGGAAGAAGCCACCTACCTGACCAAGTTCGCCAGCGTGGTCTACATCATCCATCGGCGCGACTCGCTGCGCGCCAGCAAGATCATGCAGCAGCGGTTCCTCAGCCGCCCGAACGCGAAGGTGCTGTGGAACAAGGTCGTGGTTGATGTTCTGGGCGAGAAGCACATTGAAGGTGTGACGCTCGAAGACACCGTGACGAAGGAGCGATCGAAACTCGACGTCCGCGGGCTCTTCATCGCCATCGGGCACACCCCAGCGACGAAGTTCCTGCAGGGCACGGGGCTGGAGTTCAACGAGAAGGGGTACGTCGATCTGAAGCGTCGCGACAGCACGACGAACCTGCCGGGCGTCTTCGCCGCGGGCGACGTTGCCGACGAGCACTACCGCCAGGCGATCACCGCAGCAGGGATGGGGTGTCAGGCGGCGTTGGATGCGGAGCGTTGGCTCGGTGCGCAGGGCGTGCACTGAGCGGCGGGAGAAAGCACAAAGCTCAGAACTCAAAGCTCAAAGCTCAAAGCTCAAAGCTCAAAGCTCAAAGCTCAAAGCTCAAA
>JAVTWO010000186.1:0-27468 GCA_032229765.1 Phycisphaerales bacterium | reverse complement strand
GGGGGGGGGGGGGGGGGGGGGGGGGGGGGGGGGGGGGGGGGGGGGCGGGGCGCGGTGGGGGAATCTCAAACCAACTCATAGTGCGAAACGGATCGGACGATCTGGTCGCTGTCGTTGATGGCGAAAGTCTCCACCGCCAGGTCGCCGGTCATGCGGGTGTAGACCAGCGCGAAGGAGACCAGCCCCACGGCGATGTGCTTGGGGTGGAACTGCAGGGTGGGGTTGCGCTTCAGGGCGCGGTCGAAGTAGTCGCGCACGGCCGGGATGCCCACGAGCTCCAGATCGTCGGTGTTGTTGTAGCGTTTGATGAAGGGCGAGCTGTGGCGGATCTCCGGGGCGTAGCAGGCCATGATCGCGTCGATGTCGCGGGCGTTCCACGCGGCGTACCAGCGGGCGGCGACGGCCTTGGCGCGGGCTTCGAGGGTGTTCATGCGCGAGCATATGCCCCGCGGCGGGGATGTTGGTGGTAGGATGCTGAGATGCCGCGGGCGTGTGCGTGTGGGTGCGGGTGTGTGAGCCGGCGGCGTGGAGGTTGAAGGATGTTTGGACTGCCGCCGATTCCGTCGTGGGATGGTCTTCACCCGCTGGTGATTCACTTCCCGATTGCGTTGATGTTTGTGACGCCGATCTTCGTGGTGCTGGCGGTGCTGATCCGCAAGCACGCGGGGGGGTTGCTGCTGGCGGCGTCGGGGCTGATGATCATCAGCGCGGTGTCGGCGATCGTGGCGGTGAGCACGGGCGAGGCGGCCTCGGACCTTGCGGAGAAAGTCCCCGGCGCGGGGGCGATTCTCGAACACCATGAAAAACTCGGCGAGCAGGCGCGGACGCTCACGGTGCTGCTGGCGCTGGCGATGTGCGCGGGGACGGTTGGGTACATCTTCAAAGCGGAGAAAGCGCCGGGCAAACTGTGGCTGGGCTTGGCGGGGTTGTATCTGTTGGGGCACGGCTTCGGGGCGATTGTGATCGCGAAGGCGGGGCATGAGGGTGGGCGGCTGGTGCACGAGGTGGGCGTGAAGGCGTGGGCGAAGCCGGGTGTTGTTGGTGGTGCTGGCAGTGGTGGGGGGGGTGGTGAGCGGAAGAATGAGCGCGAGGAGAAGGATGATGAGGGTGGGGAGATGCGTGGGCCGACGGTGAATGGGGGCGGGACGACGCCGACGGCGCGGGGTGAGGGTCTGAAGAGTGCGATGCGCCGGGCGGACAAGCTGCTGGATGGGGTCTTGGACGGGAAGGTGGACTCATGGTCGAAGCCGGCGGAGCACGCGGGGAAGGCGCAGGAGTTGGAGGAGTTGCTGCGTGGGCTGATGACGAATCAGCGGGTGAAGGAGAAGCCGGAGGATTTTCGGAAGATGATGGAGAGCTCGATCGCGCACGCGGGTGAACTGCGGGCGCTGTTGTTGCAGCAGCCCAAGGCGGAGGCGAAGATCATCGACGGTCAGTTCGAGAAGCTCGCGGCGTCGTGCGAGGATTGCCACGCGAAGTACAAGGACTAGGGAATAGGCACTGGGCATCAGACACTAGGCACTAGGCAGAGACAAAGAACGCCAACCTCTCGGTTGGCGTTGTTCGCTTTTGTGTCCGTTGTGCTCTTTGTCTTTACCAGTGCCCAGTGCCTGATGCCCAGTGCCTAATGCCTACCCCGTCAGTTTATTGCGCACGCGTGCAGGCCCGGGGTGGTGATGGTCAGCAGCAGGTGGACGCGGAGGTTCGCGTCGAGCATGTGCTTGGCGGCTTTCGCGTCCGGAGTGAACCAGTGGCGGAGCGGCGGAGTTGCGGCGGTTGACGAAGTGGTGAGGGCTTGGCAACCCGGGGTCAGGGCGAGCAACTCGCGGTGCGCGGTTGCCCAGGCGGAGGCGACTTCGAGATCGCTGACGGCCTGCGGCAGCGGTTCGTTACTGAGCAGGTGCAACTGGCCTTGGGCGTCGAGGGCGAGCTGAACCGTCGGCGTGAAGGGGCAACGTGCAAGCAGCGGCGAAAGGCCCGCGATGAGTGATGCGAGGTTCGTCGCGGGCGCGGGGGAAGGTGCAGAGGACGATGCGGCTGCTGCGGGTTCGTTGGCGCGATCGACGACGGGCTGAGCCGAGGGCTGGTCGAGATCGGCGGTGTCTTCGATGTCGAAGTCGAGATCGAACTCGGCGTGGATCGACTCGACGGCGGCGTCGAGGATCGGCGTCGTGTCGTCGCGGAGCGTTGAACTTGTGCTCGACGTTGACGGGATGAACTCGATCAGCCCGGCGAGCTCTTCGTCGGTGAGCAGTCGGCGCGTGCGCGGCGAGATAGGCGGGGCATCGCAGCGGCGTGGCGCGGGCGCGGGTTCGGGCGTTCGCGCCGGCGGGGGGGTGACGGCTGAGAGGATCGGCAGCGCCTCGGCGAGTTCGAGGGTGAGCGGACCGTCGTAGAGTGTGTCGGCGAGGACGTTGCCCGCGGGGCTCAGGCGGTGAACGGGGGTGAGCATCGCCAGCGGCATGCGGAGGAATGAGCCGGCGGCTTCGCTGAGGCGTGCGAAGGCGGCTTTGGCGGTGTGCTCGTCGCTGCCGACGAAGAGGATGCGGATCTCGGGTGTGGAAGGCGTGGAGGAGGGGTTGTTGTTGGTGGTGGTGAAGAGCTCTGCGAGGCGCTTCAGGCGGCGGTATGCGCCGACGACGCTGGATTGATCGCACCCGCAGATCAGGGTGATGTGCGTGCAGGATGAGCTCAGCAGCAAGGCGTGCTCGTCGCCTTCGCTGGGGGCGATGACGGTGCGGGAAGAGATCGAGCGAGCGGCGTGCAGGGCTTGACGCAGGTCGGTATGCAATGTGCCCGGCGCGGGGGCGTACCCACCTGCTCGGACGTGCAGACGATCAACCCGGCACGAAGAACGCCCGGCGCGGATGAGGGTGAGCTGACCATGGCTTGAGGCCTGTGCGCGAGCGTGGTGCTGAACCCAGGAGGAAGCGAGCCCGGGGAGCGGGGCTTGCAGGATCACTTCGATCTGCGGCGTGCGGGAAGTTTCGACTTCAGGAAGCGGGTCGGGCTGATGATGCGTCGACTCGTCCGGGTCGGAATGAGCCGGTTGATCATCGTGATGATCGTCGTCGCGCTTCAGACGCAGCGTGGCGGTGGGCGTGGATGGTGCTGCGGGTTGATCGATCGGCTCTTCGACGGTCGGCGTGGTGAGCGGTGTGTCGTCGAGCGATGATGCCGCGGGAGCTTCGAGTGAAGACGAGCCGAGGAAGAGATCGGCCAGCGCGTCGAACGCCTGGGCGTGCTCGTCGTCGATGGGCATCGGCGGCGGCGGGAAACGCGGTGTGCCCGGGGTTGAGTCGGCGGTTGAAGCCATGGTGCGAAGGTCAGGCGGGTTGAGCGTTCGTGAGCGGAGCGAGAAAGATCAGCCCATGACGGCGGCGAGCTGCGGCATCGGCGCGGTGGTGACGTGGACGGCGCTGTTGGCTTCGCCGAAGGGGTTGATGGAGACGACGGGGTTGTAGGGATCGGCGATCCAGCGGCCGTCGACGATGAGGCGGTACTCGTGCTTGCCCGGGGGCAGCGGCACGGTGGCCTCGAAAACGCCGAGGTCGAGGTTGAGGCGCATGGGGGTTTCGGAGAGGGACCAGTTGTTGAACTGACCGGCGATGTAGATGGAGCGGCCGAGGCTTGCGGGAACGATGAAGAGGACGCCCTGGGAGGTTTCGCGCGGGCCGAGGAGGTGGCGGATGGCGGGGTCGGTGGGGATGGAGGTGGTGGGGGGCGTGTTGATGAGCTCGAGTGAGTTGACGCGGACGCGACCGGCGACGGGCAGGAGCGTGGGGACGTGCGTCGGTGTTGGCGTCTGTGCGGGAGCGGGTGAAGTGGTCGTGGGCGCAGCGGCAGCGGCGGCCTGATTGCCCAGCGCGGCGTGGGCGCTGGCGATGCCCATGACGGCGGCGCTGAGGTCGGCGCGGATCATCGCGGCCAGTGCGGCGCCGGCGGAGAGGTTCGGGTTGATTGTCGAGGGCGAGAGCGTTGGTGTGGAAGTGGGAGCAGCGGCGGGCGTTGCAGACGCGACGGGCGCCAGCGGGGAGGTTGCGGAGGGTGTGGGGTGTGAAGGCGCGGTGAGGAGGGACTCCGCCGCGGCGGGGCGGATGGTGACGGGGCTCTGCGGTTGGTCGTCGTCGGTGTTCGTGGGAACGGCGTTGGGCGCGGCGGCGACGGTCGGGCGCGATTTGATGGGCGAGCGGATGAGCCATTCGCCCAGAGCGAGGTAGTCTTGCGCGCCGTTGCTGTCGGGGGCGTATTCGACGGCGGGCTGCCCGAAGCTCACGGCTTCGCGCAGGCGCGGGTCGAGGCGGATGACCGTGGGTGCGACGAAGCCCTTGAAGCGTTCGTTGATCTGTTCGAGGACCTCGCGGGCGAGGGCGCTGGATTCGTCGTGCATGGTGGGCACGATGCGGTAGGGCGGGGCGATGCCGAGCTTTTTGCCCATGGCCTTGATGGTCTGAACCTGCTTGCTGGCGCCCTGCAGGGCGAAGAAGCCGGTCTCGACGGGGATGATGACCTCGGTTGCGGCGAAGAGGGCGTTGAAGGTCAATAGCCCGATGCCCGGAGGGCAGTCGATCAGGCAGAGGTCGTACTGATCCGCAAGGCGGGTGAGGATGGCGTCGAGGCGTTTCTCGGCGTCGTCGGCGCCGGCGAGCCCGCCTCTGGGGGCTTCGAGTGAGGCGAGGCGGACGGTGCTAGGGGCCAGGTCGAGGTTTCGACTCACGCGCCAGAGGAGGCGGTTCCAGTCGATGGTGCGACCGGCGGCGGGCGGGTTGGCCATCGCGTCGCCGATCTGCACGTCGATGCGCTGCTCGGGGATCGCCAGGCCCGCGGCGCAGTGGCTCTGCGGGTCCATGTCGACCAGCAGGGTCTTTTTGCCCTTGCGGGCGAAGACGCCGGCGAGGTTGATGGCGGAGGTGGTCTTGCCGCAGCCACCTTTCTGATTGATGATCGCAATGGTGCGCATGATCGCGGGCCCTTGGGGACCGTGCGCGGCTTGGAACCCGGGTGTCCGAACGGAGCCGGGGCGATGCGCGAGGCGAACAGCCGCCCTTCAGCGCGTCCGGGCGAAAGAACGCACGGGCGCGGGGCAAGCTCGGGCAGGTCCAGACCCTGTTATCGGTGTCCGGTTCGACTTTGCTTGAATCAGGGGAAAGGGGAACCCACCGTACGATCTGTACTCCCCACGCAACGCAGCAGGCTCAGATCGAGCCCGGCGCGGCGATCGAGCGGATCGAATCGAGGATCACCGGTGCGGGCACGTCGTCGCGAACGACGCAAAGCCCGCCTGTTCGCGGCAAAATCAGACGCAGGCGACCGGCGTCGACCTTCTTGTCGTCGAACATGCGGCGCAGGATCGTCTCGGCGGGGGGCAGGCCCGCGACGGTGGTGGGCAGGTCGGCTTGACGAAGAGTTCGTTCAAGGTCGATGGAGACGGGGAGGGCGGCTTTGGTGGTGGGCTTGAGGAGTTTGAGCGCCTCGGCCGTGCGGGCGGCGCAGAGGAGGCCCAGACCGACGGCCTCGCCGTGTTTGAGCGGGCCGATCTGGAGTTGACCCGAGGCGGTGCGCCAGGAGAGGCCCGGGAGGGTTTCGATGGCGTGCGCGAAGGTGTGCCCGAGGTTGAGCATCATGCGTCCGCCGTCGGGCTTGGTGCTGGTCTCGCGTTCGTCGAGCTGAACGATGCGGGCCTTGCAGGCGGTGTTGCGGTGGACGAGCTGCGCCAGCGCGGGCTGGTTGCCGTTGAGCAGATCGGGGAGGGCCTTGCGGGTGAAGTCAGCGAGGTTTGCGTCGCCCAGGGCTTTGCTGATGAGCGCGTGCTTGAAGCACTCGGCGAGGCCTGCGCGCAGTTCGCGCTGAGGGAGCGTGGCGAGGGTTGCCACGTCGCAGATCACCAACGCGGGCGGGTGGAACGCGCCGACCATGTTCTTCAGCAGGCGGGCTTTGTTGCCCCCTTCGCCGTGCTCGCCCGGGACGGTGATGTTGACGGCGGTTTTGCCTCCCACGGCGGCGTCAACCATCGCCAGCAGTGAGGTTGGGCACTGGATGACGTCGATGCCGCGGCGGTAGATGCTGGCGGCGAACCCGGCGAGGTCGGTGGTGATGCCGCCGCCGAGGGCGATGACGGCGTCGCGGCGTTCGAGGCGGAGGCGTGCGGCCTCGGCGAGGACGCGTTGAAGGGTTTCGATGGATTTGTCGTCCTCGCTGGCGCGGACGACGCAGACGCCCCAGCGCAAGCCGCGGGCTTCGACACGCTTGATCAGCGGCTCGATCATCGCGGGGGAAAGCCCCGCATCGACCACGAGCAGGACAGCGCGGCGGCTGGAAAGTGCTTCGTCGAGTTCCGGGCAGCGACCGCTGAGCAGGCCCGAACCGACGAGGACGGGATAGCGCGTGCCGGCGCTGACGCCCGCGCGGACGAGGAACTTCTTTGACGCAACGACGGGCGCGGCGGAGGGTGTCTCGACGCGCTGTGCACGGGCCAGCGCGGCCTCGGGGCGGCGCGGTTTGGCGGACGGCAAAGGCTTGGACTTCGCTGCTGGCTTGGCCTTGGGCGAAGTCTTCGGTGGACGCTTTGCGGCGGTGGTTGCTTTGGGTTGCAACTTCGTGGAAGGTTTGTGTGCGGAAGGCCGAGCGGTGACTTTGCGGCTTTTTGCGGGCATGATCGTTTGCTCGGAGGAAGGCTGAGAAGAGAAGATGCACGGCTCTGGAGAGCTGTGCCACCTGGAGGCTACAGCATCGGCTCGTAGCGCATGAGCTGCTTGACGGTGTTGTCGTCGTTCATGATGAGGACTTTGGGGCGGTTGGTGGCGTATTCGTCGTCGGTCATCATGGCGTAGTGCATGATGATGATTTTGTCGCCCGGCTCGACGAGATGGGCGGCGGCGCCGTTGATTTCGATCTGCCCTTTGCCGGGCTCGCCGCGGAAGATGTAGGTGGTGAAGCGTTGCCCGTTTCGGCAGTTGGCGATGCTGACGGCGTCGTTGACGCGCATGCCGCAGGCGCGGAGAAGGTTTTCGTCGATGGTGATGGAACCGACGTAATCGGGGCGGGCCGCGGTGACACGGGCCATGTGGATCTTCGAGTGCAGGACTTGTCTGAGCATGGGTGTGATTCGGGGCGAAAGGCGTGAGAGGAAAGATGGAATGAGCGGCGTTGGATGTCGCGGGTGGCGGGTTGGTTAATCGGCCGTGCGACCGCGGCGTGTGCGTGCGCGGGCGAGGGCTTCGTCGGCGTGGGCGCGGGCCTCGTTGCCTGTTTCAGCGCCCTCGGCGACCTGGCGTGGATCGTCGCTCGAAGCTGCGGCGTCGGAGGCGACGGGGGTGCCGTCTGCGTTCAGGCGGCGGGCGCCCTCGTGCATGGACTCAAGGTCGTAATAGGCGCGGGTGGTGGGCTCGAAGATGTGCACGACGGTTTCGAAGCAGTCGATGACGATCCAGGTCGTGCGCGTGTCAGCGGAGGTGGAGACGACGGGCTCGCCGCGCTGACGGGCCAGGCGGGTAACCTCGTCGGCGACGGTGCGCATCTGACGGTCGCTGGTGCCGCTGGCGAGGACGAGGTAATCGGCGAGCTGGCTGTGCCCGCGGACGTCGAGGATGAGCACGTCGGTGCACT
Source organism: Phycisphaerales bacterium (assembly GCA_032229765.1). GTDB lineage: Bacteria > Planctomycetota > Phycisphaerae > Phycisphaerales > UBA1924 > JACVCS01. Next base: position 19,863 of record JAVTWO010000186.1, on the reverse strand, counting down.
TCAGATCGCGGAGCGTGCGGGCGATCTGGAGCGTGACCTCGGGCAGGACGGGCGCGGGCGGGGGCACGACGGTGGGGGGCATCGTCATGTCGATGCGCTGGCGCTTTGAAGGGCGACCCGCGCGCGACGGACGGGCGGACTTGCCCGCGCCGGATTTGCTCGCGGGCTTGCCCGGGGCCTTCATCGAAGGCTTGCTCGCGGGCTTGCTGGAGGCTTTGCCCGCGGCGCTCGATGCGGGTTTGGCGGGCTTGGTGGACTTGGCGGGTTTCTTGCTTTGGGCCATGGGCTTTCTGCGGCTGAGGGAAAGGGAACGATGTCGAAACCGCCTTGGGGTTGCCCATCGGCGGATTGACCGGGTGGATGGTATCTGTACTATTCGACGATGCCCAACCGATCGGCGGCAATTCCTTTGAGCGTGGAGACGCCGATGTCCGGTGCTTTGAGCGAGAAAACGGGTGATTCTGCCGCCTTTGCCGGGTCGAAACGCCCGATCACGGTGGGGGTGTTTGTGGAGCGGATCGATGCCGCGGACGCGCTGTGGACGCAGTGCGACGGGCCTTTGGGGCGGCATCATGAGATGGTCTTTCAGCCCGGGAATCTCGATGCGGACCGGATTTTGTGCTTCGGGACGCCTTGGCCGGGCAATGCGAAAGTGCGGTTGTCGCCCCTTCGGCGTCGTTGGGCGAAGCTGACCGGGACGCTGGGGGAAGTTCGGGCGGCGGCGGCGTGGGAGAAGTTCCGCGGGCGCGATCCGTCGACGATCACGGTGCTCTTTGGCGATCCGCCCCCCGCGGTCGAGGAGGCGGCGGTGAAGGCGGCGTGCGAGATCACCCCCAACGTCTTCGGGCCCGATCCGCGTGTGCATCACCCGATCATCCAGCCCGCGACGTATCACCTCTTTGAGGATGTCGAGTACTTCCGCAACCTGAAACCCAGCGAGAAGCTGACGGACTTGGTGGTGATCACCAGCGGCACGGCGGCGCTCCCCGGGCATCGCGAGCGGCTGGCGTTTCTGCGCAAGCTGCGTGCGGCGGGCGTGAAGATGGAGTTGTACGGGCGGGGGCTGCCGGCGGATCTCTCGCCGCGAGGGAGCTTGATCAACAAGAGCGCGGTGCTGCGTCCTTCGCGGATGGCGCTGGTGATTGAGAACTTTGCCGAGGGTGATCTGTACATCACCGAGAAGATCTGGGACCCGCTGATGTGCTGGTGTTTGCCGCTGTATTTCGGATCGAAGGCGGCGGACAAGCTGCTGCCCAAGGGGAGCTTTGTTCGCTTGCCCGATCTCAGCGACGGCGGCGTGGAAGCGGTGCGAAAGGCCCTCGCGGAGCCCGGGTTGACTGAGCGGAGTATGGAGGCGATCAGCCGGGCAAGGCAGTTGCCTCTGGGCACGCTGCGGCTGGTGGAGTGGTACCGCGAGCTGGTGCTGAGTGGGCGAGTGGGGGCGCCATGGAGTGGCGGGCGGATCGAGCGTTGGCCCTTGCCGGGCGAGACGGAGTTCAGCGCGGTGTGGAAAGGCGGGGCGAACGGGCAAGCAGGGGGGCAGTCATGAGCGGCAAGTTTGTGTTGCAGTGGGGCGAGTTCGATCTGGAGCCGACGGAGGGGTATGTCGAAGGGCCGACGCGTGATGACGTGCGGTCGATCGTGCTGCACCTCGGGCTGTGCGAGAACGGGTTTGTTGTGCTGGCGCAGAGCGAATCGAAGTTCATCCAGACGGGCGTGGCCGATCCGGAGGAGCCCGAGGCGGGGCTGGTGGTGCAGTATCGCGACGGCGGGGGCGACAAGCACTTTCAACTCAACGACGAGTTTGTCGACGCGGCGCGGGCGGTGGAGATGCTGCTGGCGTACTTCGACGATCCGAAGACCATCGGCGAGAAGGGCCCGTGGGTTCGTGTTGAGGGGTGAGGTCGCCGGTGAGTTGAAGGATTACGCGGCGTGATCGTCACGGCTTCGGCGTTTGGATAAACGCGCGGGGCGGTGCATGAACGGTTCGAGCTCGACGGGGATCGAGCGGATGCCGCGGCGCTGGGCCTTGCTCACGGCGTACCACAGCGACAGGTGCATGCGGTGGCGCACGGCGTCGGTGATGTTCAGCCCCAGCGTCTGCATCGCCTCGAGCGACCAACGCCAGGCGTGATACTCCTCAAGGCAGCGCGGCTTGTAGGTGTCGAAGCCGATAGCGTGGTGCCCGATCTCGTGCAGAAAAACCGCGGCGGACATGGGGCCCTTGGGCTTCGGGGCTTCGATGAGGTTGACGATGCTGCCGTCGCGATAGGCCACGCGCCAGGCCATGCCGGTCATGCCGCTACGCCACTTGCGCACGCGGACGCGGTAGCGCGTGAGCATGAGCTGCGTGATGCGGTCGTAGCGCTCGTCGGCCGTCTCGTTTGTGCTTGAACTGAGCAGGTGCGGCGGCGTGTCGATCGGGATCGCCGGCGCGGTGAGGGCTTGCGGCGCTTGCGGCTTGCGCCGGCGGCGTTTGGGTTTGGTGACCACCGGGCTCGATGCCGACGGAGCGACGGCGGTGGGGGGCTTGAGCGCCGGTGGACGCACGCGGGGTTTCTTCACGCGGGCTGGAGGTTTGACCTCGATGCCTGCGCGCTGGGCTTTCTCGCGGCCCTTGCCGACCACGGCGTCACGCAGCGTGCGTGCGATCGGCTCGATGAAGTCCCACAGCGTCAACATCCATGCACTCGCGATTGATCGACCGTTGCTTCTCTGTTGCTCGGGGCCTGATGAATCATCGGACAACATGGAGCCGCCGCAGGCTCAATCATTGGGGCTTGCCGCCCTGGAGTTGCATCTCGGGCGCGTCGCTGGGCGTGCCGGCGATTTTGGCGCCGTTGGCGAACTCGCTCCATTTCATGGCGCGTTTGCCGGGGGCTTGGACTTCGAGCAGGCGGAGGGTCGTGCCCTGGCCGCAGGCGATGAGCCCGGTTGCGCCGGCGAGGATCTGCCCGGCGGGCCTGGGGCTTTTCGCGTGCGATTCTGCGGCGTGCATGGCCTGGGTGCTGACGTCGTCGAGGGCGGTTGTGCTGCGGAGCAGACGCAGGTTCTGATCGCGGAAGCGCACGGTCACGCCGGGCCAGGGGTTGAGCCCGTTGATCCGTCGGCGGCATTCCTCCGCGGCGAAAGCAAAGTCCACCCACGCGTCGAGCTTGCTGAGCTTGCGGGCCTTGGTGACGAGCGACTCGTCCTGGGTCAGGGCGATGTCGTTTCCCGCGGCGTGCCGCTGCAGGACTTCGCGGATGAGGGCCGGGCCGTCGGCGCTGAGCAGGTCGTGCAGGTCCCCCGCGGTGGTGGAGCTTTCGATGGCGCGCTGCGATGAGCCCAGCATGAGCCCCGCGTCCATGCGCTGCGCGATGGTGATGACGGTGTTGCCGGTGGTTGAATCGCCGGCGAGGATCGCCGCCTGCACCGGGCCCGCGCCGCGCCAGCGTGGCAGCAGTGAGCCGTGGAGGTTGACGGCCCAGACGCCCTCGATGAACTCGGGGGGGAGTTTCTGCCCGAAGGCGATGACGATCCACGCGTCGGTGAGCCCCGGGCCCGCGACGGCGCGGATGCTCGCGCACGCCGCGGCTTCGCTGACGCTGGCGGGTTTGAAGATCGGGATCTGCGGGGCGTGCTCGCTGGCCCACTGCGCGATGGGCGTTGGCGTGAGGCTCATGCCGCGACCGGCGGGTTTGTCGGGCTGGGTGACGATGCAGACAACTTCGTGCTCACGCACGAGCGATTCGAGCGTCGGAATCCCGAAAGCCCCCGCACCAAGAAACGCGATCCGCATAGGCACAGAAGGTAGGCTCGCGGCTTACGCGGCTGCGACGCTCTCCGTCGCTCGGCGGATGAAGGTGTTCAGGCGTTTCTCGCTGGGGAAGACCGCGCCGAGGGTCAGGAGTGCGAACCCCACGCCGATGAAACCGAGTGGGTCGTGGAAAACAAAGACGATCACGCCGCCGAGCAGGCCGATGCCTTCCATCATTGCCGCCCCGGTGATGGTGAGTTGCCCGTAGATGTTCAGAACCATCCGCCCGGCTTCGACATCGTCGCGGCGTTCCTGCCAGACCTTGCGGGCTCGGCCGCTGCTCGCCTTCGAGATCGCGAAGACAAACGCCATCGGCATGACGAACATCATGGCGAACATAACCAGGACCACCGGGTGGAGGCCTGCGATCGAGGGCATGCCCGGCTGCGGTGCCGTCGAAGGTGTGGTAGGAACAGGCACGCCCGTCGGCCCCGGCGCGGGCGCGTTTGGACCGCTGGTCAGGAGCATGAACGCGCCGGTCGCGGCAAAGATCACCACACCCAGGATGAACGCGGAGATCACGATCCGAAGCTGCATCAGCAGCGTCGAGGAGGTGAGGTTGGCTTGTTCAACGCCGGGTTTGTAGAGGAACATGGTCTCAGTCTACCAAAGAACGCGGCCGAATCGGGCGTGTGGAAACCGACACTGAATCGAACATTCCGGGCGAGTCGGGCGAGAGAACCTCACGCCGGGGCCTGACGCGGTCTACGGTCTTCGCAGCATGAAATACGCCATCATCATCGCCGACGGTGCGGGGGACTATCCGCTAAAGGAACTGGGCGGGCGCACGCCGCTACAGGCCGCCCGCACGCCCGCGATGGATCGCCTGGCGAGCATGGGCAGGTTGCTGACCGCGAAGACCACGCCGCCCGGCTTTGGTGCGGGGTCGGATGTGTGCACGATGGACCTGCTTGGGTACGACCCGCGGAAGTACCACACCGGGCGAGCGCCGCTCGAAGCCGCCGCGATCGACATGCCCATCGGCGAGCACGACTTCGTCTTCCGCGTGAACCTCGTCACCGTGGGCACAAGCCCCGCGGACAACGGCAAGATGCTCGACCACTCCGCCGGCGGCATCAGCGATGCGGAAGCGAAAACGCTCTTCGAGGATCTACAGACGCACTGGCAGAAGACCCTCCCCGCGCGGGCGAAGACGCTGGCGCTACGTCACGGCGTGTCGTACCGATCGAGCATGGTGGATTCCTCGCGGCTGCGGTACGACCGGATCAGGACGACCCCGCCGCACGAGATCCCGGGCGAAGCGTGGGAGAAGAACCTGCCCGTCGCGACGGATGCCGAGGGCGAGCCCGCGGCGGCGGCGCTGCGTGAACTCATCACCACGTCGCAGGCCTTCCTCGCGGCTCATCCGATCAACCGCGCACGCATCGCCTCGGGCAAGCGACCGGGGAACACCGCGTGGATCTGGGGACAGGGCACGAAGCCCCGGATGCCCAGTTTCAAAGAACGCTTCGGCATCCGCGGGAGCATGATCACCGCGGTGGACCTGCTGGCGGGAATCGCCAAACTCATCGGCTGGGACCGGCTCGATGTGCCCGGCGTGACGAGTTATCACGATACCGACTACGCGGCGCAGGGCTCGCACACCGTCGCGGGGCTTGATCGATACGATCTGGTGGTCTGCCACGTCGAATCCCCCGACGAATCCAGCCACCAGGGCGACTGGCGCACGAAAGTGGCGGCCATCGAAGCCATCGACGAAAAGGTCGTCGCGCCGGTGCTGGAGAAGTGCCTGACGTTCCCCGCGTGGCGGCTGATGGTCCTGCCCGACCACTACACGCTCGTCAGCACGCGCAAGCACGACGCCACGCCGGTGCCGATCGTGCTGGCGGGCTCGGACATCGCACCAAGCGCAAACAACCAGCGAGCTACATACGACGAAGCGAGCGCGAACGCGTCGCCAATCAAGCTCGAAGAAGGGCACGAGCTGATGGCGTACTTCCTTGGGCGCAACGGATGAGCCGCGTGCCTTCACGCGGAGCCACGCGGATGTGCGCCGCTGCTCGGTCCTTCGGAGCATCACCGGACGGCTGCGAGCGACGCTCGCCGCTCACACCACCAAGCCGACGGGCTTGAAGGTGTGCGAGGGGAGGACGTCCTTCAACGCCGTGTTGCCCAGGTGCACGCTGACCAGTTCGCCCAGCACGTCGCGGAAGTCGGTGGTGTTGAGCAGATCGCGTCGTTGGTGGAGTTGGTCGGGCTTCAGGCCCGGCCAGGTGCCCGCGACCATGCGCGCCTTGCCCGCGCTCTCGGCGGCCTTGTTCGCACGCTGCACCGCGCCGCCCATGAGGAACATGCAGTTGCCCCAGCCGTGATCGGTGCCTTGCGTGCCGTTCTCCGCTGCTGTTCGACCGAAGTCGGTCAGCGTGACGACGACGGTATCGTCCATGCGGTCGCCAAGGTCGCGCGCGAAGGCGTCCATCGCGCCGGCAAGTTCGCTGGCGAGGTTTCCCAGTGCGCCGGCAGCGTTGCCCTGGTTCGCGTGCGTGTCGAAGCCGTTGATATCGACCTCCGCGACCTCAAGCCCCACGTCGGCCTTGATCAGCCGGGCGACCTGCGCGAGCTTCTTCGCGAGGCCCGTGTTGGGGTAGGTCACGCCGGGCTCGTACTTCTGCTGCGCCATGGCACGGAGCTGTTTCATGCCGTCGAGTGTCGCCGCGGCGGATTGGTTGAGCAGGTCGCGAGCGTCGACGGCGTCTTTGGCCCGCTTGTCGGGTCCGCAGCAGTACGCGTGCTCAAGGGCGGCGGTCACCGCGTCCTGCGAGGCCTTGCCGCTGGGGATCGAAAGGTCGTCAAGCCCGCGCACGGCGAAGGCCTGCGCACGCCCGTGGAGGATGCGAGGGAGGCTGTCCCCGATGCTGACAGCGCGGAGAGGCCCGTGCCCGCTGCTGGTCAGCAGGTGGCGGTTGAGCCAGCCGTCGGAGTTCAGCGTGTTGCCGATGATGCCGGTCTCCCAGGTGTCCTGCTCTTCAAAGTGCGAGCGCGTGTTCTTGTCATACCCAACCGCGTGCGCCGCGACGGCAAGCCCGGATCGGAAGTGCGGCATGAGTTCCTTCATGCGCGGGTTGAGCCCGAAGAAGCCGTCCAGATCGATCGCGGTGTTGTCGCCCGCGCCGGGCTTGGGGATGGCGATCGACCGGCGCAGGTCGTAGTACGCCGAATCGCCGAACGGAACGACGAGGTTGAGCCCGTCGGCGCCGCCTCGCAGGAAGATCACCACGAGGACCTTGCCCTTTTTCACCGATTGCGGCGGCGGCGGAACGCTCCCCGGCGCGGGCGTGCCGTCGGGCATCAAGAGTCCTGATCCACCGGCCGCTCGCGCGAGGGCCAGCGTCGGCGCGACGCCCAGATACACCGCCACCGCGCCGGAGGCTTTCAGGAAGTAACGACGGGTCAGGTGCATGGCGGTGCTCCGGTTGATGACAGAAAAAGGGAACAGAGAACGTATCGGTACAGCGGACGTATCAGGACGGCGGACTCGGAAATCGTCGGTCGTTTCGGTCAGTTTCGGATCGTCAAAGGTCGGCGCGTTCGGAAGAAGCGAGCGAGAAACTCAACGCAGGTTGGCCTCGGGCATGCTGGCGATCATCGCCGCGGCTTCGCGAGCACGGTCGAGGGCATTGCCCTTGACCGTCGCGAGCACGCTCTTGACCGCTTCGTTGGATCGCTCGCTCAGCAGCGAGCCCGTCAGTCGCATCGCCAGCAGATCGATCAGCAGTTGCTCGCGATCGGTTGAAAGAGCGGTGTTGCCGCTGCGGAGGGACTCGGGGACGATCGCCGCGAGCATCGGCGCGTGCTCGCGGGCGAGCTTCAGCCGCTGGATCATCGCGTTGCTGTCGGCCCAAGGCGCGTCCTCGAGCGCGTACCCGTCGGGCGTTGGGCAATCGAAGATCCCAGCCTTGCACCGGCGCAGGAAACCCGCAACCGACTCGGCCCGCACCTGTTCGTGCGTGCGCTGCAGGCGTAGAGCAAAGTCCAGCGGGTGCGCCAGTCTTGGCGTACCGATCAAGTCGAGTTTCGGGTGCTGGGCGATGGCCCGCACGCACGCGCCGAGGTCTCCGCCGCTGGATTGGAAGACCAGCGCGATGTCGTTGACCATCTCCGCGTCCGCGGGCGACTGAGCGTAATGCTCGCAGAGCTGTCGCGCGATGAATCGTGAAGTCTGCGGGTGGCGAGCGAGCATCTCCAGCGCCATCAAGGCCCGATCGAACCGCGCGGCGGGCTCCGCGGCATCGAAACGCACGCCGAAGACCTGCTGCGGTTTCTCGTCGTTCATGCGCGGGTCGAAGCGGAACTCGTACGTGCGCACGTCCTTGTCGTTGCGTGATTCGCTTTCGCCCTGCCTGGCCGCGATCCAACCGGTGATGAGGCGGGCCATCGCCGTCACGTCGCTCTGCGTATAGCCGGCCTTCACGCCCAGCGTGTGCAGTTCCATCACCTCACGCGCGTAGTTTTCGTTCAGCCGCCCTTTATAGCTGTTGTGCTGATCGAGGTACAGCATCATCGCGGGGCTGGTGGCGCTGCTGATCAAGAGATCACCCAGCGGTGCGTTGCCCAGGCGGCTGAACCGCTCGAACTCCGCCCACTTCCGATCGGGCTCGACCTTCCGTGTCCAGGTGGTGAAGTGGTTTTGCACCCAGTTGACGAGCCTCGCCCGCGCGGGCGTCCGCGTCTGGCTCGTCAGCATCACCACCCGCGCCGCAAGGTCCTGCTCGCGCCGGTGCAGCACAAACTTCGTCACCGCGGCGTTCAACGCCGGCTCGGGCTCGATGTACTCCGTGCTGCTCGTGGATTGAGAAGTCATCGGCGTGCTCGCGAACTCGTCGTCGAGCCATGCCTGCTCGCCCATGCTCAGGATCCGCGCCATCGTCGCGTCGTCGGGCCCGAAAGCAAACCGCTCGGCCAACGCCGCCGCTCGCGCAAACCGGCTGCCGCCGCGCGGCATCTCGCTGGTCACTGTCACCGTGCGTGCTTCGGTCATCACGCTGATCGGCGCGCTCTTCTCGCCCTGCTTGCTCGTCAGTTTCGCGCTCAGTTCGTGCGTCCCGACACCCAGCCCGCGCATGGGCACGGGCAGATAGATCAACCCCGGCTTGCCGGAGATGTTCGAGATGATCCCCGTTGCCTGCCCGTCGATGAACAACTCCGCGCTGCTCAACTCTCCCCCGTCTCGGGCAAAGACACGAACCACCAACGCGTCGGCATTGAAAGAAACATGCGACGAACTGCCGATCGGTGTCGGCGGCGGCGGATAAACCACCTCGCTGACAATCAGCGGCTGCTTCGCAGTGGTCTTGCTGTTGGTCTTCGCATCGTCCGCCGCACCGTTCGCGATCGGCTCCAGCCAAAGGCTCTCGAAATAGACGCCCGCTTCGCTCGTCGTCGCTTCGTACCCCTTGTGGTCATAGCGCAGCGTCAACGTCTTCGCGCCGGGTGAGAACGTCACCGTCCCCAGCTCCACCATCGCCAGCGAAGACCGCAATGCTCCCGCTCCGACCTCTTTCGCCTCGCCTCCCGCGCCTTGTGAAGCCAGCAGCTTCACAGTCGGCAGTCCCTTGCTCGCGTTGCCTCGGGCTTCGAGCGTCACGCGGTACGTGCCCTCCATCGCGCCGGGCAGCCGCAGGACATAGTCCACCCCGCCCGGCAGTGCGCAGCGCCTGAACTGCGGCGCATCGCCTTGCAAGCGCGAGCGATCGCGCAGCGAAGGGCTCCACGCCGGGTCGTGCATGGTGAAACGCATGACGCGGGCCTTGCCGCGTGCGGCTTGATCAACGATCGCCCCGGATACCGCACCGGCCAAATCCGTCGCCAGCATCAGCCGCTGCGTTGCGCTGCGCGCGGTCAAGCCGTTGTGCGCCAACGACTCAAGCCAAACGCTGTTCTCCCCGGGCTTCAGCCACGAGGGATCAAGCTTGAACCGAAGCGTCGCGGCGTACTGCGAGGAAACCTCCACCCCGTTGACCATCAGCCGCGCCAGCGGCGCCCGCGTGCGGTCCGCGGCATCCCACGAGCAAACTCCCTCGATCGTCACCACGCCCGTCGCTTCCTGCCGATCGAAAATGCTCGTCAGCGCCACGCGGTTGGCTCGCCAGCCCGTCCCCGAAAGGTCGTCCGGCTGCAACAGCATCGGGTCCATCGCCGACAGAGGCTGCGTCGCGGGGTCGACCTTCTCCCCGGTGCTCTTCGCGCCGGGCGACATGGTCATCATTTCGTTCTCGCCTTGCGCGGGGCTCGACATCATCTCTCCGCCGCCCGCCATCATCTCGCCGTCAGCGCCGCCCTTCGCGGAGGCGACACGCGTGCCCAGCGCAACATCACTGACCCGCGCGATCTCGATGGTCTCCAGGCGAAGATTGCGATCGCCCAGATTCCCCGCGGCAAAGTCGTTCTCAAATCGAGCCGACAGCGTCCGCGTTCCTGCTTCGAGCGTCACCGGCACACCGACCACCACGCGGTGCCAATCGTTCATCACAAGCTGCCCGCTGGTCACGGGCTGATTCGCACCGTCGATGACGAGCGCCACCGTCGGGTACACCCCGCCGCCCCAATCGCCCGCCGCAGTGACGATCATCTGGTACAGCCCGGTGCTGGGGACTTCGATCCGCACGCCCAGCGTCGGGTCGGCGGTGTTGTTGATCACCACGCGTCCCATGCGCCCGCCGAAGGCGCGTTGGTCTGCGCCGGTGACGACCTTTCCGCGGTTGAATCGCTCGGGGCGATACTCCTCTTTCAAGTCCGCCGCGGGGATCGAGAAGAACGTGCCCGAGCGACCGGGGGGAAGCTCGACGGTCATCTGCGAGCCCATCGCGGGTGCCGCTGCGGCAGTCGAAGCGTTCGCGCCGTTGCTCGTCCTTCCGCCGGCACGCTTGTCGTCCGCTTTCGCTCCGATGGTTTCCGTTGACGCCAGTTGCTCGCTTGAGCTGGGCCTGGGGATGATCCGCACGCGCGTGGGCGCGCCACGTACACCTCCCGGAGGCAGTGTCGCGATCGGTCCGCCGCCCGAAAACGCCACGGGCGTGAGCGTCAACACACCCGAAGCATCCGGCGAGATATCCGCGGGCGGAAGTTCAAACGTCGCAGTGCGCGTCGGTCCCACCGCCGGATCGGTCACCGACGTCGCCTCAAACATCCTCGGCGAGCCCGAGGCCCCAACAACCTCCAGCTTCACCGCGCCGTGAGGCGATGCCGGGTTGTCTGTCCAGCTCACACCCACCGCGAGCGCCGTCTGCCGAGCCGCCAGCGCCGGGTCGATCTGCTTCGTGCGCGAGGGCTTCTCACCCGCCTCCGACGAAGGCAGCGCCTGCATCTCGCCATGCCCCCCCAGCGCGCCGGGCCAGATCACCGCGCCGTCCAACGGCGCCACGATCCGCGGCACGCTCAACTCGCTCCACGCACCACTCCGTACGGGCACAACCGTGATCCTTTGCACCGCGCCGCCCACGCGAAGCTCGGCCGTGCCGGGCTTCAGCGCCAATACGCGGACAAATCCAACCTCAAACCCGGGCATCACCTCCGCTTGTCGAACCACCGCCAGCACGCTCGCGTCAGTCACTCGGCTGTCGATCACCACCGCCCGCGATTCATCATTCCCCTGCGCCCTGCCCTCACGCACCTTCCCCGCGGGTTGCTTGCCCTTCGCGTCCTTTGCGTCTTTCGTATTCGTGCCTTCCTTCGACGCCGACTCCTTCGCGTCGTCGACCGAGCCCGTCGCCTTCGCGGGCACGAGCTTCACCGCGCCGGCCGCGAGGAACGGCAGCATGTGCGTCCGCCCGGCTTCGATCACCGTCGAAGGCACCTCGAACCGAACCTCCAACGCCTCGCGGTCGGTGCCGACTTTCTTTTCCTTCGTCGGTGTATTCGCCCTCACGCCCTGCTCAGCGACACGCGGCTCGGCCTCGGGCTTCACGCCGACCTGCGCGAAAGCCGAAACGCCGAGTACCCCAGCGCCCACCAGCGCCGCGATCGTCGTCTTCATCATCCGCCGAACCGCCGTTTCTGAAACGATGGGGCTGGTCATGGTGTGTGTCCGCTTCGAAAGCGTTTCAAAAGGTCTTCAACCGCGCACAGGCCTCGTTCGTGCTCGATCAACGAACCGCAGTGAGCCCTCGCCCCGTTCCAACAACGTCGCCAAGTTTCGGTTTGATCGCCCACGCCGAGCCACCGACATCCGTACCACATGCAGTGTACCGACAAGACCCCGCACGGGTTCACCCGTACGAGCCCGTTCGCGGCAGAATCGGCCACCTTCTGTCCCAATCCCCAGTGAAACCCGTTGCCCCGCCCGTGTACCCTCTCCACCGTCCACGGACGATTCAACCGGTCGGCAATCGATCGGGTACGTGCATCGCTTCACTCGTCCGTGCAACGTTGAAAGGCCCGCGTTTATGCACTCTGTCGCCGTCTTCTGTGGTTCTTCCGCCGGGTCCGATCCCCGCTTCGCCGACGCCGCCCGCCTCGTCGGTACCCACCTCGCCCGCACCAACCGCACGCTCATCTACGGCGGCGGCTCCGTCGGTCTCATGGGCCTCTGCGCCGATGCCGCCCTCGCCGCCGGCGGTCAAGTCATCGGCGTCATCCCCCGCGCCATGGTCGAAGCCGAACGCGGGCACAAAGGCCTCACCGAACTGCACATCGTCGACACCATGCACCAACGCAAGGCCCTCATGGCCGACCGCGCCACCGCCTTCGTCGCCCTTCCGGGAGGCTTCGGCACCTTCGACGAACTCTTCGAAATCGTCACCTGGGCCCAGCTCGGCTATCACCCCAAACCCATCGGCCTGCTCAACGTCGCGGGCTTCTACACCCCGCTGGTCGATTTCCTTAACCGCGTCGTCGACGCCGGGTTCATCCAGCCCCGTTTCCGCGCCATGGTCAACATCGACGAGAACCTCGAACGCCTGCTCGAATCCATGTCCCGCTATCAGCCGCCCACCGGTGCCGGCTTCGCCCGCCCCAGCGAGCGCTGAGTCACCTACGCCCGCATCCAGTTCCGCCGATAGACCAGTCGAACGTCCTCACCCACCACGCGCCGATGCACAACCCGCCAACGCCCGGGCTCGTTCAACTCCGCGCCGCCGTCATCGATCTGCGCCCGCGCCGCAAGCGCTTCCATGAACGTCCAATCAACCGCAGCACCATCACCCCGCGCCGCCTTTGCCGCGCCGCCGAGGTACACGTGACACTCATCCACCACGTCCTGCGCGAACGCCGAGCCCAACAGCGACGGACCCGCCTCGATCATCGCTGCGTGCACCCCCATCGACCCGCGCAGCAAGCGCAGCACCCCCGCAAGATCCGCCCGATCCGAAGATCCCGCAACCACCGGATACTTCAGAAAACGAACCCGAAACAAGGCCAGCCCATCGATCAGTTCGTTTTCTCGTTCGCGTTCATGTTCGCGTTCAAACGCGAGCGGATGCCCCACAACCAACACCTCACCACCGCTCTCGTTCTTCAAGAGATTCAGCACTGCCCGCTGACCCGCCAGCCCCGCCTTCATCGCCTGCAGAACTTCAAGCCGCGGATCGATCACCACCCGGTGCAGCGCCCGCCTCGGCTTCACCCCGCGCACATTCAGCGACGGATCATCCTTCAAAACCGTCCCCGCGCCCGTCATCACCGCCCCGCACCGCGCCCGCAGCCGATGCACAAGCAGCCGTGACTTCACCCCGCTGATCCACCGCGGCTCATCCGCCCCCGTCACCAGCCGCCCCCGCTCATCCTGCGCCCACTTGGCAATCGTCCAGGGCCGATCGCTCACCAGCCCGCTCACAAACGGCTCGCTCACCTCCACCGCCGATTCACTCACCTCACTGAACACCACCTCGATCCCCGCCGCTCGCAGCCGCTCCGCCCCGCCGCTGGCGATCGGATTCGGATCGCGCCGCGCAATCACGCACCGCGCGATCCCCGCCTCCACCAACGCCCCCGCGCACGGCGGCTGCTTCCCATGGTGATTACACGGCTCAAGCGTCACATACGCCGTCGAACCCCGCAGCCGCCCATAAACACCCTCCGCCCGCGCCCGCGCAATCGCATCCGCCTCCGCGTGCAGCCCACCAAACCGCCGATGATGTCCACACGCGATCACCCGCCGCGTCCAAGCCCCATCTCCAGACGCAACAAACACCGCGCCAACCTGCGGGTTCGGCTCAACGTATCCCGCCCCGCGCACCGCGAGCTTCGCCGCAAGATCGAGCGCCCCGCGCACCTCATCGCCGCACCCGCCGAGTTCTCCCATCGACCGACCTCTCGCGCCCGCCTCGCTCATCGCTCACGCCTCGGCCTTCTCGAGCTCAAACCACCCCTTGCCGTTCGGCTTCACCGTGAACGAGCAATGCCCCGCCTCATGATCCAAGCACAACACCCACCCCGACCGCGCCGCCTCCGCCAGAAACCACCCCCGGCTCACCGAACTCACAAACGGCTCAACGTCGTACGCCAGCGAATACGCCTGCCCCACGTGCCACGCCGTGGGCATCACGTCGGGCGTGAAGACCACGCTCCGCCCCTTCGCATCCACAAACCGCACCGCCTGCTGCCCGAATGTATGCCCCGGCACCTGGAACACAAAGACCCCGGGCATCACCTCCGTCTCGCGCAACGCCTGCGGGATCATCGGCTCGTCACCCTTCCGCACGATCGACCCCGGCGCAAACGCCGGCGGCGAATCCACCAGCACCGCCATCTCCTCCATCGGCAGCAGATGATCCGCAAAGTACGTCCGCGTCATCACGCTCCGCGCCGCCTCGGGCTCCACCGCGTCCAGCCACTCGCGCCGCTGCACAAACAGCCTCGCGTTCGCAAAGGTCCGCTTCACACCCGCATCCGCCCGCGCCGCACCGAAGCTCGACGAAGGCCCGCGCCAGTCCGCCGTCTCCCCCGCCTCGCACACCCGCGTCAGCCCGCCCGCATGATCAAAGTGCAGATGCGTCACGCACACCCCGCCGATGTCCTTCGCGTCGCAGTTCACCTCGCGCAGCGCATCGATGATCGACCGCTCGCCGAGCGCAAAGATCTCGCGGTTCTTCGCGTCCAGCTTGTTCCCCGTCCCTGTCTCGATCAACACCAGCTTCGGCGCGTGCGGGTGCTTCTTCTGCATCTCCCCCGGCACATCATCCAACCGCTCCAAAAGCAAGCAGTTGTGCTGCACCGTGATCCGCCCCTTCTCATCCACCGGCGCACTGCGCGACCACACCACCCGCGGGATCAGCCCGAACATCGAGCCGCCGTCAAGCCGAAACTCCCCCGCACGCAGCAGCGTAAACCGGTACCGCACCATCGCACGACTCTCCATATGCATCCTTCACTGGCCTTATTTGCTCTTTGCAAATTTGCTATTTGCCTGCTTGCCCCAAGCAGGCTCCCCCGTCACCTTCGCGATCCAAAGCTGCGAGCTCGCCTTGCTCTCACCTTCAACCTTCGCCCCGCGCTGGCTCGTCCACATCATCAGCTTCCCCCCGCGATCAAAGACCGGCAGCCCGTCAAACCCCGCCGCGTCCGTCACCCGCGCCCGAGGCCAGTCCTTCACCTTCACCGTCTCCGCGTCCAGCTTCGTCACGTCCTGCGCGATCTTGATCGCGAACACCTCATAGTTCCCGTGCGAAACCGCGCTCGTCGCATACACCACATACCCCCCCGACGGATGAAAGTACGGGCACCAGCTCACCACGCCCTCGTCCGCGGTGATCTGCGTCTCCCGCGCAAGCCCGATCGGCACGCTCTTGTCCCCGCCGTCCCCAAACGCCACCTCGCCCAGAAACACCTGCAGGTTGTTGTCACCCTTCCGATCCGACCTGTACACAATCAACGGCACCTTCGGAAACTCCGGATGAAAAAACGGCCCGCCGTCATACCCGCGCGCCGTCACGATCGCCGTGTGCTTCCCCGTCTTCGTATCAAAGATCCACAGGTTCGGATCGTTGTTCGACGGGTCCACGTGCGTGTACAAATAAAACCGCCCGTCCGCGGAGAACGAACCCTCCGCGTCATACCCCGGGCGCTCAAACATCTTCACCGCCGCGGGCATCGGCACCTTCTCGCCGCCGCGTGAAACGCCCTCGGGCATCTCAACCGAAACCACCTCCGTCTCAGGCGGGAACTGCCACGAGTACCGCTGGCGATCCTTGCTGTACCCGGGCGTATCGGTCGAAGTGGGGGGGACGATCGTCGAACCAAAGACCACCCGCATCGGATTCGTCGGGTCAAACCACCCGCACGTATTCGCCGAGCCCGGCGACGACAGCAGCACAGGCTCCTCAATCCCCGTCACCATCCCATCAGTCGCCCCACCCTCCCGCTTCAACCTCGCGGCATACATCGCATAGTTGCCGCTCGGCGTCTCCCCCGCCCGCGGCCGCTCAATCGCCTGGAACACAATCCACCGCGGCGGGTCCTGATGATCAAAGTACGCCTCCCCCGCCTTCAAAAACCGCTTCTCATCCGTGAGCTGCACATGCCCACTGAGAAAAGGCCCCTCCGCATTCACGCCCTCGCCCGCAGGCCGCTCAACCGCCTCAAGCCCCGAAACGAGCAACAACCCGCCAACCAACGCCAACGCCGCCGAGCGATTCGTCGTCCTCATGCCCAAAGCCTAGGACTTCTCAAGAGCACGCCTTCTGGTGGCACGGCTCAGTCTTTTTCTTGTCTGCTGATTTC
The DNA here is from genome assembly GCA_032229765.1 of Phycisphaerales bacterium. GTDB lineage: Bacteria > Planctomycetota > Phycisphaerae > Phycisphaerales > UBA1924 > JACVCS01. Next base: position 3,389 of record JAVTWO010000186.1, on the reverse strand, counting down.
GCCTTCCTTCGTGCCTTCGCGTCTTCGTGCAAAGACTTCACCCGCCGCTCTTCACCGCCCGCACAGCCAGGAACAACGGAATCTCCCGCCGCGCCCGGTTCTCCTCATCCGCCCGCGGCCCGGGCTGACTCACCCGCATCGCGGGCCATTCCTCGAGCGCATCAATCATCAACCCCGCCGCACTCAACAGCCGCACATACGTCTGCAACGGGCGATGGAACGTCCACGTGATGACGTCCGGCGCCGAGCCCGGGTGCATCTGCACCGCCTTCTGCCCCAGCGACAGATACCCGTCAATCCGGCGATACTGCTTGTGCTTCTCGCTATCAAAGTGCCAGCTCGTCTGATCAATCGCCCGGAACGCCGGGTGCGTGATCACGAAGACGAACTTCCCGCCGACCTTCAGCCTCTTCACCACGCCCTCAAACAGCGGCTCAAGCGGGTTGATGTTCGCCGCCGCCATCACGCACGTGCACACGTCAAACTCGCCCAGGTCCATCGCGCCGATCTGCCGAGCATCGCCAACCTGGAACTGCGCCCGCTCCCCAGGGATCCCCGCCTGCTTGTTCCGCTTGATGGCAAAGTCGATCAGGTCCGCCGCCGCGTCCACACCCACCACGCTCGCCCCCAGCCTCGCCATCTCCCGGCTCACAACCCCCTGCCCGCACGCCACATCCAACACCCGCTGCCCCTCCGTCGGCTGCACCAGCCTCAGCGTCCCGGGGATGATCACCTGCTCGTAATGGTCGTTGCGCTTCTCGCCGTTCTCCCCGCCCGATCCATCAACCATCTTGTCGTACCAACCCGCAACCACCTGCCAGCTCGTGTCCTCCTCAAGCCCCGGCGCAACGGGCTTGCCGGGCTTCACCAGCGCGCTCGGCGCACCGGTGAGGTTCTTCTTCGGCGCGGGAGGCTCCATCCCCACCGCGCGATAGAACGACTCCGGCGCGTCAGAGTAAAACCGCACGCTCTGCCCATTGCCCGGATGCCCGAAGCCAAGCTCCGCCGCGTGCAAACCCAGCCGCTTGATCGGGTCGAGCTTTGCCCCGTACCGCCGATCACCCACCACCGCGTGCCCGCGCTCGAGCATGTGCACGCGGATCTGGTGCTTCCGCCCCGTCTCAAGCCGAACCTGCAACAGCGTCATGCCGTTGCCCACGCCCAGCACCTTGTAGTGTGTCACCGCCGGCCGGGCCTGATCGTGCTCTTCACCCATCCCCGTCTGCTGCCCACCCGCCCCGCGGAAGTCGTCCGTCTTGATCGACGAAACCATCCCGTCGCGCGCTTCACGCAAAAAGCTCTGGATCGTCCCCTGATCGCCGACCTCACCGACCTTCCCCTCCACCAGCACCGAATAGATCCGGTGCACCCGCTTGGACTTGAAGTCGTCCTTCAGCCAGTGAAACGCGCGCTCGTTCTTCGAGAAGACCAAGAGCCCCGAGGCCTCGCGATCGAGCCGATGGATCACCCCTGCGAAGACCTTTCCGGGGCCAGCGGGCTTGTTCCCCTCCGCCGCCGCATCCTCTTCGCTCGCCTGCAGATCACGCGCCTTCGACCGCGACCGAGGCCGGAACGCTTTGCTGCGCACGTGCGATTTCACCATATCGAAGAGCGTCTCGCGCAGTTCCTCAGGCCCCGCCGCCGTGACGAGCCCCGTGGGCTTGTTCACAACGAGCACGTCCTCATCCTCATGAACAATCCGCACCCCGGGCGCGAGCATCCCCTCCGCGTTCGGGTTGAACCGCTCGCGCCCCGCCTCAAACCCGCGCCCAAACCCACCCCGCGCCGGCCCCCTGAATCCGCCACCACCACCGCCGCCACCGCCACCACCACCACCCCCACCGCCACCGCCACACCACCGGGCCGCTTCAACGTTGGCTTCCGGAAACCACCACCACCTCCTGCACCAGCTCCACCAAACCCACCGCCCGGCCCCGCCGAGTCACGCCGGGGCCCACCCTTGCCAAACCCCCCGCCGAACTTCTTCTGAAACTTCCCGCCCTTCCCCGTGCCACCAAACCCGCCGCCCCCCGCACCCCCCGCGGCGCCCCCCCCCCCAGCCACCGGCACCCGCTTGGGCTTGCCAAACTTCTTCCCCTCCGAGCCCGAGCTTTCAGAACCTTCCGCGCTTGAACTTCCACCCTCCGGCAGATCGGTCGAATCACCGTGAAAATGGGCAAACGAGGACGCGTTGTCGGGGCTTTCGTGCGAAGGCATCATCAACCGTAGCCCTCACCCGGCTTATTTCCTCTTCTTCTGCCCTTCCGCCGAGCGAACCTCGTCGATCACCTTCAGCAGCCAAGGTCCGAACTTGGCCTTGCTCATCTCCCCATCGGTGTCGATCCGCCGCCCATCACGCACGAACACGCTGGCTTTGATGCTCGAAGCCTCCATCGTCCGCAGCTCATTGGCCACGATCGCGTCCAACCCCTTGCGCACCAACTTGTCCTTCGCCGATTGTTCCAGCCGCGCCGCCGGCTCCAGCGCAAACCCCACCGTCGTTTGATCCGCCCGTTTCAGCCCCTTGAGGCCCGCCAGCAGGTCGGGGGTCGCCTCCAGCTCAATCGTCAGTCCCGCCGCGTCGCGTTTGAGCTTTCCTCCCGCCTTCTTGAGGGCATTTGCGTCGATCTTGGGGCGATAGTCCGCCACCGCCGCGGCCATGACCAGCACGTCGCACGTCGGAAACTCCGCCGACAACAGCCCTTGCAAATCCGCGGTGGTGCGGAACCGGGTCACGCTCAGCCGCGAATCACCCTGAGAGGTGGTGTGGGGAGTGGGGGGTGTACACAAAGGCCCCAGCAGCAGCCGCACGCGCCAGCCTTTTTTCACCGCGGCTTGTGCAAGTTCGACCCCCAACCGACCGGATGAGCGATTGCCGATGAACCGGACCGAATCGATGGGCTCGTGGGTGGGGCCCGCGGTGATCAGCATGGTGCCCAGATCGCGAAGCGATGGCTTCCGCACGCCGCCGGAGATTCTTCGCGCGGTCTTCTGTGCACCCCGGATCGCGTTTGATCGCGGTTTCGATGTTCGGCTCACGCTGGCTCGTTTGGTGCGTTTCTTCATGGAGTCCGTTCACCCGCCGTCGCGCCCGTTGGATGCCCCGCGCGGTGAGGGGTTGCATCCGAGGGGACAAGTCAAGATACTCTGAGCCCCCTCGGTTTGGCCCGGGGCGATCGTCCCTCGTGGGGCGGGCGTCCCTAGGCTACGCTCCCCGTCTGTTCTGCATCCGTCCTGCCTCGCTCACCACGACCGCCCGATCCCCCTCGATCTGATCCATAAGCATGGCACGCTCACGCAAGAAACTCGGTGAAATCCTCGTCGGCTGGGGCGTCATTTCCCCCCCGCAACTCGAATCCGCCCTCTCCAAAGCCAAGTCCTCCGGCAAG
>JAVTWO010000185.1:0-4469 GCA_032229765.1 Phycisphaerales bacterium | reverse complement strand
GGCTTCATGGCCCGTGACGTGCTCAACTCACGCCAGCGCATCTACGGCCTCGAAGCCCGCGAAAAACTCCGCGACGCCAATCGCAAGCCCCGCCAAGGCATGAGCGTCACCTTCCGCAGCCAGTTCGGCGAAGACCTTGTCCTCTGGGACCTCCTCGGCGGCCAGCTCGACGGCTTCTACATCGAGGTCGGCGCCTTCGACGGCTACCAGCTCTCCGTCTCCTACGCCTTCGACGCCATGGGCTGGGAGGGCCTGCTCATCGAGCCCCTCGCCTCGCGCTTCGCCGAGTGCAAGAAGAACCGCCCCCACGCCCACTGCGTCCAGGCCGCCCTCGCCAAGCGCGGCTCCACCGGCACGATGAACTTCACCGAAGTCCTCGGCGACGGCATCAACGGCATGTTCAGCTACCTCTCCACCACGCCCGAGCACTACCAGATGCTCCAGCAGGCCGGCAGCAAGACCGTCACCACCCCCGTCCCCGTCACGTGGATGGACAAGCTCCTCGAAGAACACCCCAAGCAGCCCAAGGTCGTCGACGCCGCGGTCATCGACGTCGAAGGCGGCGAGATCGACGTGCTCGAAGGCTTCGACCTGGAAAAGTACAAGCCCCGCGTCCTGCTGCTGGAAGACAACGCCCGCGGCGCGGACCCCAAGCTCGAACAGTGGATGACCAAAAACGCCCCGGCCTACCAGTTCGTGACGTGGCTCGAAGTCAACCGCGTCTACGTCCGCAAGGACGACCAACCCATCATGCGCCGAATCGCGGGCCTGCCGGAGTAAGAGTTTCACAAAGAGTACGCAGAGCGGGAGAGAAGACCGTTCACAAAGAGAACGCAGAGGCCGCAGAGGAAGACCGAGGAAGACTGAGCGTTCTCTGAGGCGGAGGGGGAAAGGGTTTGCACGAAGACGCGAAGGCGCGAAGGGATTGCCTTTGGGGGTGGTTTTGGGGAAGTTCTTCTTTCAACGAAGTGAGGGAAGGGATGGAAGTGGCTTTGCTATGGGGATGTACATTCCTGGCGTGGTGATTTGTTCGTTGGTATCGCCGATCGGGTGATTCGGTTGTTCTTCTGGTGGCACGGCTCTCCAGAGCCGTGCTCCTTCCTGATCGCACTCGGTTCATGTCATATCAACACGCCGAACCGCCGCCGACCTCGATGAGTGTGGGCCCAAGGGCCGAACATCAACCTGCCAACGCCCACGCCCACACTCAACCCCAACAGGTTCTTGGACCGTGTCCTTTGAACCCCTCCACGCCCGCAGACGCCGCGTCCGCTCGACAAGACGCCGCATCGACGGGCACGGATGCCGCATCTGTTTGACAAGATGTCACGCCCGTGCCCACAGACGCGGCATCTGTTTGACAAGATGCCGCACCGATGGGCACAGATGCCGCATCTGTTTGACAAGATGTCACGCCCGTGCCCACAGACGTCACATCTATTCGACAAGACGTGACGCTCGTGGGCAAATCGTTTGTGCCTTGTTGGGATTCCCGCGCGGCCGTTCGCGTAGTCAAGCCGTTCGATCAGGCGGGCATACGGGCCGATCATGCGGCGAAATCGGGTGATCGGGCGGCGAAAGCGATTGAACGCTCTGCTCTGCGGGGCTTCTGTGTCGAAGGAGCTGGTTCTTGGTCGAACGCCGCGGACAAAGGCGAAGACGCTTTGGATTTGAGTGTGGGCGTGGACGCCGCGGGTTCTCAGAAACCACCGAGCCCACACTCATCGGGGCGGGGGGCGTTCGTTGAGGCCTCTCCGCTCCACGATGAAACAACATTGTCGAACAAAGCGGCGTATTACGGAAACAGGAATGGCTTCATCAGCTCACCGACCATACCCGCGAGCAGAGGGGCATTGGCTCCAAGGAAGGCTACCGCTTTCTCGCCAATCGTCTTCTTCTCCGCACCGGTCGCGGCATGATATTGTCTGAACAACTCGATGACTTCTTGTCGCTGCGACGGATTCAGTCCGGTCCTTTCGATGAGACTCGTGAATGCCGCGACGTCGTTGACTGTCACCGTGGCGGTAGACCCGTGACCGATGGCAGCGGCGTTGTTAAAAACGCCGTGATTGTGAATAATCTGCGAAGCAGCAGCAGCGTTTTCCCTCTCAGTGGGCGTAAAAGTCATGCCATCTCCCAAGACCCCACGCCTTTCCAACTCAAGTGCCCATTCAAGTGTGGCTATACGAACTTGCTTCAGCATGTTCCTAAATACTGTTGTATCCAGAAGAACAACAACCTCAAATAACTGTTCCTTGCTGATATTTGCAAAATTCTTGATACGAGTCGCCCACTCACCTTGAACTGATAGTCTCTGGTGTTGATCGGTGGACTCAGCAAGGATCTCGATCTTTGTAATCGGCTCATGGAATCTATCTGGCACATCAATCGCTTGATCAGGAGAGTTCTTGAATACGACTGGGGAAACTGATCCGTCAAGTTGATTGTAGAATGCCAGCTGCCCCTGAACTCGCCGATAGTCAGGCACTGATTGCGTGACTGGATATCCTTTCAATTCATACCTAATCCAGTCACCGGCCTCATTGGTGTTGAGTTTCGTAGCAACAGTCAATGCCGTCTGGAGCAACTCACTGACTGAACAAGTGTTACGCCGTGCCAGTTCTTGAAGTTCTTGAACCAGTGATCCCATACCCCGAGTCTAGGCACGCAGAAAACCCAGCCAAACAGCCTTCATTCCTCCTCTTCTACTCGGTCTTCCTCCGCGTCCTCCGCGAACTCCGCGTTGCATTCTTCCTCCTTCAACTGAAGTTCACCGATCCAACATCCGAACTGAAAAAGACTCAGCCGCCCAGGGCACGGCGTTCGTGCTTGTCGGCGGCGCGGCCATTCATCAGGAGAAACGTTTATGGCCATCGTCCCGACGAAGATCAACGACCTGCTCGAGTTCGCGTCGATCCATTCATCGCTCTGGGCTCAGTCGCCCACGGCCTTTGGACTCACGGCCGCTCAATGCACGGCCCTGACCAACGCCGTCAACGCCGCCTCCGGCGCGTACTCCGACGCGCTCGACGCCAATCAGGCCAAACTCAAAGCGACGGCGACCAGCAATCAGAAGCTCGCAACTCTGCGTTCAAGTCTTGCGGAAACGATCAGCTTCATCAAGGCTTACGCTGAATCTCAGTCCGACCCAGCCCAGATCTTCATCAACGCCCAGCTTCCCCCGCCTGCCCCGCCTTCGCCCGCGCCCGCACCGGCAACACCCACGGACGTGAAAGTTGGGGTGCGATTGACCGACGGCGCTGTCGAACTGAAGTGGAAAGCCAGCAACGCACAAGGCATCGCGGGCGTCACGTACGTCATCCGCCGCCGCTTCGGCAGCGTCGGGCCCTTTGAGTACGCCGGGCTTGCCGGCAGCGAGAAGACCTTCGTCGACGAAACCCTCCCCCGCGGCGTGGACTTCGTGAACTACACCATCACCGGCACACGCTCGGGCGTCAGCGGCCAGCCCTGCGAGATCGCCGTCCGCTTCGGCACCGTCGGCCCCGGCGGAGCCCTCAACGTCGTCAGCGTCACGGAGAACTCAACCTCCGCGTCCCCCAAACTCGCGGCGTGAAAGGCGAAGAAGGGCCGAGGGATGAGGGCCGAGGTTTGAGTCAAGACCAATACACACGCCCCGGAACGCTCCGGGGCTTTTTTTCATCTCTTCGCCCCGCTCAACAGCGCCCGCTCTGTTCCACTCCGTCGTCCTCCGTCTTCCTCCGCGAACTCCGCGTCTCTGTGTGCATCTGTTCCCCCCTCAAACCTCGGCCCTCGACCCTCGGACCTTCCTCCTCAACCCCAAAACGACACAAGCCCCGGCGATGAACCGGGGCTTGTGCTTCAGTTACGACTTCTGTTGTTGAGACAGAGCTGTTCGACAGGCCGGTGGATTACCAGCTGCCGCGGCCACCGCCGCCGCCGCCGAAGCCGCCGCGACCGCCACGGCCGCCGCCGCCACCACCGAAGCCACCGCGACCGCCGCCGCCGCCGCCGGCCTCGCGCGGACGGGCCTCGTTGACCGTGAGGTCACGGCCGTCGATGTTCTTGCCGTTCAGGCCGTCGATCGCGGCCTTCGCCTGGCCGTCATCGTTGAACTCGACGAAACCGAAGCCGCGGGGGCGGCCGGTCTCGCGGTCCATCACCAGCGACGCCGACGACACTTCGCCGTACGCCGAGAAGATCTCGCGCAAACGGGCCTCGGAAGTCTGGAACGAAAGGTTGCCAACATAGAGCTTCATACACAATCCTGCATTGCCCGAAACCTGAAAACCGCTGCTTGAACTCGGGCAAGAGGAAGCGTCGGCGATCCCAGAAACGCCGCCCAAGGCTGGGAGGCTCCGAATCAGAATCCCCTGATTATACCCCCCCCGACGACCCGGCACCGGCCAACACCCCCGCACCCCCCGCACCCCCCGCACCCCCCGCACCCCCCGCACCCCCCGCCCCCCCCGAACCCCGGATACCGGCCG
>JAVTWO010000184.1:0-28306 GCA_032229765.1 Phycisphaerales bacterium | reverse complement strand
TGCCGCGGGCCTGCTGCTTGGTTGCGGCCTTTGCGGCGGGGGGTGCGGGCTGTACGGTCGGCGCGGGCGTTTGGTCCTTGGTGTTCTTGGCCTTCGTGGCTTGGTAGGGCAGGTACGTCGTTTCGTACCACGTCTTCCACGCGGCCTGGTCGTAGCCCAGTTCCGCGGTGGACTGCCCGTCCATCGCCTGGGTGCTGAGTGCGACCAAGGCGCTGTGGACTTCGGTGCGGTAGGTGATGACGTACGCGTCGAAGACGCGCAGGACGACGCCCTCGCTCACGGTTGAGAGCTGCGGGTCGAAGCCCACGGCGCTGTTGCCCACCACCGGGGTCAGGTCGCTGACGAAGGCGCGTTGCGTGACGACGGAGATCTGCCCGATGGCCCCCGCGCCCGGTGCGCCGGCGTTCGGATTGCTGACCTGGGCGGCGATCATCGAGGGGATGGCGTCGATCAGGCGGAGGTTGAGTGCCAAGTTCGCCGCGGCGGAGACGAGGGCGTTGTCGCTGGAATCGAGCGCGCCGGCGATGGCCCACTGGGCACCGAGGGGGACTTCGCCTTTGGATTCTTTGGTGCGGTCGGCGATGAGCGACGCGGCGGCTTGACGCAGCTCCGCGTCGGAGTCGGTCAGGGCCATCCACGCGACGGTCGAGTCGGTGGGCTGCGTCTTCATCGACGCGAACATGTTCAGCACTTCCATCCGCGTCTTGCGGTCCTCGTTCTGAAAGGTCTCGACGATGAGCGGGAGGGCCGCGGTTTCTTTGGCCATCTCGCGGAGGCGATTGAGGCCCTGCTGTCGGACCTTCTCGGCCGAGACGTCGCGGAAGTAGCGGTGGCGGATCTGCTGGAGATCACGTGTGAGGACGAACTTGCGCTTGGTCAGTTCAGCGCCGAGGGCCTCGTCCTTCTGCAGCTCCGCGGCGGTCAAGGTGACGCGCTGCGGTTGTGCGGCGGGCGCGGGCGCAGGATCTTGCGTGGGCTTGAGGTTCGGATCGGTCTGCGTCATGGTGCGATCGCCGCCGCGGTCGTGCTCGATGACCACGCGGGAACGATCCGGTACGCGGACGATCGGGGTGCTCTTCTTCCCGCACTGAGCGAAGGCCGGCGTTGCCCAAAGCCCGCTGAGCCCGGCGGCGGCGATGAGCGATGCGGCGATGATGGAACGCTGATTCGAACGTGTCGTGGGCTGCATGGAGTTCGCTCCGGCTGCGGAAAACAGACCTGCGGCGGCAGCGGTTCGCCTTCACCAAGCGATGCGTGCCGCTCTTCTATACTCGATGCGCCGGGGATGGGGTTTCCGGCATGGGGAAAAATCGCTCGTGTTTGGCTTGTGATTGGTGGGTTTGGGAGATGTGGGCGTTCCGGAGTTCGATTCAGTTCCGCGAGGCGGCGATGACCACGCCGTCGAGGCGGCTGCGGACGCGGGCGGATTCGGCGGCGGCCCGCGAGGCGAAGGTGCCGACCTGCACGGCGAAGAGCTGGTTGCCGGGGCCGGCGTTGGTGATGACGATGACCGGCGCGGGGAGCCCGGCGGAGCGGGCCTTACTCGCCGCATTGCGGGCGGTTTGGTCGGCGCTGGCGCGTGACGCGAACGCCCCGAGCTGGATCGTGTAAGGCCCTTGGACGAGGCGGTCCTGGATCGAGCGTTTCAGGCCCGCGTCGCTGGCGGTTTGCGCGGCGCGCTGGTACATCGAGCGGGCCTTGATGGTCTGCCCGAGCTGTTCGAAGCTGTCGCCGGCGTACATGGCGCTGCGGGCGGCGTCGTCGCCGCTGAGGCGTGTGGCGGCGGCGGAGAGCATCACCGAGGCCAGGGCCCATTGGCGCTGGTTGAAGGCGGAGAGGCCTAGCGTGGCGTTGGCGTTGCCGTTGATCTCGTCGTTGCCGTGGGTGGTCAGGGGGCGGAGCCAGCGTTCGGCCGCGACGCGGTTGCCCAGGGCGTGGGCGCTCTGACCGGCGATGAGCGCGGCGCGGTCCTTGACGATCCCGCTGTTGTCGTCGGCGACTTTCTCGGCCTTGGCGTACGACTCTTGGAACCGCCCTTGGATGTACGCGTTGGTGGCTTCTTCGAGCGTGGCGGAGCTGCGCGAACCGCCCTTGCACCCGCCCAGCATCAGCGTTGCGGCGAGCATGAACGCCAGCACAAGCACGGGCTGCAGCGTGCGGAGAAGGGCGTTCACGCGGATGGTTGGAAGTTGGCGGTGGTTCACGTGGAAATCCGGAAAAACGTTTCGGGGCACGTTCATGCAATCGGTGAAAGTGTATCGCCGGGGTTGTAGAGAAGTGGCGAAGTGGCGAAGTGGCGAAGTGGCAAAGTGGCAAAGTGGCTGTTGTGCATTGAATGACTCAGCCACTCTGCCACTCTGCCACTTGACCTCTCTGCCGCTTCTCACCCAAGCAAGAACAAGCCAAAGCGGATATCGTCTGCGGGCCCGCGGTCGCCGCAACGATTCGGGCTTTGGAGGAGTGCCCCGTGTCGATCCATTGGCCCATCATCCGTACGTGCCTGAAGCGGCCTTTGTCCGTCGGCGTGGTCGATGAGCTGCGCTCGTACCGGCGCATCGAGATCCTGATCGCGGCGATGAACCTCGCCAGCGAGATCGAACGCAAGTGCCAGAGCAACACGGTTGGCATCCTGCTGCCCACCGGCGGGCTGACGCCCATCGCGGCGCTGGCGGTGTGGATCCTTGGCAAGGCGGTGGTCCCGCTGAACTACCTGCTCAAGCCCGAAGAGCTGCAGTATGTCGTGGACGATTGCGGCACGGACACGATCATTACCGTTGGCCCGATGCTGGAGTTCATGGGGCACACGCCGCGGGTGAAGAACCTGTTGCGGATGGACAAGTCGAACCTCAAGGGCGTGCCCGAGCCGCGCTGGCCGGCGATCAACAGTGACGATGATCTGGGCGTGCTGCTGTACACCTCGGGCACGAGCGGGAAGCCCAAGGGCGTGGTCCTTTCGCACGGGAACATCGCCAGCAACGTTCGGCAGATTCGTGAGTGGATCAACTTCGGGCCCGAGCAGGTTTTCCTTGGGTGTCTGCCGCAGTTCCATAGCTTTGGGCTGACGGCCTTGACGCTGTTGCCTTTGACGTGCGGGTGCAAGGTGGTGTACTCGACGAAGTTTGTGCCGCCGCGGATCGTGAAGTTGTTCAGGGAGCACCGCCCGACGGTGTTTATTGCGATCCCGTCGATGTTCAACGCGCTGATGAGCGTGAAGGACGCCAGCCCGACGGACATGTCGAGCCTGTGGTGCGCCGTGAGCGGCGGCGAGCCGCTGCCCGACGCGGTGGCGGCGCGGTTTAAGGAGCGGTTCGGGGTGACGATCGCGGAGGGGTACGGGCTTTCGGAAACGAGCCCGGTGAGCAACTGGTGCCGCCCGCAGGAATACAAGCCGCACTCGGTGGGCCCGGCCTTGCCGGGGATTCACCAGATCATCGTGGATCCGAACACGGGCGCACCGATGCCGGTGAATACGGACGGCGAGGTGCGGATGCGCGGGCCGAACGTGATGCGCGGGTATTACAAACTGCCCGAGGTCACTGCGGCGGCGTTCGACGAGCGCGGGTACTTCCGCACCGGCGACATCGGGCGCCTCGATGAAGACGGGCATTTGTTCATCACCGGGCGGCTGAAAGAGATGCTCATCATCGGCGGCGAGAACGTCTTCCCGCGCGAGATCGAAGAAGTCCTCTGCGCCCACGAGAGCGTGAAAGACGCGGGCGTGGTGGGCGTGCAAGACCCGATGCGCGGCGAACTGCCCGTGGCGTTTGTGGAGTTGAAGGAGGGCATGAGCTTCGACCGGCAAACGCTGCTGACGTGGTGCCGGGGGAAACTGGCGGGGTACAAGGTGCCGACGGACATCCGCGTGCTGGAAGCGCTGCCAAGGAACCCGACGGGGAAGGTGATGCGTCGTGAGTTGAAGAAGCTTGTGTAAGAAAGACAAAGAGACGCAGAGGTGATGCAACGCGGAGTTTGCGGAGGAAGACCGAGGAAGACGGAGGGGAATCAGGGTGGGAGGGGGGAGTTTGCACGAAGACGCGAAGGCGCGAAGGAAGGCGGGAGTGAGGGTGGTGGGGTGTTTCAACGAAGGAATGGAAGGGATGGAATGAGGGAAGGGAGGGAAGTTGGGGTGGGGGGTGGAGTTTGGGCAAGATGGTGGGGTTTCGGCATGGCATTGGTTGAGCTTTGGCGGGCGAGCGATGATTATGAGATTGCGGTGATTTGCCGAGGTGAGTGGGCGAGGGTTTACCTGTTTTGACATTCTGCGGGAATTTCGGGGAGTATCGTGGAGTTTGGGCATGGGTTTCTTCAACCCGTGTGGTAACATCCTGCCGTCGTGTCGTTGGATGGAACGTTGGGAGAAAGGGCAGGGATGAAGCGAAGCACTTTCAGTGCGCGCCGGTTGGCGTGCTTGGCTGGCGTGACGTTGTCTGTTTTCGTTGCGGCGGCGGGGGCCGATCCCGTGGTTGTGACGTGGACCGGTCAGGGGAACAGCCCGAACTGGTCGAACCCGTTGAACTGGTCGCCGCAGGTTGTGCCGATCAATGGCGGGGGCGTTGAGTATCAAGTGGTGATCGCGTCGGGGGTGATGGTGACCGTTGACCCGGCGATGCCCGCGAGCTTCGCGGTCAACAGCATCTCGATGAACCCGTCGGCGACATTGCGGGTGAACGCGGGGCGGAGCGTCACGCTCGGGACTGAGGCCGGGCTTTCCGGTCGGGTTGAGGTGCAGAGCGGCGCGTCGCTGGCGGCGGCGGCGAGCCCGACGCCGGGTGCTTTGCAGCGGACGACGTTTCTGATCGATGACGGGGCGAGTTATCGTTCCGCATCGACGAGTTATTCCAGCGTTCAGAACCCCACCGGCATCATCATGAACACCTCCGGGGCTGGCGCATCGCTTGATCTCTCGAGCGTGACGTCGCTGGCGTTCGGGCATCCCACCGCGTCGGTAACACACACGATCCTCAGCACGGGGGCGATCAACCTTTCGAACGCGCAGACCGCCACCACAACCGCGAACTCGCGGGTTGCGTTGACCACGCAGCAGATGGGCACGATCGATCTTTCTTCGCTGACGAGCATTGAGAACGCGGACATCCTTCAGGGCGGGGGCGCGATCAGCCTCGGCGCACTCTCGAGCGCAACCCGAACGACCTTTCGAAGCAACAACGACTTGCTGTCTCTGCCATCGCTGGTGAGCTATTCCAGCGGCTCGGCGACGGCCGCGGACCTTTTCAACGCGACCGGATCGAACGCGATTGTTCGTCTGGCGAATCTCTCGTCGATGTCGCTGGGGAGTTTCAACTACCAGATCACCGCATCCAACGGCGGGCAGGTCCAACTGCCCGCGCTCAGTACGATCGAGCGTAGTGCTCAGAACGGTGTGACACTGACTGCCAACGGCGGCGGCGTGATCGATCTCCGCTCGCTGACTTCGATGGTTGCCACAAACCCGAATCAGGGGTTCGGGATCAACGCGTCGCAGGCCGGTTCGCGGATCGATCTCTCGGGCTTGCAGACGATTTCGTCGTTGTCCGTGACGCAGATCAGCGCCTCGGCCGGCGCGACGATCGATCTGAGCGCCGCGCAGACCATCAGCAACGCGAACATCACCGTCAACGGCGGCACGCTGACCGTTCCCGCGGTGACGAACATCAACGGTTCTCAGATCGCCGTCGGCGGCGGTTCGAGCGTGACATTGCCCGGCGTCACGGCGTATACGAACAGCGCAAACTTCGGCGTGCAGATTTTCGGCTCCACGGGCGGCGTGCTGTCGCTGCCGGCGTTGCAGTCGATCTCGCTCGGGAACGCCGTTTCACCGAACTGGTCGGTCTTGGCCAACGGGGCCGGCGCGGTTGTGGATCTCTCCGGTCTGACCGCCATCACTGTTCCCAGTACGAGCAACATCAGCTTCACGGCGCAGCGTGGCGGCACGGTGAATCTCTCGTCGCTGACAACGCTGCCGGCTCGGATGGGGTTTACGGCCGAGAATCCCGGTTCGACGCTGAATCTGAGCGGGCTGACAGCGTTTTCCGCCGCAGGAGAAACGAACGTTCGAGCGTTGCAGGGCGCTTCGGTCGCGCTCCCTTCGCTGGTCACGCTGGGTTCGGCGCCGAACATCACCTTCACGGTCTCGGGCAACGGGACCCAGCCCGGCACGCTGTCGTTCCCTTCGCTGCAGAGCACGGGCACGGGAGCGGGGCGGAACTTCATTGCGAGCATCGGCGGCGTGCTGGACTTGCCGGTGCTCACATCGATGTCGGATGCGAATCTTGAGCTCTCGGATGCGGGAACGGCCGTGAACGCGCCGGCGCTGACGAGCGTTGTGCGGTCGCGGCTTTCGGCTCTCAACGGCGCGAACCTGACGCTGGCGAACGTCACGAGCTTTGTCGCTCCTGCGTCGAACGACTACCTGACCATCACCGGCGCAAGCTCGGTCATCTCGCTTCCTTCGCTGACGACCATGACCGTCGGGCAGAGCGGTTCGTCGTCGTTTACGAACCTGACGATCTCGCAGGGAACGTTCAGCGCTCCGACGCTTCAATCGCTGAACTACCTCGGGACCGCGTCGTTCAGTCTCAGCGCCAGCAACGGTGGGCGCATCCTGTTAAACGGGCTGAACACCACCACCGGCTTCGGCGGCGTCTCGGCGCAGGGGGCCGGCTCGCGGGTTGAACTGGGGCTCACGTCGCTCGGCGCGGCGGCGAATGTGGTCGTTTCGGCCTCGAACGGCGGCAGCGTCCTTCTGCCCGCGCTGTCGAGCCTGGGGACCGGCAGCGGACGCACCATTTCAGCCAGCAACGGCAGCGTGCTCGAACTGCCCGGCTTGACCACCGTCGGCGCGAACAGCGCGGTGCGGTTCAGCGCGAACGGTACTGGCGCTGTGCTTCGGCTGGCCAACCTCACCTCGATCGGTACCCTTTTCGAGGGCGAGATGAGCGCGACGAGCGGCGGGCGGATCGAGGCCCCCGCCCTCACCACGCTCGGTTCGATCAACCAGTACAGCCTGCGGGTCCTCGGTGGCGTGCTTGATCTGCCCGCGCTGGTTTCGCTGGGCACGGGCACGGGGCACACCATCCTGCTCAATGGAGGAGCGACGCTCTCGGCCGTGCAGACCACGTCGCTGCGCAGCGCGAGCATCACCGTCGACGGCGTGGGTACGTCGCTGAACACGCCGAACCTCACGAACATCGATGGGTCGAACTTCTCGCTGACGGGCGGTGCGAACTTGACGCTTTCGAGTGGGATCACGTCCTTCAATCTTGGCCCGGGATTCGGCGGGCTCGGCGTCTCCGTCGGCACGCTGATCGTCCCCGCACTGACCACGATCTCCGCGGGCACAGCGAACGTCTCCGGCGCAGCGTCGTTCCGAGTCCAATCGGGCGGACGGCTCGCGCTGCCCGTACTGACGACCTTTCAGGTGCTCAACGGCCTGACGCGTGTGCCCTTTATTGTCGACACGCAGGGCACGCTCGAGCTCAACGCGATGACCGACCTTCGCAACGTTTCGATCACGATGACCAACGGCAACCTCGTGGCGCCGAATCTGGTCTCGATGAGCGAGGTGGATCTTCGTGTCCAGGGCGGGACGTACACCGCGCCCAACTCGCTTGTCCGCATCGGCCTTGACGGGCGGTACCTCCTCAGCAGCAACGGCGCAACCTCGGTGATCAATGTGCCCGGCGTGACGGTTCTGGGCGCGGGCGCGCCCGGCACCAGCGGCGCGACGAGCACGATATTCGTAACCAACGGCGGAACGGTCAACCTGCCCTCGGTCACGAACATTCAGGCCATCAACAACGGCCGTCTGATCCTCAACATCAATGACAGCGGGCGCATCCTGCTGCCGCTGATCGACCGTCTCGAAGGAATCGACTATCAGCTCATGGGGGGGCAGGTCGTCACCGCCCCGCTGGTCTCCATCGACGGCGGTCGCATCGCTCTGTTCAATCAGGCCCAGTTCCAGCTCCCCGCAAACATCACCTCGTACGGTTCGCTCGACGCGTTCTCGTCGCAGGTCTTCTTTGCCAGTGGCGTGGGAACTGTCCTTCGGCTGAACCCGCTGCATAGCATCCGGATCGCCGAGCGCGTGGCGACGAGTTCGACGCTCACGGTGGAAGCGACCAACTCGGGCGTGGTTGATCTTTCGGGGCTGCGATCGATCATCGGCGTGCCGGGCAGCACACTGGCGCTGCGGGCCTCCGGCGGCGGCCGGATCGACGTTTCGTCGATGCCCAATCTTGACAACACGCGATTGACCATTGAAAACAGCATAAGTGTGATCCGGTTCGGCCCGATTGCCTCCATCAATGGATCAACCGTGTCCGCCTTGAACGGTGCAGTTTTCACGCTCCCGGCGAACATCACAACGTATTCCTCGGCCAACCTGATCCCGGCTGGTTCGCTGTTCAGCGCCGGCGGACTCAACGCCCGAACAAATCTCTCTTCGTTACGGTCGTTGACCCTTGGCAACGTCTCGTCCCCCGACCTGAGCTTTCAGTTTGTTGCTTCTTCGGGCACGCTGGATCTCTCCGGAGTGCAGAGCATCAACCGCGTGGCCGGCGCGCGGTTGCTTCTTCTGGCCAGCAGCGGCACACTCAATCTCAACGCGGTCCCATTCCTGCTGAACGACCGCGTTGAAGTGAGCGGGTCCACAGGTCGGGTGCTTCTGGGCGCGGTGCAGTCCGCCGACGGCACGTCGTTCTCGGTTTCGTCCGGCGCGACCTTCGCGCTCCCGGCGGTCATCACGCAGTACCGCGTGGGGAATAGCCCGGTGGCGACGAGGTTCACCGCTGACGGCAACACTGAGTTGCTGCTGAACTCCACGCGGCTGAACCTCACGTCGCTGCGCTCCGTTGTGGTGGGCAGCACGGCGGTGGCGAACCAGGTGCACTCCGTCACCGCCATCAATGGGGGCGTGGTGGATCTTTCGAGGGTGACGAGCTTATCGGGGATCAACGGCGGCACGATCACCTTCAACACCTCGACCAACGGCGTGATCCGTCTGGGCGACGTTGTTGTCTCGCCGCTGACGACCTACACGATCGCCGGGAGTAGTGCCGTGAACTTCAGCACGCTGCGAACGAGCGGTTCGTTCTTCAATCAGGTCACAACGCCGGCGCGGTTCAACGCGGTTCGGGGCATCGTCTCGTTCGAGCTCGGCGCGGGACCGGCGATCTTCGAGGCCGCGGGGCGAAACCTCGGCACCTTGGGCACGATCGCGACCAACGGCGGCAACTTCGGCCTCGGTCAGCTCCGCGTGGGTGAGAACTCCGCCGCGATGACGCTCACGATTGTCGATCTGTTCGACAACGGCCAGCGAGGGGGACCTGGGGGGAGCGGTGAAGCACTCTACCTCTTCGGGCCCGGCGAGGTGTTGAACGGGCTGGAGCTTTTCAACGGCTCGCGCCTGATCATCAGCCCCGAAACCGCCGTCTTCGCCCGCATCAGCGGCGTGATGCGTGACCTGCGCACGCTCATCCCGCCGGGGCAGACCCAGGTGGCCTTCGGCAACGGCTTCATCGTGATCCCAAGCCCCGCCTCGGCGATGGCGCTCGGCTGCGTGCTGCTGCCGTTGAGCGTCCGCCGTCGGCGTGGTCGCGCTTGAATCACGAAGACCGAGACGCAGAGGCGATGCAACGCAGAGTTCGCGGAGGAAGACCGAGGAAGACGGAGGGTGAGCGGGGAGGGAGGGGGGTTTTTTTGCACGAAGACGCGAAGGCGCGAAGGAAGACGGGGATCAGAAGTGGGGGGTTGATTTAACGAAGGGATGGAAGGGAGGG
Organism: Phycisphaerales bacterium; assembly: GCA_032229765.1. Lineage (GTDB taxonomy): Bacteria > Planctomycetota > Phycisphaerae > Phycisphaerales > UBA1924 > JACVCS01. The sequence goes on along the minus strand of JAVTWO010000184.1, from coordinate 18,527 downwards.
AAGGGGGGGAAAGGGCGGAGGGAATCGGGAAATGGCAATCGGCAATTGCGGAGTAAGGTCGCTGCGGTTGGATGGCCTGGCGGTTGCTGAGTGACAGCCCAAATGAAAAAGGACCGAGCGTGCTCGGTCCCTTGATGCCTTGATCCCTTGATCCCTCGGTCCCTCGATCCCTTTCGCCTCACGCCACCAGGCGGCGGGTGCTTGTGGTGGTGGTTGAGGAGACGAGTTTGTTGTTGGAGGAGGGGGCAGTTGAGGCGTTGTCGTTGGTTTCGGTGGAGAAGGCCACGTTCGCGGAGCCGGCGCCGCCGGGGCCGAATCGGACGGTGAGGATGGCCGACTCGGGGCCGGTGAGGCGGGCGCGCTGGGGTTGGACGACGTACTCAAGCTGCGTAACGCCCGCGGGGATCGTCGTGTCGACGAAGCTCTTGCGCCCGGTGGCCACACCGAGGAAGACGAACGTACCACCACCAGTGGAGGGGGTGCGGCGCTTGACGATGTAGCTCACGCCGGGTTCGGTCTGCACGGCCTTCCACGTCACCTTGATCTCGCCGGTGGTGGCATCGAGCGAGGCCTTGAGGTTCGTGGCGGCGGTGGGGGGCTGGTTGCGCTGCGGATCGGCGGGCGGGGGCACCAGCGCGGGGGCGTAGACCTTCGCCGGGTCGCTGGTGGTGGGGGCAAAGGCGCGGATGAGCTTCACCAGATCGCCGGCGGCATTGCGCAGGTTCTTCAGCGCGGTCTCCTGCGTGACGGTGGCGGCCTTGCTGGCCTCACGCGCGGCGCGGGCGGCGTTGAAGGCGTTCTGGGCCTCGTTCATCAGGGTGCCAAACTGGGCCGCGGCGGCGGGGGGGAATGCCGATCTGGGCCGCGTTCTGCGTCCACGGCTCGGCATGGTCAACGGCGAACTGAATCAGGTCCTGGTCACGATCGGGGATGGTGGACATGTCTTTGCTCCTTTGGAAAAGTGGTGAGTCGCGAGACGCGAGACGTGAGTTCTGGAAAAAACAGCCTACGAGGCTAGATTTTCATATCTCTGTTCATCTCGCGCTCTCGGTGCATCCATCACCATCGGAGCGAATCTGCGGTGACTTTACTCTGTTCGGTCTATTTGAGGTTGATCAATCCTGCCAAACACGCACAACGTAAATGCTCAAAACACTAGCCGTTAACCCTTAGTGTTGGCTCAAGCAATCAACAGAAGAGTAATGCTTGACAAGAATGCCGGTAATCGGCTAAATTGACACACAAATGATCGTCACAAGTGCAGTCATCTTGTCCGTCTTGGCAACGGTGGTGTACCCTGCCCAACTACCTCAGCCAAAGAATAAAGCTGAGATCTACGCAATCGTTCGTGGTAGTGACAACAAGCTCTTCACGGATCCGATTCGCATCGAGATTGAAAAAGTTCGGAGCGTCAATCTCAGCCCCGCAGAAATCGATCAACGGTGGCAAATAGTCGCGAACAGGCCAGATCACCCGGATCGCTTTGAGATTGAAGCGCTTCGCGAACTGGCGGTGAAACCTGAGCGCCAGCAGATCACCATTGTGTTCGGGAAAGGTCGATGGTTTTACCGTGAACGTTCATCTTTGGGAACGTCACTCGAGTGTGGTGGGGATTCAGATCGTCGATGGATGCTCTTCCGCCGTGATTCAAAGGGCGGTCAGCTCACCATCACATCAGCAGGTGTTCCGTTTCCAGCAGGATACAACGTAGGCCAGTTCTTTGATACGCTGGTACAAAGAGTGGCTGCGGTTGGCAACTGGGATGTATTGTTTGACACCGTGATAATGCAGGATTCCAAGCACAGTTCCTCCGCAAGCTCAGTACCAGGCTTGCTCTTCGATGGTCCGGCCGGCGAGAGATTGCATATACGCGAGAAGCCCGGCGGTGCAACCACCGTTTTCGAATACGGCCCAGTCTCCGCAAACTCGCCTGATGCCAAAAACGCACGGGCGGCGATCTGGACTTCCAATGTACGTGTCCGCGAAGAGAATCCAGACACATGGCCCTTCCCAATATTGGCAGATAGTTTTCAGAAGGACGAGAAGAGTGGTTTTCGAGAGACCTGGAAAGTTACCGAGATAGCGACGCTTAGTATTGAAGAACTTAAGACGTTTAGCTCCGTTCCACAAACAGACAGTTCGATTCGTATTCGTGACTATTCACAACCCGGCTCCAGCCCAACAGACGTGCAAACAGCATTGTGGACAAGTGACGGACGAGTAAAACTGCTGTCATCCGATCAAGTCCTATCTTCGTCAGTCTCAGGATTCCTCGGAAATCGAACCTGGGGATGGTGGCTGGCTGCTTCAGTTATAGCATTGAGTGTTGCAATTGCGATATACCTTCGAATGCGTAATTCACGTTAGTAACTATAGGAGAATACAATGTCAGTTGTCGAGCAAAAATCTGTGCCTAAGAGAATGTCTATAGTGTTTCTTTTTGCGGCACTTTGCACTTCTCTAGTATCGAGTGCAGCCTGTTATGTGACCTACCAACGATCTTGCGCAGAGCTCCATGCCGATCAGAAGCGCGTCTGCTCAACACAGGGCACACCTCCCATCAAAACTCCTTGCGGAGATGTTATCGTTGCGGATCAGGATGTCGACGACGTCAAAAGTGCCTTGAACGGTCAGGCAGGTACTGATGCTATCAATGTGCCTAGTGGAACTATTGAAGTCAATGTTACTGTATTTAGATGCAGTAGTGGTGGAAACTGTCAAAACACTGGGATTAAAAAATTTACTTGCCAGGGTCGAACAGCTTCAGGGAATGCCTGCACTGGCACCGTCTCAAGTTCCAACTAAGCAAATTCAATATTCGATCGAAACATGCAACGATTGAGTCTCGTAGTTCCATTGATTCTTGCTGGATCGGCGCTACTCAAACTGGTAGACTGGGAGCAGTTCCATTCGATGATCACAACGCTTTACGACGGGCCAGCGTCGGCTGTTGAGCTCATCGCCGCGTCTATTCTTTGGATTGAGTGTGTGCCTTTGTGCTTTTTGATAGCGCGGCGTTGTATTTGTGCGAACGTGCTCGGAATCCTGTTTGTTCTGCTGGCATCGCTCTTTTGGTTTATCGCATGGTTGGGTGTTGAGATGCCCGTATGTGCGTGTTTCGGGCGATGGACAAAGTACACGCTCATTTCTGACGGTGCGGCAGGATTCTTGTTCCGAAATGCCATACTCGTGATTCCAGCATTCGTATTTCTGATACTTATGTATAGAAGTAAGCATAGGAACGTCAGATATGAAAACCAGGATGCATCACGGATTCACACTCGTTGAACTTTTGGTATCGTTGGTTGTTGTTGCGATATTGATCTCTTTGGTATTTGTAGGGCTAAAACAGTTACGTGCTGGAGCTCGTTCAACATCGGACTTGTCAAAGCTTCGCTCTTTCGGGCAGGGATTCACACTCTACAGCCAAGATTTCCGAGAGGCGTACCCGTATTTTACCAACGTCGGATTTATGACCAAGGAACTTAGCGGCGAGGGTGTTCCGCCGTTTCAGGTTTCACACTTTGACGCAAGTGAAGTTTGGCACGTGGTTTTGGCCAGAAAGTACTTCGCTGATTCTCCTCGAAGTGAGGCCTTTTATCCGGCTTCATCGATCGATTCTCGTGATTCTCAGTGGCCCTTTCGCACAACTTTTCGATATGCCTGTGTCTTCATCGCTACACCGGAGTATTGGCGTCCTGAAACACGGCTCGACGGATCGGGACAGTTTGGTGTCACCCGCATCTCTTCGGTAACGCGCCCATCGCTCAAGACTCTCATCGTTCGCGGCTGGACTTCGAACGACGGCGAAGTCACCGCCACATCACCGATCTCATCTCTACTCTGTGATGGATCGACTCGTCAAGTAGCATTCACCGAACGCCGATCAGGTTATGACCGCGGTTGTGGAAATCCCCTTGAGCCATTCGGTGCTATTCATCGCATTGATAGCCCGCCACTTCTCCACACGCTACTCGGTGTCCAAGGCCAAGACATCGATCCAGTAGCAAAATGATCTGGCTGAGAATAGTATATATTAATAAAGTATACTGGTTGTTGTCTCTCTATTGGTGCTTTGGAGTGTGTTAGTTATAATGTGCACTAGACCGCCGGTACTGTGATGTAAATGATCGAATGTATAAAAAAAGTCGATGACATTCGATATCCCTCCGGGCCCGATTTCTGCAAGTTCCGAGTGTACGTGTATACCTCTGCAGTTTCCATGCACAAATCAGGAACGCCCCTGCTCATTTCAGAACCCGCCATGTGCATATTCGGAGTTGCTTTGGGCATGGCTGGAGTGGACTTGTCCATTTCCGGAGTTGTCGTGGACAAGTTCAGGGCCGCAATGGACAAGGCCAGAGTTGCCGTGGGTTAGGCGGCTCTGGCGGATGGGTTTGGTCCCTGAGAAAATCGGCGGTTTTGGGGCGGGGGGCGGGAAAGCGTCGAACCGAAGCCGAACGGGGATGTGGGACCGGCAATCGGGAATCGGCAATGGGCAATCGCAGAGAGCCGGGGCGGATTCTCTGCTTTGGCCGATGGTCAGATCCCGAATGCCGCGCGTTTGTCGCCTCGCCGCCCCGGGCCTCCCCGCGCCATCCCATACCCTTCTGCCATCCCCCCCTCTGCCTTCCCCTCTGTCTTCCTCCGCGCCCCCCCTCCTCCGCGTCCTCTGCGTTGCGTTCTGCCTTTCCCTTGATCCCTTGATCCCCCGGTCCCTCGATGCCCTCTTAAGAAAGCCCCTTCATCTTCCCCTGCTGGCGTTGGCGGGCGTAGCGCGTTAAGCAGTCGTCGATGATGGCGTGGGCGGCTTCGGCCGGGAGGATTTCGTCGACCTGCACGTCCTTGCCTTCCAGGGCTTTGTAATCGTTGAAGAACCGGCGCAGCAGTTTGAAGATGTGCTGCGGAAAGTTGCTCGCGCCGCGGAACTCGTTGTAGATCGGGTCTTCGCGAAGCACCGCGATGATCTTGTGGTCCGGGTCGCCGTGGTCGATCATGGACATGAGGCCCACCGCGCGGGCGTTGCAGATCGTCAGCGGCGGGATCTCCTCGGTGCAGTAGACCAGCACGTCGAGCGGGTCGTCATCTTCGGCGAGGGTCTGCGGGATGAAGCCGTAGTTCGCGGGGTAATAGACGGCCGAGGAGAGCACGCGGTCGAGCTTCAGCAGGCCGGAGCTTTTGTCGAGCTCGAACTTGAGGTTCGAGCCCTTGGGGATCTCGATGACGGATTTGAACTCCAGCGGGAGCGGGCCGCGCTCGCTGGCGGGGGTGACGTCGTGCCAGGGGTGGATCATGGGGCCGAGTCTAGGCGGACGGCGGAGCCGTCAAATGGCAAATGAGCAAGTGAAGGCGGGGCAATCGGGAATGGGCAATGGGCAATCGCAGAGAAAGGCGGGGCAATCAGGAATGGGCAATGGGCAATCGCAGAGAAAGGCGGGGCGTGCGGGTGGGCGCGGGTTGTTCGGGAGGGGCGAGTCTCGTTCTGCGATTGCCGATTGCCTATTCCCGATTGCCCATTCCCGATTCCCGATTGCCTGTTTCCCTCAGCCCCCGCAGGAGCCGCCGGGGAATCGGCCGCAGCCGCAGGAGCCGGAGTGGACGTGCCCGCCGGTGGACTTGCCGGAGGTGGAGTTGCCCCCACCAGATGAGAAGACCGACATGACGCGTTTGAAGGTTCGGCCCTTGCCGTCGGGGTCGGGCAGGGGCTTGTCGGCGTCGGCGATGGGACGGAGGACCTCGACGCGGGTGCCGTCGGCGGCTTCGTATTCGTACATCGGCATGGGGAATGAAATGGCCGGATGGTCGAAGGGTCAAACGGACGGTACGTCAAATGGACAAATGACCAAAGGGGAAGGGGCTTGAGAACGCTCGGGTGTGCGGGCGATCTTTCTGCGATTGCCGATTCCCGATTCCCTATTGCCTGATCCCGATTCTTTCCCCATTGACTCACCCCCCCGGCGGACCTTCAATTGGACGTTCGTCGGTCGGGGTTGGCCGGGTTCCCGAACGTTCATCGAATGCCCGCAAGGACTTGGCGGGTTTCGCGTTGGGCCTTTGCCGCACGACCGTACGAACGGAGCCGTCACGATGACCATCCCCGCCGCCTCTCTTTCCCCCCTTTCCTCGCTCCCCACCCTGACCACCGGGTTCATTCAGAACATCGGCATGGGCGAGTGGATCATCATCCTCATCATCATGCTGCTGCTCTTCGGGCGTCGCCTGCCCGAGGTCGGCAAGTCGCTGGGCAAGGGGATCGTCGAGTTCAAGAAGGGCATCAAGGGCGTTGAGGACGAGGTTGAGACGCAGTCTTCGAGGCCGAGCGGGTACCCGCAGCCGCAGAATCAATATGCGCCGGGCCTGCAGGGTCAGCAGCAGTACGGCGGTCAGGCGCAGCAACTCCCGCCGCCGGGTGGGGTCGCTGGCTCGCAGCAGACGTACCCGCAGCAACAGCAGCAGCCGTACCCGCAGCAGCAATATCCGCAGCAGGGATACCCGGCGTATCCGCAGGGCCAGGGGGGGCCGGCGAACCCGCCGCCGATGCCCCCGCAGTGATGCGGGCGGTGGAGTGGGCCGACGATCGCGGGAAAGTTCAACCTCCGCAGTGACGTATGCTGATCAGACAGGCCGACCGGGGCGTATGGATGCCTTGGCGCGGTGTTTCTGATTCAGACGCATGCCGTGCGAGCGTGATCGCTCGGCGAGTCGATGCGGCGCACACGGAGCGGATCATGTTCAGCCAAGCGCGGTTCAGCAAGGCTCGGCTCGGCTCGTCGTCGGCGACGTTGGTTGCCCTCGCGGGGCTTGCGATCGGTGCCCACGCTCAGCCGTTTGATCTGCCCAAGACCGGCGGCGGCGTTGATGGGAAGCCCGCGCTTGAGCGGCCGGTGATCGTTGTCGACCGCGACAACGTCGTCATCGACCGCTCGTGCACCGTGAAGATCAAACCCGGCGCGGTGATCAAGGACCGCGACAACAACGGCGTCGTGCACATCAAGGCGAGCAATATCAGCGTTGAGTTTTCGGGAGATGCGATCCTGCGCGGGGCCGAGGAGCGATTCCCGCACGAGCAGATGACCGGCACCGGCGTGCGCATCGACGGGCACAGCAACGTACAAATCCGCGGCCTGCGTGCGTCGGGGTTCAAGGCCGGTCTGCACGCCACTAATGCCAGCGGGCTGGTCATCGAGGGCGGCGACTTCAGCGACCTCTTCAGGCACCGACTCTTCAGCGACGTGGCGAAAGAAGACCAGCGCGACTGGCTCTGGCCTCATCGCAACGATCAGAACGAGTGGCTGACGAACTACGGCGCCGCGGTGTACGTTGAAGATTCCGCGAACGTGAGCATCAGCAGAATCCGCGTGCGTACGGGGCAGAACGGCATCATCCTCGACCGCTGCACCAACGCGAAGGTCTTCAACAACGACTGCTCGTACCTCTCCGGCTGGGGGCTGGCCCTCTGGCGATCCAGCGGCAACACCATCGCCCGCAACGCTTTCGACTTCTGCATCCGCGGCTACGAGCACGGCGTCTACAACCGCGGGCAAGACTCCGCCGGGATCTTGCTCTTCGAGCAGTGCAGCAACAACGTCATCGCGCAGAACTCCGCCACGCACTGCGGCGACGGGCTCTTCGTCTTCGCGGGTAAAGAAGCCCTGGGCGAAGACCTCCCCGCGAACTCAGCGACCGACCCGAAGCAGTTCGAACGCCTCGGCTGCAACGACAACCTCATCATCGAGACCGATTTTTCCTACGCCGCGGCGCACGGCGTGGAGATCACCTTCTCCTTCAACAACCGCCTGATCAACAACACGATGGTCGAAAACGCCATCTGTGGTTTTTGGGGTGGCTACAGCCAGCAGACCCTGCTCATGGGCAACACCATCACGCACAACGGCACGCCCGGCGCGCGCGAGGGCGGCGGCGTGAACATCGAGCACGGATACCAGAACACCCTCGTCAACAACACCTTCGGCGAGAACTCCGTCGCTGTTTCTCTCTGGGATGACGACGATACGAAGCTGATGCAAACGCCCTGGGCGAAGGCGAACCACCGCGGCTCACGCGACAACCGCCTGATCGGCACCACCTTCAACGCCGACAAGATCGGCGTGGTGCTGAATCGCACGCAGAACACACTCATCACGCACGGCAGCGTCACCGAGGTTGTTCAGATGCTCAAGCGCGACGAGGCGAGCACGATCGTCGAGCCCGAGGCGGACGCGCCACCAGCGGAGTTTGAAACCCCGGTGGTCCCGAAACTGCCCGGCGAGAAGCCCGATGCAGAGCAGCGGCAGAGCAGGCCACGCGGGCGTCAGTACATCGTGATGACCTCGTCCGGCCCGTGGGATTTCGTTTCGCCCGCGGTGCGACTCGGTGAGCGGCGCGACGACCGACATGTCTATGAGGTCTACCGCCTGCCGGGCTTTGCGGAGGTGAATGTCGACACGTTGCCCTGGGCGGTGCCGACGGATCGCAAGCTGGCGCGGACGCACCGCGTGAAGGGTGAACTGAAGTACGCCGAGGGCGAGCAGATGTACCAGCCGCTGACGGTGACGGCGGAGGGCGACGGGGTCTTTCCGTACAGCGTCAGCATCACGCACAAAGACTTCAGCCACAGCGCCCGCGGCACCATCGTGCGTGCATCATGGACAACGCGTTTCTTCACCCTCGACGCCGACCCGCTGACGGATGCGAACGCCTTTGAACGTGCGGCGAGCCAGCCGCCCGTGAATGTCGATGCCGCCGCCGCGTCTCAGCCCGTGCAAACCGATGACGAAGCGCCGGTGAAACCGATCGCCCCCGGCGCGCCGGTGGAGGTCACACTGCCCGCGCTGGCGATGCGCTTCGGCAACGAAGGCCCGAGCCAACTCAACCTGCACTCGGATGTTTCGCGTGCCGCGTACCCGCGCGACATGTTCGGCTTCCGCGCCACGACGAAGCTGCCCATGATGCCGGGCGAATACGACTTCGCCGCCCGGGCCGACGACGGAGTCCGCATCGCCGCCCGACGTGCGGATGAGCCGAATGCGCCGTTCGAGACGATCCTGGAGAACTGGAAACGATCGATCCCCACAACCACCACCGGTCGGCTGAAAGTCGGGCCCGAGGCGAACATCAAGCCCAACGAACGCCGTCCGGTTGTGATGGAGATCCGCGTGGACTACTTCGAGCTTTCGGGCTGGGCAGAGTTTGGTTTGACCATGGAACCGATCGCCCCGGAAACCACCAAGCCCTGACGTTTCGTTTTCACGCTCTGCGCCCGATGGTTGAGTCACGACGTTGGACAATCCTTGATACGCTCAGGGCATGATGCTTTCACTCGCCGCCGCTCTGGCGGTGCCCGACATCGTCATCGTCGCCGCGTATCTCGGGATCATCCTGATCTCGGGTGTTTGGCTTGCCAGGCGTGAGCCCGCGGGAGCCGAGGAGTATTTCCTGGGCGGGCGACGCATGCCCGTCTGGGCGGTGGCGATCTCCGTCGTCGCGTCCTCGCTCTCGGTCGCGACGTTTCTGGGAGTGCCCCAGCAGGCCTACGCGGGCAACCTCACGTACCTCTCCACAAACATCGGCGGTCTCATCGCCGTCATGGTCGTTGCGTACTTCTTCATCCCTGCGTTCTACAAACACTCGTGCACGTCGATCTACGAACTGCTCGAGCACCGCTTCGGGCCCGGGGCAAAGCAGGCCTCAAGCCTCGCCTTCATGGTCGGACGTCTGCTCGCCTCGGGCGTGCGGGTCTTCATCGCCGCCATCCCGCTGGCGATGGTGCTCTTCGGCATCGAAGAATCGAAGCGCCCCGAGTACATCGTCGGCGCGATCCTGATCCTCTCCGCCGTCGCGGTGGGCTACACGCTCATCGGCGGCATCGCCTCGGTCATCTGGACCGATGTCATTCAGACCATCGTGCTCATCATCGCGGTGCTCGCGGCCGTGTGGGTCCTGCTCTCCCGCATCGATGCGCCGACGACCGAGATCGTCAACGCCCTGCAAAGCAACAACCCAACCGCGCCGGGCGCGGTCAGCACGGTTGCCCAGGGCTCGAAGCTGCTCATCTTCGACTTCAGCACCGACCTGACGAAGAACTTCACCGTCCTTGCCGCCGTCGTCGGTTGGTCGCTGCTGAACATGGCGTCCTATGGCACAGATCACGACATGGTCCAGCGCTGTCTGACGTGCAAGTCCGCGATCAAGGGCAGCCGCAGCGTGATCATCGCCATCTTCACGGGTATCCCCGTTGTGGCGCTCTTCATGATCATCGGACTGCTGCTGTGGATCTTCTACCAGCGCCCCGATCTCACCGGCGGCAAACCTGTTGATTACGACATCGCCCTCACCGACCGCGTTTTCACGACGTTCATTCTGCAGGAGTTGCCCGCGGGGCTGAGAGGATTGATGGTCGCGGGGATCTTTGCGGTGGCGCTGGGCTCGTTGAACTCCGCCATCACCGCGATGGCCGCCACGAGCGTGAAGGACTTCTACGCCCACGCCGTGCCGGGCAAGAGTGATCGGCACTACATGATCGCCGGCCGCTGGGCGACACTGGGCTGGGGCGTGGCCCTCGCGGGTTTTGCGTGCCTGTGCATCGTCTGGCAGAAGTACGAGAACCGCACGCTGATCGATTTCGCCCTCGGCGTGATGACCTACGCCTACTCGGGCTTGCTCGCCGTCTTTCTTTCGGCGCTCTTTACCAAGCGAGGCTCCACCGCGAGTGTCATCGCCGCGCTCGTGACGGGCTTCATGGTGGTCTTGATCTTCAATCCCACGCTGTGGGTGGGCATGAGCAAGCTCGTCCCGTCGATCGTCGAAAGCGCACGTCACGCGGCGGAGATCCGCAGCCCCGGCAAGCCGGTGGTGATCGACACGGAACTCGTGAAAGAGGCGCTACCGTTCCTGAAACTCGCCAGCCCGTACCACATGCTCATCGCCACCATCGCGGCCTTCGCGGTCTGTCAGAGCGTCAAGGGCACGGGCGGCTCGGCAAACAAGCCGCAGCCGACGGGGCAATAACTGGTTTGGACTCGGATTCATCGCACGCGATTCGCAGGCAATAGTGCCGGGGGTCGGTCGTTCTGCAGGCACCGTGGAAGAGCCCGGATCTTCAGGAGACCGCCCGTGAATGCCCGAATCCGCTCGATGAATCAGTCCCTGCGAAACCACCTTCGCATGATGCCCGCGGTTGTTCTCATCGTGCACGGCGCGACGACACTGGCACAATCGCCCGCAACCCCCGTTCCGACGTCAACACCCACACCAACCGCTCCAGCAATCACCGAGCCTGAGAACCCGCTCGCCGGGCCCAAGGTCACCGCGCCGACTGCCGGCGGCTCGCACGCCGAGGGCTCGATGATGCAGGGTGAGACGATGGATGCCGCCGAACTGACGAAGCTGACGATCGTCGAGCGCGATTTCGCGGGTGCGTTGATCCGACTGGAGATCCGCGCCGAGAAAGCCGCGGCTGAGAAGCTCCCCCTGAACGCCAAGCAGCGCTCGGCGTTGAACGAGTTTTTCACGGAGCGTTCCACGCAGGTGCTGCAGTTCACGCTGAAGAACTACGACCAGTTCATCAAGCTGCAGGGCGCTCGTCAGGCCCGCAGCCGCGAGGAACTGCCCAAGCTCATGAACGAGATGCGAACCACCGCGGGTGAGTGGGTCACCAAGCCGCTGGCCGACCGCGTCGAAGAGAAACTGCCCGAACAGTACCGCACGCACTTCCGACGGATGGTCAGCGAGTACAACGACGAAGTGTTCAAGAGTGATCCGCGCGCGGGCGCGGGCACGCGTCCACGTCGGAGTGTGGGGGATGCGGCGGTGGAGTACGCGGAACTGAACAGCTTCATCCGCGAGATGGCCCGTGAGTTCTCGGGCATGGTTGCGCAGCGCCGTGAGCAACTCGACACGATGCTGAAGGCCGTGGATGCAACCCCGGAGCAGGAGTCGAAGATCCGCGCGATTGTTCGCGAGGGCAACGGCACCCCCGGCACCGAACCCTCGCCCCAGCAGCGGCGCGACACGATTCGCAAGGTGCTTGCCGAGCTGACGCCCGCGCAAAAGAAACTCTGGCAACAGGCCCAGGCGGCTCAGCGCGGCGGGGCACCCATGCCCGGTGAAGAGCCCGCGTCCGAGCCGGTCGAGAAGGAAATGAAAACGCCGGCCTCGCAGCCGGCGTCTGAGAAACCGTAACTCTGCCGATCGCGGTCAATCACCGACGACGGCGCTTCGCGCTCAGCAAGCCACCCATCAGCAGCATTGCGCCCGCACCGGGGGTGGGGATGGCGTTGATGCCGCCCTCGCGAATGGTGGTGATCTCGCCCGGGGTCAGGGCGCGCCCGATGAAGAAGACGTTGTCGATCTGCCCGCCGAAGAACTCGTTGAAGGAGGGGTTGGTCCCGATGCGGGTGAAGTTCCAGCCGCTGTCGGCGGTGGAGTTGGTCGAGAAGCTCGCCCCGTTGACGTGCAGGGTGACGCTCCCGGCGGTCTGGTCATAGACCACAGCGACGAAGGTCCACTGATTCGCGACCACGGGCGTACCGCCGATGACCCCGGTGCCGGTGAAGGCGGAATACCCGGTGATGCCGCCGCGGGAGTCGATGCCGAGCGAGCGGTCGAAGCCCCCGTTGTCGTGGCTGATGAACTGACGGATCGGTCCGTCGAAATCGTCGTCAACACGGACCCAGCACCCCATCGTGAGCTGCGGGACGACGGAGGGGTTGATGTTGAGGGGGATTTCGAGGTACGAGCTGATGCCGTTGAAGAACGCCGAGCCGCCCTCGTACCCGCTGGCGGCGAAGGTCACGCCGCTGTTGAGGGTGGGGTTGCGACCGTTGCCGCTGATGTCGGCAAACGACGAGTCATCGAAGTTGTACAGGGCCAGAACCTGCGCCTGAGCGCATGAGGCGAGACCGGCCAGATACAGAACCGAGGCAACCGTAAGACGCGAAATGGACATCTCAATACTCCCATGGGCTGACAGAGCACGTACATCGCGCACAGGTCAGCCAACACTCCGGGCGAAAAGTAACCCGTGGTCCGCGAAAAGCAAGTTCTCTGGTGCGATGGGCGCGTTTTTGCGCGCAATCCTGACTCAACGTGCGGGCGTTTCCCACGCGACCCCGGGCGTGTACCGAACAAGTTCGTACAGTTCTTTACGGGTTTGCATGCGATCAAGGAACGGTGCGACGCTGCCCTGGGCTTTCAGTTCGCCGAGTGCCTTGCTGACCGCGCCCACCGCCACGCGCAAAAGGCTGACGGGGTAGATCACGCAGTCGTAGCCCAGGGCCTTGAAGCGGTCGAGGGAGATGATCGGGGTCTTGCCGAACTCGGTCATGTTCGCCAGCAGGTAGACCCGCTTTCCGGGGAGTGCCCCGCGGAGGGCTTTGGCAAACGAGGCAAACTCGTCCTCGCTGGTGAGACCTTCGGGGAAGATCATCTCGGCGCCCGCTTCGACGTACGCCTTTGCCCGTGCGACGGCGGCGTCGAAGCCCTCGACCCCGCGGGCGTCGGTGCGGGCGCAGATGATGAAGCCGCCGCCGATTTCGCGGGCGGCCTTTGCGGCCCACTGCACCTTTTCAACCATGTGATCACTGGGAACCAGGGCCTTGCCGTCGAGGTGACCGCAGCGTTTGGGGAACTGCTGATCTTCAAGGTGCAGGCCCGCCGCTCCCGCTCGGCTGTATTCGATCACCGTTCGACGGACCATCTCGGCCTCACCGAAACCGGTGTCGGCGTCGGCGATGAGGGGGAGATTCGACGTTGAGGAAACCTCGCGAATGACCCGGCAGAAGTGCTCCATGGTCAGCAAGCCGACATCCGGGACGCCCGCGCAGACGCTGGTGGCGGCGCCGCTGATGTAGGTGGCGTTGAAACCGGCTTGAGCGACGGCGAGGGCGCACAGGCCGTTGAACGACCCGGGCATGGCGACGATGCCCTGGTCCATGAGTGAGCGCAAACGGTGGCCCATGGCCTGAGGCTGCGTTTGGGTTGAGTTGGGGGTGGCGTGGGTGTCGGTCTGAAACGTGGTCATGGGCTGAGCATAGGAAATGAACCGCGTTTGCGGCTTGCTTGTGCGGTTGAGGGTAAGAATCGAGCGGATTCGCGTGGGGGTGGGGGTTTGGCTGACCACTTGGTTGCAGACCGAGGATCAACCAATGACCAGCCACCCCGCTCCACTGGCCATGAACGAACTGACCACCAGGCTGACCGCGAGGCTCGCACCCGTGCAGACGGACGTGGCGAGCGACGCGGAACGCAACGGCTTCGCCAAGGCTCGCGGCGGGGAACTGGACGGCGCGACGGTGCTGCGGGCGTTCCGCGAGGCGGCCTCGGGCGTGCACCGCATGCTCATGGTCCGCACGCGGAACGATGCGGCGTTGTGCGACGACCTGATGCAGCAGCTCTGGCTCGCTGCACGAAAAGTGCCCGCGGATTTGACGCTTGAACGGTTCCAACCCTGGCTCCGCGGGGTCGCGAAGAACATCCTCGCCTCGCACTTTCGCAGCGCTTCGTCTCCCTCGCGGATGGTGACGGCGGACCCGGCGCTGGCGATACAGATCGCCTCGGCGCTGGAGAGTCCGACGCCCGGGGAAATGCTCAGCAGCAAGGAAATCCGCGAGCAGTTGTTGCTGGCGCTGACAGAGCTTGACAGCTCGGATCAGGAACTGCTGATCGCCCACTATGTGCATGGGCAGACCTTTGCGGTGCTTGCCGAGCGGTTGCGGATGAGTGAGCGGGCGGTTGAGGGGCGTTTGTACCGGACTCGGAAGGAGCTTCGACAAACGCTCACGCGGCTGACGAAGTGAATCGAAGGACGGATCGGCTGACGACAAAGACCATGACCTCGCAGGTTGATGACTTTGCGAAGGACCACGACCATGACCAGCAACGAATCGAACCTGAACAACGCCCCGATGAACAGCCAGCCCGACGCGGCGGACGCGAGCGTGCACGCGAATTTGGCGCGGGTGCTGCCGACGATGGAGATCCCCGGGGCGGTCAGCGAGGAGCAGCTTGATCGCTGGACCGCGCCGGCGGCGATCCCGATCGCCAGCAGGCCCGTGGTTCGATCGCGGTTCAAGCGGCTGGTGCCCTTGGCCTCGGCGGCGGCGCTGGCGCTGGCGGCGGGTGCGGCGATGATCTGGCACTCCTCGGCGAGCACCGTGCAGGCGGCGACAATCCTGCGTTCGCTGCGTGAGAACACCTTCTCCGGTCTGCGGGTGGTCGTTTCGAACATGAAGGCGGAGGGGATCGAGGTCAATCTCGAGGCGCGGATGCACTTCGATCGCGAGATGACGGCGGTTGAACTGTTCAATCTGGAAGGCAACCACGCGCAGCCGCAGCTTTCGAGCATGTACGCGTTGGTGCAGGTGAAGGGCGATGCGACTTCGCAGGCACCGGGGCTTGACGCGACGGCGGAAGTCGCATTCAGCCCCGAGGCGGACTGGGTCTACACCAAGATCAACCAGATGCCTCAGATCTCGGAGCTTCGCGGCAACCCGATGGCGAACTTTGTCACCGCGGCGGCGCAGCGCGGCGTACTTCTGGATCTGGGCAAGGACTCGCTGCGCCAGGGCAACCCGCTGCTGGGCATCCCGGCGCTTGGGCAGATGAACGACGATGGGGACGATGAGTTCGAGCCAGGGGATTTGCCGCCGATGATCCGCGAGCAGATCGAGAAGGACATTGCCAAGGGCGTTGCCGGCGCGGACGGTGATCCCGAGAACCTCACGCCTGAGCAGCGGGCGGAGGTTCAGCGTCGGATGAGCAAGATGTTCCAAGAGATCAGCGCGGGTCACACGCAGGGTGCGGGCGAGGACGCCTTTACGAGCGCTCGTCGTCGCGGTGCGGAGTTGCGTGCGGGCGGCAACACGAACGCGGAGCCTGCGCCCGCCGGTCAGCTTCACGAGGAGCAGGTCATGCAGCGGATGATGCCTCTGCTGCAAGGGACCGGCGGCGGTGCGGCGGTGGATCAGTTCGCGCAGATGCTCCGCGGAGATTCGAGCGTCTTCTCGAGCGTGACGGTGACGAACCAGGGGAACGGTTCGTATCTGTTGGTCTCGACGATCCGACCGAACGAGCAGAACCACACCGCGACGATCACGATGTCGTACACCGAGAATGTCGGGCTGCAGTACGTGGAGATCACGAACTTCAGCGGGATGCCGACGGGTGCCAGGGTGCGTGTGGAGATGTTCTCGGGTGTGATCCCCGCGGAGATGTTCGATCGCAGCCGGGTGATCACGCCGCAGACGTGGGTGATCGATCAGAACTTCCTGAACATGTTCCGGTGAGCGGCGGGGGTGGGTGGGCGGGTGGTGGGGTGAACTGAACAGACCTGCGAGCGAAGGGGCCCTGGCAGCGTGCCGGGGTCCCTTCATTTTTGTGCTCGAGGTGATGACGGGAAGTGAAAGTCAGAGCGGTTTAAAGCGTGGATCGGCGCCGGTGATGGCGTCGAGGAGTTCGCTTCGGCGTTGCAGGGCGCGGTCGGTGGAGGAGCGGATCTGCACGGGGTGGTCGCTGGTGCCGGGGTAGACCTCGATGAACCAGAGCGCGCGGAAGGAGTCGGGTGTGAGGCCGTAGCGGGCGTCGGTGAAGGCGGCGGAGTTGTCGGGGTCTTGGATCATCCAGCCCTGGGTGAAACGCTCGAAACGGAGGATCTGCTGCTGGATTTCGGGGGTAAAGCGCTTGACGGACGGGTGGCTCGCGTTGACAAGCTCGGCGCTTGTGTTGCCCTGCCAGACGGTCGGTGATCCGAACCACGGCACGCGGATGAAGTCGCTGTAGACCTTGCCCTGACACTGGTAGATCGAACGCACGGCGATGTTCTGCAGCGGTGTGAAGAGGACGCGGCGACGCTCGATGGTGTGCCCGCGCTGCTTGGCGAGTTGGTCTTGCACGGCGCACACGCGGGCGTGCTGGATCGAGCCGATGCCCAGGATGTAGACCGCGGCCCAGACGAGGGCGATGCTGGCGAGGGTGCGACCTGTGAACGCGGCGCGGCGGATCAGGCGTGCGTCGGTTGATTGCGGGTTGGTGGTCAGTGCGGCGCGGGCTTTGGCGCCTTTGACGGCGCGGACGAGTCCCCAGATGACCAGCACGAGCATGGGGAGCGTTACGAGCGGGTCGATGATGGCGACGCGGTCGTAGCTGACGCGGTCGGTGGAGAAGGGCCAGAAGAGCATCGTTCCGAAGCTGGTGAAGGCGTCGAGCGGTGCGTGGAGGGAGATGGCGAAGAGGGCCGCGAGGAAGAGGCGTTTGCGGTGGGGTTTGGTTGACTGAGGGAAGAAGGCGGGGAGGGAGACGATGAGCGCGCCGAGAAGCAGGAAACCGATACCGTGGGTGAAGGCGCGGTGGGCGAGCCAGGTGGAGAGGGAGTCGCCCGGGATTCGGATGAGGATATCGGCATCGGGGAGCATGCCCGCGACGGCGCCGACGATGATCGCGGCGCGGGGTGAATGGCGAGCGGCGACGGCGAGGCCGGCGGCTGCGCCGAAGACTGCGTGAGTGACCAGATCCATGGCGAAGAAGGTAGGCGATCGCGCTGGGTGCTTGTGTTGGACTGTCGGCGCATTAGTCCTTCACATCGACGGGCGTGCCGGCTTTGACGGCGTGCGCGAGGCGGAGGGCTTCCCAGTTCAGCGAGCGGAAGCAGCCGTGGGAACCGGTTTTGCCGATGTCCTGTGGGCGGACGGTGCCGTGGATCCCGTAGCCGGGCTTATCGAGACCGATCCACGCGGCACCGACGGGGTTGCGCGGGCCCGGGGCGATGCGGAGTTTGGAGGTGACGTTGGTGACCTCGGGCCAGTCCTTGGGGTTGAAGGTGTAGTCGGGATTGGCGGCGATGACCTTGACGGTCAGGCGGCCGGCGGGGCGTTTCTCGGCGGATTTGGCGATGGAGCAGTGCGTGAGGAAGACGGGCAGATCGTCGGCGTTGTAGCCGACGATGTACTTTTCGGAGAGGTCGATTTCCAAGCGGACGATGGGGGGGAGACTTGGTGCGCGGGTGTCCGGCAGATTGACGGTGTCGCCTTCGGAGAGCGAGGTGAGGTCGATCCCCGGGTTGAGCGTGGTGACGAGGGCGAGCGAGCACCAGCCGCGTTCGGCGAGAAGTTCGTGCGTGTCGCTGTAGCCCGAGACATCGAGCTGGGCGCGCTCGTTCCAGTCCTCGGGGATCGGGCCTGTGACGAGGGCGACGTCTTTGCTGGTGAGCGTGTAGGGGCGTTGCCAGGTGTCGGTGGTGGTGGCGAGGGTGTCTTCTTGCGCGAGAGCGGTGAGCGTGGCGGCGTCGGCCTCGCCCGTGATGGGGAGTTTGCGGGAGCGCTGGAAGAACTCGATGGCGGTGCGGGTTTTGCGGCCGGGCTTGCCGTCGATGAGCCCGGGCGAGAAGCCGCGGCGTGCGAGAAGGGTCTGCAAACGGGCGGCGGCGAGGAGCGGGTCTTTGGGTGCTGGCGCAGGTTGAGCGGCGGGGTTGATCGGGGAGGTGGTGACGGGCGCTGGTTTGGGCTTGGAAGTCGGCTGCGGCGGCGGTTGGTTGT
>JAVTWO010000183.1:0-4581 GCA_032229765.1 Phycisphaerales bacterium | reverse complement strand
CACCTCGCGCTCAACCTTCAGCTTCATCTCCGCCTCCGCCCAGCGCTTCAGCTCCTTCATCACCTCCGCGCCCACCTGCGGAGGCGAGACCACCACGCCCGAACCCTTCGCCCCCAGCTCAATCCGCGCCGTCTCCCGCTCACCCGCCACGATCGAATAGCTCACATACCCCGCATCGCCCTGCGCATCGCGCGCCGACCGCCCCATCAGCCGCTTGGCGCTCGCCACCGTCAACATCGGATACGCCGCCGCCCGCGCCTTCGCCCCCGCCCCAACCGCCACCACCGCCCCGCGCTCGTCATACCGCACCACCGAAGGCAAAAGCGCCCCCTCCTCCCCAGGCCCTTCAATCACCCGCGGCAGATCCAACCGCCCAGGCCACCCCGCCACCGCCACCAGCGAGTTCGTCGTCCCCAGATCAATCCCCACAATGGGCCCTTCCGCCCGCGCATCGCCCGTGCTGCTCATCTCGCTCACTCCCTCACCGCAGGCCGGATCGTCGGATCGCCCAGCTCAGGCCGCTTGCTGATCATCAAGCCCCGCGACCGCCGCGCCAGCTCTACAAAGAACTCCGTCGGCCCGCTCACATACCGCCGCTCACCACGCCCCGGAACCCGCAGCGACAGCTTGTAGTTCGCCTCATCACCCCGCGGCTCAACCTCCGCAATCTCCCCCCCCAACCCCCCCCCCCGGGCCCACAGCCCCAAAACCCCCGCCCACAACCCCCCCCGGTACGAGACCCCCCCCCGCGGCGCCCGCCCCCATCCCCACCCGCCTTCGCGATCAGCCCGATCACCCCGTCCAACTCCGCCCGCGTGAACTTCCCCGACCACGTCGGCGACGCCAACCCCTCCATCTCCAACCCCGCCCGCACCCCGCCAACAAAGTTCAGCGTCCCGTCGTCCTTCAGCTCGTAATACACCAACTGCCGCTTCGCATCGCTCACCCGCAGCACAAACGCATACCCCCCAGTCACATCCGCCCGCGACGCACACCCCCCGCATAACCCAACCGCCCCCAGCACCATCAACATCATCGCCACCGCCAAGCGACGACCCACCCACACCCCGATCCACCGATCCATCGCGAACTCGTTGGTCCTTGTCATGCCCACAAGGTAGACCCAACAACCCCCCGGCACACGCCCGCCCTCGCCGTAAAAAAAGACAACGCCCGGTGAAAACCGGGCGTCTCCCCGCCGATCCTCTCGACGGGGCTGTTGATCAGACGGTATGCCCGCCCACCCCCCGGCCCCACCACCCCACGCGTACCCTTCCGCCCAATGAAAATCTCCCTCGCCTGGCTCAACCGCCTCGTCTCCCCCGCCGCTTCATCCGCCGCTCCGCTCAACGCCGAGCAGGCCGAGGCCCTCCTCACCCGCGCAGGCCTCCCCACCGAGACCGTCCTCCCCGTCCCCCTCCCCTCCGGCGTCACCGACACCCAACTCGATATCGAAGTCACCAGCAACCGCGGCGACGCCCTCTGCCATCAAACCATGGCCCGCGAGCTCGTCGCCGCCAGCCAGGGCGCCTTCACCCTCAAGCCCCTCCAGCCCGAGCTCCCACTTCCCGCCCCCTCACCCTCCGCCCCCGATATCTCCTCCCTCGTCACGCTCAACGTCGCCGACTTCGCCGCCTGCCCACGCTTCACCCTCCGCCTGATCAAAGGCGTCAAGGTCGCCCCCTCCCCCGCCTGGCTCGTCGACGCGCTCGCCTCCCTCGGCATGCGCTCCATCAACAACATCGTCGACGCCACCAACTTCCTCCAGGCCGAGCTCGGCAACCCCTGCCACGTCTTCGACCTGAACTCCCTCGCCAAATCCTCCAACCTCACCCACATCAACATCCGCCCCGCAACCACAGGCGAGTCCCTCACCCTCCTCGACTCCAAATCCATCAAACTCCACCCCAACGACATCGTCGTCGCCGACGCCGCCGCCCCCGTCTCACTCGCCGGCGTCATGGGCGGGCTCTCTTCAGGCGTCTCCACCTCCACCACCGACGTCCTCATCGAAGTCGCAACCTGGGACCCCATCCGCGTCCGCAACTCCGCCCGCCGACACACCATCTCCACCGACGCCGCCTACCGCTTCCAACGCACCGTCGATTTCCGCACCATCGACAACGCCCTCAACCGCCTCACCGCCCTCATCCTCCACCTCGCAGGCGGGCAGCTCTGTCCCGGCACCCTCGACGCCCGCTCCCCCTCCCTCCCCGCCTCCAACATCACCATCCACCTCCGCGCATCGCGCGCCCGTCAAATCATCGGGCTCGACCTCCCCGACGCCGACATCACCAGCGCCCTGAACGCTCAAGGCTTCACCACCAAGCCCGCCGCCGGCTCGGGCGAATGGACCGTCACCGTCCCCCACGGCCGCACCGACATCAACCTCGAAATCGACCTCATCGAAGAAATTGCCCGCACCGTCGGCTACGACCGCATCATCACGCCCCCCACCATCCCCGTCCAAGTCCGCGAGCCCCAAACCTCCGAACGCGCCGCCCGCGAACTCGCCCGCGTCCTCACCGCCTGCGGCTTCTACGAAACCGTCACCTTCTCCTTCACCTCCGCTCCCCTCGCCAAACCCTTCCTCGACCCCAACCTCTCCCTCGTCAGCGTCGCCGACGACCGCCGCGGCAGCGAAGGCACCCTCCGCCCCAGCATCCTCCCGGGCCTCCTCCAGTGTCGCCGCGTCAACCAAGACCGCCGCGTCACCTCACCGGGAGGCGTCCGCCTCTACGAAACCGCCGCCGTCTTCTCACAAACCAACGACAAGCCCCCGCGCACCGTCGAACACCAACGCCTCGCTCTCCTCGCCGATGCACCCACCACCGCGGGCCAAAACGCCTTCCAACGCAAACAGGCCGCCGTCCGAAACCTCTGCGCCGCCATCGAAGCCGCCGTCGCCTCCCTCCACGGCCCCTCCGCCGCCGATTCCCTCCTCACCTTCACCCCGCTCACCGCGACCGACAAACCCTTCACCGGCTTCGACCCCACCGCCTGCGCCCGCGTCACACTCAAAGACCAACCGCTGGGCATCATGGGCCTCGCCAGCGACGCCACACTCAAAGCCTTCGACCTCGCCCACCCCGTCGCCCTCGCCGAGCTCGACCTGCCCCTGCTCATCAGCGCCTACCCACCCAAGACCCTCGTCACCGCGCTGCCGACCATGTCCGCCACCGAGCGCGACCTCTCGCTCATCGTCGACGAGTCGATCACCTGGGACGCCCTCCGCACCCACACCCTCAACTCTCCCCCCGACCACCTCGAACACCTCGCCTTCGTCGCCACCTTCCGCGGCAAGCCCATCCCCGAAGGCAAAAAATCCGTCACCCTCCGCATGCGCTTCCGAGCGAGCGACAAAACCCTCCGCGACGAAGAAGTCAACGCCCCCGTCCAACGCTTGGTCGAAAGCTTCAAAGCCAAGTTCCAAGCCGAGCTGCGGAGCTGAGAGAAAACGGGATTCACAAAGAGGCCGCAGAGAACGCAGAGAAGAAGAAGAAGAAGAAGAAGAAGAAGAAGAAGAGAAACAGCGCTCTCAAAAGCACCAAGGACGCGATCACCAGATCGCGTCCTTGTCATTCCCAAGATCCCAAGATCCCAAGATCCCAAGATCCCTTGATCCCTTGATCCCTTGATCCCTCGGTCCCCTCTTATTTGCCAATTTGCTTCGCTCCGCGAAGCACCCTCCTCTCCCCACCAACCTCAACCCACCCTACCGCCGCCCGCACCCACCCGTTCGCACCGCGCTGCGTCGCCCACGTCGGCAGGTTCTTCACCCGCACCACGTACGTCCGCGTGATCCAATCGAACGCCGCCGCGTTCACCGCCGGGTCCGTCAGATCCAGATCCACCCGCGCCTCCCCCGCCGTCGGCACCGTCTTCCCGCCGCCCCCGTTCTTCTCATCCGCCGAGCTCTTCTCTTTCTCCGAAACCTCAACCCGCGCCAGCATCAACCACTTCCCCGAGTGCCCCCACGCGTCCACCAGTTCCAGATGCACCGTCAGCATCGCCTGGCCGCGCTCATCCGTCTCCACCCGCGTCAGCGGGCTGATCCGCAGTTCCTTGGGCTCACCGGCCGCATACTGCCGCAGCCCCCACCGCTCACCCGTCAAACCCTCCGCACCCGCACCACTTCCAACACGCCCCACCGCCAACCCCCACACAGGACCAAAACCCCGCCCCGCGCCCCCCCAACACACAACCACCCCCGCCGCCGCGAGCAGCACCGCCGAAACCAAACCAACCTGCCGACTCACCCGCTCAAGCATGCTCAATCCGTTCCCCGGTGGCACGGCTCTCCAGAGCCGTGCGCCTTCAACCGCAAAACCCTCTCCAACACGCAACACGCACGCCTCAATCCAATTACTCCCCCTTCCGCTTCTCTCCATCATTGCCCCCCCCCCCACCACCATCCAATCCCCCCAACCGCTCCTCTTTCCCATTCACATTCGCGTTCGCATCCGCGTTCACTTTTTCCTTCCCGCTCTCAATCCCCACACACTCATCACACAACCGACCACGCTTCCCCCACCGCTTCTTCCCGCCCACGCCGCGCCGCTGCTCCTCTTCCAACCCCGC
>JAVTWO010000182.1:3052-4599 GCA_032229765.1 Phycisphaerales bacterium | reverse complement strand
AGAAAGTTCCTCCAAGCCGGCGGCGCACTCTGCATCGCCTCCAACTTCAACCCCGGCTCCGCCCCCTCCCCCAGCCTCTGCGAAGCCATCGCCACCAGCACACGCCACCTGGGCCTCTCACCCGCCGAGGCCATCGTCGCCTCCACCCACAACCCCGCCTGCCTGCTGGGCTTCAAAGACCGAGGCCGAGTCGAAGAAGGCCTCCGCGCCGACCTGATCATCCTCAGCGACCCAGAACCCCGTGCCCTCGCCTTCCAGCTCGGCCTGCCCCCAATCTCGCACGTGATCGTCAACGGCCAGTTGGTGAAGTGAAGGAATAGGCACTGGGCACTGGTCGAAGGCAAAGAGCCCTACGCAACCGCCACCAACAAACAAGCACCGATGCCCCTCTTATCTGCCATTTGCAAATTTGCAAATTTGCTATTTGACAACCACCACCTCAACCACCGGCTCATCTTCCCGCCCCAATCGCTCCGCCCGCCAAACACTCGCGCACTCCGGACACCGCACAATCTCGTCCTTCACCGCAACCCCACCACCACCCTCAACCCGCTCCCGAGGCACGCCGCCGAGTTCGTACCCACACCCCGGGCACTTCTTCTTCCACAGCAGCGCCCGCACCGCCAGCTCCCCCATCGTCGTCACCATGCCAAGCAGCCCCAGCCCGGCGCTCGCGAAGATCACCAGCAGCGTCGTCATGACGGGCGAGAACAAGAGCATCCAGATCGCCACCGCCGTCTCGCGAATCGCCAGCGCCACCATGAGCGCCAGTAACGCCGTGGTTCCGATGACGATCAGCAGATGCCCCGTCCGAACAGACTTCCACACCGCCCGCAGGACCAAATCCGTCCGGCGCCCTTTCGATCGGCGCAGCAACAGACGCACCGCCGCCAGACCGCCAGCCATCGGCACCTTCACACCTCGACCTGCATCATCCCGCGCTCGTAAACCAAGCACGATCAATCCTACGCCGCCAACAGCCGCGCACCCCGTTTCCCCCTGTTACCCAGTTATCCGTTTGTATCCAGCAGCCGCCCGACCAGCAGCACCGTCTGCACCTCGTTCTTCTCCGTCGGCCTGCGATACAACTGATACGCCGCGGCTTGCTGGCGATTCGTCCCCACCTCATCCGCCCGCGACGCCCCCACGCTCACCTGATCGGGCACCGCCTTCCCCGGAACCTCCGCCGCCACCAGCCGATCGATCTTCTTCAGCGCCTCAGCCGTCACGCGAGGCTGCGGCACAGCACCCACGCCACCGCCGCCGGCAACCACCGCGGGCTTAATCGCCCCCGCCACCGCCCGCGCCGCCGCCGGAGCAGAGTTCACGGTCGCCCCCGTAGCCGCAGGAGCTGCCGGAGCCGGCGCCCCATACGCCCGCGCGATGTGATACGGGTTCGTTGATCGCGAAACGCCGGGGCTGACTCGAATCTGATCGCTCATGCGCTGGGTTCCTTCAACCCCCGCCCCCCCCACCCCCCCCCCCCCCCCCCCCCCCCCCGCCGCCCCCGGGCCGGGCGGGGGGGGGGGGGGGGGGGGGGGGGGGGG
>JAVTWO010000182.1:0-3042 GCA_032229765.1 Phycisphaerales bacterium | reverse complement strand
CACCCGTCACCGGAGCGTGTCGAGCGAATCGGCCGGTCCCTTGAACTTCCCGCAGTTTTCTCCTCACAGCGCAAAGCCTGCGCTCAAAAACGGCTGGTCGGTCTTTCAGAAGACCCACAAAGACCGGCCTCGAACTATGAAGCTCTCGCAAACCCCGCTCACGAACCCGTCCGGAACCCCTCATCACGGGGTTTCACCCGTCCAGCCGGTCTACCCTCTCGATTCAGCGTCGATGATTCACGGTCGAAACGAGTGATCGAAGCGAACCGCGCAGAATCGACCGACGCCAGCGAGGCCCGCCATGCCCCAGGACGAGATCCCCAACCCCGAGCCCGATTCCACCCAGGCCCCGCTCCTCTCCACGCGCCACAACAACCCGGCGCTGCAGCGCGAGATGGAGCTCCTCCGTCAGCGCCTGGTGCAGGAAGCCTCCACCGCCATCGGCATGCTCGAGACAGCCGTCGAAGCCCTCTTCACGCTCGACGAAGCCCTCGCCCGCTCGGTCGTGCGTCGTGACGACGACGTCGACGCGGAAGAAGTCGCCATCGAAGAATCGTGCTACCGCGTGCTGGCCCTCTTCTCACCCGTGGCGCGTGACTTCCGCACGGTAGCGATGTTCCTGAAGGTCAACGCCGACCTTGAACGCATCGCCGACCACGCCACCAGCATCGCCAAGCAATCGATCAAGCTCAAGGGCCTGCAAGCCGGCAAGCTGCCCACCGCCCTGACCGAAATGGCCCAGCGTGTGCCGATCATCTGCCAGACGCTGCTGCAAGCCCTGCTGAACACGAACACCGAAGCCGCCCGCAACGTGGTCATGCGCGACACCGACATCGACCGCCTCGACAAACAACTCTTCGTCGAGTGCGTAGACATGATGGGCTCCGACCGCGAAAGCAAAGCCATCGGCATCATCTGCTACCGCTGCGGGCGCGAGTTGGAACGCATCGGCGACCTGATGGTCAACATCGCCGAGGACGTGATCTACCTCGCCGGGGGACAGATCGTCCGCCACGAGATCAAGCGCCAACTCAAGGCCCAGGGCAAGATGTGAACGCTGCCGGTCATCGAGCCTGCCCTCTCGCACGAAGACGCGAAGGCTCGAAGGAAAAAGCATTTCACAAAGAGGCCGCAGAGATCGCAGAGTTTGAGACGGGATTCAACGCGGAGAGCGCGGAGTTGAAGACACGCGATTGATCAACGAAGTGATGGAAGGAAGGGAAGAGGCTCTGGGTGCGTCTCTTCCATTCCTTCCATCACTTCGTTGACGAATCGGTTTTTCTCTGCGTCCTCTGCGGCCTCTTTGTAAATCCGAATCCGAATCCGAATCCGCCTCACCTCACACCACCACATCCAGCCCCACATCGATCCACGTCGCCCCGTGCGTCAGCGAGCCCGTGCTCACCCGCTCGACGCCCGTCGCCGCGATCTCCGCGATCGTCTGCAGGTTGATCCCGCCCGAGGCCTCCAGCTGCATCCCGCCCGGCAGCAACTCATCGCGCAGCTTCACCGCCTCGCGCAACTGCCCCGCGCTCATGTTGTCCAGCAGCACGATGTCCACCCCGCACCCGCCCGCCTTCAGCACCCAGCGCAACTGCTCCAGCCGATCGACCTCCAACTCCACAAACCGCAGCCCCGCTCGCGGCGCTTCCATCCGCGCCTTGCGTGCCGCGGCTTTCACTTCCATCACGAACGCCTCTTCACCGCCGCCCTCGCTCCCGCCGCCAAGCCCGGGCAGGCTCCGCACCGACTCCAGGTGATTGTCCTTGATCATCACCGCGTCGTACAGACCCAGCCTGTGCAGCTTCCCCCCTCCACACCGCACCGCGTACTTCTCCAGCACCCTCATCCCCGGCGTGGTCTTCCGCGTATCAAAGACCCCCGCCTTGCCGCCCTTGCTCGCCGCGGCTGAAACAAACTCCCCCGTCCGTGTGGCGATCCCGCTCAGCCGCGAAACAAGATTCAGCAGCGTGCGCTCCACACGCAGAATCGCCCGCATGTCGCCCTCAAGCGTCGCGACGCTCTGGCCCGCTTTCGCCGCACCGCCATCCTTCACGCGAACCGTCAGGTCCACATCCGCCTTGAACAGCAGCAGCAACTCATCCGCCGCCGCGAGTCCGCTGACGATCCCGTCCTTGCGAAAGACCACCTCCGCCCGCCCACGCAGATACCCCGGCACAAACGCCCGGCTCGTCACATCGCCCAGCTCCCAGTCCGCGTCCTGCGAACCCGCAAGATCCTCATCCCGCGCCAGTTCGAGCAGCCGCCGCACCATCCCGCCCGCCGCCAGTTCTTTGTACAACTCATCCAGCTCAAGCGTGTTCAGATCCGTCATGCCGCGAGCATACCCACGCCGATCGCCCCGGATCACCACCTCATCTTCAACCCAACCAACACCCTGCCAACCACCCCGCCCACCGCATCGCACACTTCCTATCCTGACACTCGATCCCGTCCCGACCCCTCAGAAAAACAAGGAGTCTTTCCATGTCCTCCTCCCAGCTCCTCGCCGGCAAAACCGCCCTCGTCGTCGGCATCGCCAACGAACGCTCCTACGCCTGGTTCATCGCCCAAGCCCTCAAAGCCCATGGCTGCACCCTCGCCTTCACCCACCTCCCCGGCGACAAGAACGAACACCGCACCCGCCGCTCCCTCGCCGCCCTCGGCATCGACAACCCCTGGCTCGTCCCCCTCGACGCCTCCAAGGACGACGACATCACCGCCGCCTTCGCCAAGTACAGCGAGAAGTTCGACCGCCTCGACATCCTCGTGCACTCCATCGCCTTCGCCGACCGCGAATGGCTCGCCCCCGGTAAGTTCACCGACACGCCCCGCGCCGCCTTCACCCAGGCCCTCGACATCTCCGCATTCACCCTCATCGCCCTCGCCAAAGCCGCCCGCCCCATCATGGCCCGCTCCGGCGGCGGCTCGATCATGTGCATGTCCTACTACGGCGGCGACAAAGTCGTCCCCGGTTACAACGTCATGGGCGTCGCCAAGGCCGCCCTCGAATCCTCCACACGCTACCTCGCCTGGGAGCTC
>JAVTWO010000181.1:7079-28639 GCA_032229765.1 Phycisphaerales bacterium | reverse complement strand
CCCAAAGCTCGCCGACGCGATGGAGTGGGTTTGGACGAACGCGGAGCGGCGGCCGTACGCGGTGAGGCGTTTCGGTCTCAAGCCTTTCCGAGGTCTTCGTGACGCACAGTTCATCCGCGAGCAGAACGACTCGTTCTTCACGGACTTGATCAAACAACTCTCCGGATATGACCCCGACGCGGCGTGGTTGGCCACGTGGGGACAGCACATCGAGATCGGCGGCGGCGGCGCGTACATCCACCTGCTCTCCGCCATCATGTGCATGGGCGGCCCACGCGCAGACGAAGCCCGCGAAATCCTCAAACAGTCCGCCAGTAACCAGCACCCCATCGCGGTCATGGGGCCTCAGGTCGTCTTCGGCCTGCTCAGCACCGACCGCCCCGACGATTGGGCGTTCATCGGCAAACTGCTGCTGGCGGCTCAGCGTCAGGAAGGCCTGCGAGACTCCATTCTCGCCGTCGCACCTCTCGGCCATCCCGGCGCGTTCACGTACCTGCTCAAGCTCGTGCTCGACGAGGACTTGGTGCGCTTCGCTGCGACCGTCAACGCGATGAACACCTGGTTCGGCTTCATGTGGGACGCGGCTTCCAGCGGCTTGGCTCGCTCGGTCCTTGAACGAACGTTGCAATACATCAGCGACGAGAAGGCCCGCGCCGCCGCCATCGCGGGCAAGGAGATCGAAAGCGCGTACATCGCGCTCTGGTGCGAGGCGTTCCACGATGTTCACCGCGCCGAGGCCCTTGCAACGAAGCTGCTCGATCACCACACGCCCGAGAAGCGGGCCCTGGGCGTGCATGCGCTGCACATGTTCTGCCTGCGCAGTTCGATCTCGCCCGTGATCAAGATGCTCGAGGACCGCGACATCGGCGTCGCGGCGACCGCCTACTTCGCGCTCTCAACGTACTTCTACAACAACATGTGCCTGGCGGGCTTCGGACAGATCTATTCGCCCGACCAATCCGACGATCAAGTTGATGACGCTCAGCTTTCGCTCGGCACCGAGCTCTTCAACGCGTACCTGGCGTTCTTCCTCCGTCTCAACGGGCAGACGCACACCTTCAAGCCGCTGGTTTTCCCGTGGGGGAGAAAGGAGATCTCGTCCGACTCCGTCGCCGTGAGCGTGGCATTTTCGTGCCCTCCCAGCAAGATCGAAACACTCGTCCCCCACCTGGATCGGTTCTCTCCAAAGGATCGATGGTGGATTGTTCGTGGTCTGTTGTCCAGCGTGAAGGGTGATTCGAGAGGCTCGAGCCGAGCGTCAAAGCCCCAGCCGATGACCCCAGAGATTCGCAGGGCCTTTATCCAACTGCTGGGCGACTCGAGGCAGGACACACGTCAATCCGCGGCCGAGGGACTCTCCGTTGAGAAGCCCACCCCCGAAGAGATCGCCCGTCATGAAGAGCTTCTGCAGCGCTCGGCCGGCGATATCCGCGCCGGCGCCATCAAGCGCTTGCTGGAACTCCCCGACGAGCAGGCCCTCGCCTCCGCGCAGCGCCTTTTGCAAGGCACCAAACCCCAGAAGCAAGCCGGGCTCGAAGTGCTCAAGATGCTGATCGAGGCCGGTCGATCCGTCGAAGCCGCCCGCACGCTCGCGGGCGGATCCGCCCCCACGCCGCGCGAGACAACTTCCCAAGATGCAAAGAAGAAGCCGCGCACACCCAAGAAGTCCGACGCGGCCATCGAGCAGTTACGCAGCGACGTTCTCTCCCCGGTGGCAACCGAGAAAGTCACGGAAGAGAACGCCTTCGGGCTCGCGAAAGCGTTCCCGCCCCGTCCGCTCTATGCGTGCAAGCAGATCGACAACCCGCTGTTCACAAAGGCGGCCGTGGAGTGCATCTGGTCGCTCGAAGACCTGATCGAAGAGCACAAGACGCTGGAGCTGAAGCGATTCGACAACAAAGGACAAGAGCTTCCGCCGGGCGATTCCGAGCAGATCTTGGGCAGCCTCGAGTATCCGTACGCCTACACACCCGATCCCAGGCTGGGGATCGAAGAAAGCCGCAAGCGTTTGCCCTTCGGCGATCTGCTCGACCGCTGGGAAGCGAAACGATCGGCGGACATGCGCGACACGGACGGGATGGAACTCATCCGCGTGTGGATCATGAACGAGCAAGCAGAATGGTCCACATCCCGGACGAGGCGCTGGCCGAAGGAGCTTGCGGAGTTCTCGCCGAAGAATCGCTCGGGTCAGACACCCAAGCACATCGACGCGATCGGTCTGCTCGTGAAGTGGGCGGTGCACCTGTCGGGCATCGATGCGACCGGCTTCTTCCTCGATCAGCTCGAATCCGCCGTGGCGCGCCGGGACATCGTTCGATCGTCGGACATGGTCGGCAACAGCCCGACAACCGCACCAAAGACCCCGACGGTTCTGAGCGTTTTGCGTTTGCGTGAGCTCCACAACTCCGCCCCCGGACGAGCGCCCGAGCGGATGGACCTGAGCACCAGCCGACGGCTTGAAGGGATCCTTCGCGCCGCGGACGCGATCAAACGCGAGCAGTTAAAAGAGATAGCCGAACGGAACAACGCGAAGAAGTCGCGCGAAAAGTCCGACCCTTCCGATTCGATGGGCGACGACGCGGAGATTCTCGAAGAGATCCGCTGCCAGAACCTCCTGGCGGACTTTTCGGTCGTCGTTCAGCTTTGGAAAGCCGGCGACATCAGCGACGATGAGCTGCTCGTCGAGATGACACGATCATCGACGAGCCGCGATTACTACGTTCACCACAACGCGTTCAACCTGCAACGCTTGTACGATTCGAAGTCCAAGCCGCGCTGGAGTTCCGCAGAGTGGCTCATCGAGATCACGCCCAGGCTCGATGAACTCATGGAGCGCGTGCGTCGACGCGTGATGGAGATCGAGCTCTCGCGCGGCGACGCCGACACGCCCGCAACCCCCCACGTCTACAACATCGATCCCTCGGGCGGCATCGACGTGGTCATTCCCGCACTGGCGGGCCTGGGCAAGCTCAAGCTCGTGCGCGGGTACATCCACAATCAGACCGGCAAAGCCACGTCCATGTCCCGGATCATCAGGTGCTCGCGTCCGACAAGCACCGACACCAAGGAAGCCTTCGCCGCCGCGGCAAAGGCGGCCTCGCTCAGCGAGGAACGACTCGTCGAACTTGCCGCGTACCAGCCGCGCTGGGCATCGTTCATCGAGCACACCCTCGGTTGGGACGGGCTCGAGGAAGCCGTGCTGTGGTTCCGCTCGCACACGCGCGAGCGCCAGGACACGTACGAAGACTCCGACGAACAGCTCGAGGACTGGGAAGTGCGCGCATGGGAGTTGACACCCCTGCACAAGCAGAGCCTCGTCGACGGCGCCGTCGACCGTGCGTGGTTTGAACGCTGCCGGAAGAGACTCGGCGCCAAGCGCTGGGCGGTGCTCTATGAAGCCGCCAAGTACTCCTGCGGCGGCGCGGGGCACACGCGCGCACGCCTCTTCGCCGACGCCATGGACGGGCAAGTCACCGAGAAAGAGCTCGTTACGCGCATCACCACCAAGCGTCATCAAGACTCTGCCCGCGCGCTGGGCCTGCTGGAGATCAAGCCCGGCGAGCCCGGACAGAAACAGGTCCTCTCTCGTTTCAAAGTCCTGCAGGAGATGCTTCGCACAAGCCGAAAGCACGGCGGCTCGATGCTCCAGACCAGCGAAAAACGTGCGGTCGAGATCGGCATGGAGAACCTCGCGTGGACCGCGGGCTATCCAGATCCGCTCCGCCTGCAATGGGCCATGGAGATCGAAGAGTTCGGTGAACTCGCCAAAGGTCCCATGGTGGTCAATGTCGGCGAGACGACCGTGCAACTGGCGGTCGACGACCAAGGCGTGCCCGAGCTCTCGGCCATCAAGGCGGGCAAGGCGCTGAAGAGCGTTCCGCCCGCGGTAAAGAAGGACAAGAAGGTCGCCCCACTGGTTGAAAAACTCACCAGCCTGCGCAAGCAAACCTCACGCGTCAGGCAAGCCCTCGAGCAGGCGATGTGCCGAGGCGACCTCTTCGAGGGCGGTGAGATCGCCACCCTCTTTGGGCACCCGATGCTCAAGTCCATGCTCTCGCGGCTGGTCTTCGTCGGTCAGACCAAGGCCGGCGGCTCGTACGCCG
Source organism: Phycisphaerales bacterium (assembly GCA_032229765.1). Lineage (GTDB taxonomy): Bacteria > Planctomycetota > Phycisphaerae > Phycisphaerales > UBA1924 > JACVCS01. The sequence goes on along the minus strand of JAVTWO010000181.1, from coordinate 24,536 downwards.
GGTATCCCGACAAGGGCGGCAAGGCCCTGCGTTCGTTCGACGGCTCGCTGGAGGTGCTCAAGTCCAGCGACACACTCCGCATCGCGCACCCGCTGGACCTGCTGGCAACCAAGCGCTGGACCGATTGGCAGACCGAGTGCTTCAAGACCGAGCGCGTGCAGCCCTTCAAACAGGTCTTCCGCGAGGTGTACGTCCCGCTCGAATCAGAACTCCAGCGCGGCGTGCTCTCCGAAGGCGATCTGCCCAACCGCTACGCCGGTCAGCAGGTACAGCCCAGGCAAGCACTGGCGCTCTTTGCGTCGCGGGGCTGGGTCGCACGCCCGGAGGAAGGCGTGCAACGCACCTTCCACCGCGAACGGATCACCGTGCACGTTCGGTTTGAAGAGGGCTTCTACACCCCCGCAGAGATCGACGGGCTGACCATCGCGGGCCTGGCGTTCTCCAAGGCCGGTTCGTATCAAGGGCTCGCCGTGCGCGACGTGCCGCCAAGACTCTTCAGCGAAATCATGCGCGATCTCGACCTCGTCGTCAGCGTCGCCCACCGCGGCGGCGTCGACCCGGAAGCCAGCCACAGCACCGTCGAGATGCGCGCCGCACTCCTCCGCGAAACCTGCGAACTGCTCGCGCTGGACAACGTCACCATCAAAGACTCCCGCGCGTTCATCAAGGGCCAGCTCGGCGACTACGCCCTCCACCTCGGCAGCGGCACAATCCACCAAATGCCCGGCGGCACCGTCTGGGTCGTGCCCGTCCACAGCCAGTACCGCGGACGCATCTTCTTGCCCTTCAGCGATGACGATCCCAAAACCGCCGAGATCATCAGCAAGGCCCTCCTGCTCGCCCGCGATCACGAGATCCAAGACCCCGCCATCCTCGCCCAGCTCGGTAAACGCTGACCCTCCGAAAGCCGTTTTCCAATCAAAGCTGATTTATCAGCCTTATTGGAAGGTTTTTTCTGCTGCGAATCGGCCAACAAAGACTTGACAGGTTTTCGTTTGGGTATATCTTGAGGATGTGTACAAAGACCAAACATCACGGCCGCAGCACGAGCCCACCTCCGCCTTCGATCCCACCCACCGCGCCGAGCCGCACGAGCTTCAACGCTTGCAAGCACTCTGCACGGGCGTGATCTCGGCTCAAACCACCCGCGGCGCAGTCATCGGTGCCCTGTGGTTCCAGAGCAAGCTGAACACACTCCTGCACGGCCTGCGCGTTGATGCACTGCACGAGTGGTTCGGGTGGAGTGAAGCCGACGCGGACGGTGCACACGCGGGCGCGTGGGTCACACCGATGACCATGGTCATGCGCGCCGGCGCTTGCCTCGCTTTGCAGACATGCACCACCGGCGATCGCTGCATCGATCGCACTCGTGCCGGGAACGTTCTCGTCGTGGGGCGCAGACTCTGGCCTGAAGGCCTCAGGTCCGGGCGCTCGTCGGAACTTCGCTTCGCCCATCGCAGGCTGATCCTCGTCGACGCCGACACACCAGCTCACCGTCTCTGGGCGGCGGACCTTGCCCTGCGCTCAAGCGCCTTCGGCGTTGTACTCGCCGACGGCTCAGGGTTCGATCTCGCCTCGACCCGGCGCTTGCAGCTCGCATGCGAGGCCGGCCGCAGCGCCTGTGTGCTTGCTCGCCCGCCCTGGGAAGAGCGGGTGCTTTCCGCCGCCGCTTCGCGATGGCGCGTGCGACCGGCGGAGGTTGATTGCCCGCGCACAATCCGCAGCGCGCGGAGCATCACCGCCGCTCGTGTGGTTCAGCGATGGGATGTGCAACTGCTGCGCTGCAAGGGACTGCGGCCTACGGATCTGCCGACCTGGAGTTGGCGGGTGGAGGAAGATCATGCGGCGGGTGCTTGCCGTTTGGTTACCGACGTTCTCGACCGACGTGGTGATGCGAACGTGCGAGAGAGCGGAATGCTCGGGAACGCCGGGTAACGCGCACGCGCCGCATGGTCGGGCTCGCGGCGTGCCGCTGGTGCTGCTGACTGCGCGCGTGGGCGGGGCGGAGCGTGTCGCGCACGCGTGCGCGCACGCTCGGCAAGAGGGGATCACGGCGGGGATGACACTGGCGCAGGCGCGGACGCTGCTGCCCCCGCGTGCCGAGGTGATCGTCGCGCCCCACGAGGCGCACCGAGATGCGCAGGCCTTGCGAAGGCTCGCGCTCTGGGCGCAGCGCATCTGCCCCGCGGTGGCTCTGGACGCGCCAGACGGGCTGCTGATCGACATCACCGGCGCGCACATGCTGTATCCGTGCGAGCGTGCACTGCTGCGGTCGGTTGCACGCGGGATCAATCGGCTTGGTTTCGCGTGCCGGCTCGCGAGCGCTTCGAGCTTCGCGTGCGCACAAGCGGCGGCTCGGTTCGGCGCGGAATCACTGACCGTCGTGCAGTGCGGGCACGAGCTGGGCGTGACGGGGAGTTACCCCACGGCCGCGCTGGGGATTGATCAGCGAACGGTCGAAGGCTTGAAAGAACTGGGGATCGTCCGTGTCGCGCAGGTGGTGAAGATGCCACGCGGCGCGCTCGCCGCGAGGTTCGGCCCGGCGGTTGTCGCGCGTCTTGATTGCCTTCTCGGTCGATGTGAGGAACGGATCGACCCGGTGCGACTGCGCGAGCCGACGCGGAGTGAGGTGCGGTTCGATGGCCCGAGCGATCGCTGGGAAGCGCTCGAAGCCGCGGGGCGGCGGGCGTTGGAGCTGCTGCTGAGCAAGCTCACGCCGTCGCAGCGCGGCGTGCGCACACTCGAGATCCAGCTGCACAGGCCCGAGGGTCGGCACGATCGACTGAACATCTCCCTCAGCCGAGCGAGCGCGAATCCCAAGCACCTCTGGTCGCTGCTGAAGGCAAGGCTCGAACGCGTCGACCTCGGCGGCGGGTATCGCCCTGAAAGCACCGCACCAACCGGGATCGAAGGGCTGACGCTCACGGCCGTGCGCACCTCGGTTCTCCGCCTGCAGCAAACCAGCGACGAGCGCCTCGGCGTCCGTGACGATTCGCCGAACGCGGACTCAACAATCAACCAAGTCATCGACATGCTCGTCGAGCGGCTCGGCGCCGAACGTGTCCGTACGATCACGCGCGTCTGCAGCCACATCCCCGAGCAGGCCAGCGTGACCGTGAGCGTGATGCAGCCTGGGCTGAACTTGCGGGCGCGTGGTCATGATGATGGTGATGATCACGAACTGCCCGCGAGGCCCGCGAGGCTCTTTGCATCGGCGCAGAGGATCGGCGTCATGGCCCTCACGCCCGACGGACCCGTGACGCGCCTGCGCTGGAACGCGCACGAGTACGCGGTGCTGGCGTGCGTTGGGCCCGAGCGCATCGAGGCGGAGTGGTGGCGCTGGGAAACGCCCGTTGAAATCGGCGGCGAAGGGCGCAGGAAGAAAATCCGACGAACGCCCAGCGCCAGGCCCCCCGCACGCGATTACTTCTCGGTGCAGATCGAGGGCGGGCGGTGGCTGTGGGTTTATCGGGCAGCGAGTTCGACAAGTGAACGAGTACATGCGGAGAAGAGTCCGCGCGAGGGTTCATCCGCGTGGTTCATTCACGGGGAGTGGTGCTGACATGCCCATGAACGAGTTTGGAAAGCTGGTGCCGCACCCGCTGCGTGCGCCGCGTGAAGGCACCCTTGCCAGCACCGCGTCTTCGCACGATTTAAACTCAGTGCGCACGCGGTATGCCGAACTCTGCGTGACGAGCAACGCGACATTCCTGACGGGCGCGAGCCATCCTGAGGAGTACGTCGCGCGGGCGGCGGAGCTTGGGTACGAAGCCGTGGCGATGACCGATCTGCACACGCTCGGGGGCGTTGTGCGTGCGCACGTAGCAGCGAAAGAACTCGGCGCGCATGCGCGCACGCGGTTCATCCTCGGCACGCGCATACGAGCGAAAGACCTTGCGGGTACCGACGTTTGCCTCTACCCCACGAGCATGAGCGCCTATCGCGGGCTGTGCAAACTGCTCACCATCGGCAAGCGACGAACAACCAAAGGGCAGTGCGAGCTGACGGTGCAGGACCTGCGCGAGCACGCCGCGGGGCTGCTGGCGGTTGCGATCTGTGAGAACAACCTCGGCGCAGATCGGCTGACGCAGCACCTGCGCACGCTGCGAGCAATCTACGACGACGATCGGCTCTCGCTTGCGCTCTGCGTGCGGTATCGAAGCGACGATGTTGATCGGCTCGACACGCTGGCAGAGATCGCAAAGCAGGAACGCACCGCGATCGTCGCGAGCAACGACGCGCACACGCACGCGTCCGATCGACGGATGCTCCAGGACGTGCTGACGTGCATCCGCCTGCGCTGCACGCTCGCGGAGGCCGGTCGGCGGCTGCACCCCAACAGCGAGCGGCACCTGAAGCACCCGGACGAGATGGCCCGCCTCTTCGCAGACTATCCCGGCGCACTCGAACGCACCGTGCAGATCGCCGATCGCACGCGTGGGTTCTCGCTGAACGAACTGCGCTACGAGTACCCCGACGAAGTCGTGCCCAGCGGGCGAACGCCGATGCAGCACCTGCGCGAACTCACGCAGCGGGGCGCTCGCGAGCGCTACCCGACCGGCATCCCCGAGAAAGTCCGCGCCCAGATCGAGCACGAGATGAAACTCATCGACGAGCTCGACTATGCACGCTACTTCCTCACTGTGCACGACCTGGTCCGCTTCGCTCGCAGCGGCATCGAGCACATCGGCGCTCAACCCATCGCCAACTGGCAGGGCGAGATTCTCTGTCAAGGTCGCGGGGCGGCGGCGAACTCCGCGGTGTGCTATTGCCTTGGCGTCACCGCGGTGGACCCGGCGCGGATCGACGTGCTCTTCGAGCGGTTCATCAGCAAGGAACGCAACGAACCGCCGGATATCGATATCGATTTCGAGCACGAGCGGCGTGAGGAGGTGATCCAGTACATCTACCGCAAGTACGGGCGCGACCGCGCCGCGCTCACGGCGGAGGTGATCTCGTACAGGCCGCGAAGTGCGGTGCGCGACGTGGGCAAGGCGCTCGGGCTCTCGCTCGACCTTGTCGATCGCCTCGCGAAGGACATCGAATGGTGGGACGAGGGCGGCGTGAACGGCGCGAAGCTCAAAGCCCTCGGGCTCAACCCCGACGACCCGGCGCTGCAGTGGCTGGCGCGGCTGACGAAAGAGATCCTGGGCTTTCCGCGCCACCGCTCGCAGCACGTCGGCGGGTTCGTCATCACGCGCACGCCGCTGTGCGAGCTGGTGCCCATCGAGAACGCCGCCATGCCCGACCGCACGGTGGTGGAGTGGGACAAGGACGACATCGACGCGATGGGGATGCTGAAGGTCGACGTGCTGGGGCTGGGGATGCTCACGTGCATCCGCAAGGCGCTGGCGCTGGTGAACGAGAAGCGTGCGCGCGAATCGCCGCCTCAACCCGCGCTGACGCTCGCGACGATCCCGCCCGAGGACCCCGCGACGTACGCGATGATCCAGAAGGCCGACACGCTGGGGGTCTTTCAGATCGAGAGCCGGGCGCAGATGTCGATGCTGCCGAGGCTGAAGCCGCGGGAGTTTTACGACCTGGTCATCGAAGTCGCCATCGTGCGCCCGGGGCCGATCCAGGGCGACATGGTGCACCCGTACCTGCGTCGTCGCAACGGCGAGGAGCCGGTTGAGTACGCCCACCCGGCGATCGAGCAGGTGCTCAAGAAAACGCTCGGCGTGCCGCTGTTTCAGGAGCAGTGCATGGCCCTGGCGGTGAAGGCGGCGGGGTTTACACCCGGGCAGGCGGACGAACTCCGCCGATCGATGGCGGCGTGGAAACGCAAGGGCCACCTCATCCACCGCTTCGGGATGCAGCTCATCGACGGGATGATGAGCAACGGCATCCCGCGCGAGTTTGCCGAGCGGTGCTTCGAACAGATCAAGGGCTTCAGCGAGTACGGCTTCCCCGAAAGCCACGCCGCGAGTTTCGCGCTGCTGGTCTATGCCTCGTGCTGGCTGAAGAAGCACCACCCGGCGGAGTTCGCTGCGGCGCTGCTGAACAGCCAGCCGATGGGCTTCTACGCGCCGGCGCAGATCGTGCGGGACGTCAAAGCCCACGGCGTGCGCGTGCTGCCCATCGATGTCAACCGCAGCGCGTGGGATTGCACCATCGAACGCGGCGCGATGCGCCTGGGCATGCGCCTGGTCAACGGGCTGGGCAAGCCCGATGCCGACCTCATCCGCGCCGCGGTCGTTCAACGCGGCGCGATGAAGGACCTCACCACGCTGTGGCGCATCAGCGGCGTCAGCGCCAAGGCCCTGCGTCGCCTCGCCTCTGCGGACGCGTTCGAGTCCATGAACCTGAAGCGGCGCGAGGCGATCTGGCAGGCGCGCCTGCTGCGCGATGACCCGATGCCGCTGTTCGCGGGGCTCAGCGAACCGCCGCCGAGCGATGCGGAGCGTGCGTCGATCCCGGAGATCACCGCCCGCGGCGCCGTGGTGCAGGACTACCAAACCATCGGGCTCTCGCTGAAGGGGCACCCGATGCAATCGCGACGCGACGAGGTGCGTGCCGCGGGCGCCGTGCCCTGCGGCTGGCTCAGCGACGCGATGAAAACACCCGACGGGCTTGCAGCCCGCGTCGCGGGCATCGTCCTCATGCGTCAACGCCCGGGCACCGCCGGCGGCGTGACGTTCATGACCCTCGAAGACGAAACCGGCATCGCCAACCTCATCATCTGGCAACGCGTCTACCAGCGCTACCGCAAGCACGCCCGCACCGGCACCGTCCTCGCCATTGGGCGCGTTCAGCGTCAGGGCGAAGTCGTGCACGTGATCGTCACGAAGCTGCGCAGCCTCGACGGCGTAGCGACGGGGTATGCCGTGGGCGCGAAGGTCAACGCGGCGCTGGTGCGGTCGAGGGATTTTCGGTGATTGGTTGATCGGCAAAGCGCCGCGACGGGCGCTGCCGTGTCGTCACTCGCCGAAGAGCATCTGCTCACCACCGCCGCCGCCAGCGTGCGGCTGGATCAGCTCAGGCCCCTGGTTCTTCACCGAGTTCACGCGCGTGCTGACCTCGTGCCACATGAGAATCCCGTCGGGCACGGGGCGCAGCATCTTCGCCGCCTCGTCGCGCGAGGCGTTCAGCCAGCGATCGACCTGATCGCTCTCGAGCACCAGCGGCGCACGGTCGTGGATGATCGCGAAACCGGCCGGGGCGCTGGTGGTCACCACCGCGAAGCTCACCGCGGTCAGATCGTTCCAGATCCCCGCCAGCAGCATGGGCTGACCATCGGCCCGCGTGACAAACTGAGGCCGCCTCGCGCCGCCCGCACGCGCCTGCCATTCATAAAACCCGCTCACCGGAACAACACACCGTCGCGAGGCGAACGCATCGCGGAACATCGGCTTCTGCGTGATCGTCTCCGCGCGGGCGTTCGTCGGCCGCGGCATCGCCGCCCCCCCCACGCCGCCCGCGCCAATCGCCGAAGATCCCCAAGGTGCCTCCAGCCCCCACACCGCGTCGACACACTCGCGCACGCCGACCCGCTCCCGCACGATCGGCATCACGTCCGTCGGCGCCACGTTGTACCGCGCCGCAACCTCCGGCGGCAACGAAAGCAGCCTCAGCAACTGATGCAACTGCCTCCACGAAAACGCGCTGGCGATCCGTCCGCACATGCCAACAGCGTAGATCCTCGCGACTCTGCCCGCGCTCACGCCCGCGCTCCATCCTCGACTCCCCTGAACTGAGGTTTCTTGAAAATCCTCTCCCCTAAGGGCCTTTCACGCCCCCGATTTTTTCTCTATCTTCCCAGCATGCTTCCAAACCCGAGGAGTTCTGATCATGCTGTCCGTGGGCTCTGAGCTTGTCTGCGTTCTCGATCGACTCGCCGCCGCCGCTTCCACCATCGCGCTGGGCCAGGTCCAGCCCGATGCGTCGTCCACCGCTCAAGCCGCTCAGCAATCCGCCGCCGCCGCACAAACCATCGACGCCGGCAGCACCGCCTGGATGCTCGTCAGCAGCGCCCTCGTCCTGCTCATGGTCCCGGGTCTGGCCCTCTTCTACGCCGGCATGGTCCGTCGAAAGAACGTCCTCACCACCATGATGCACAGCTTCGTCGCGATGGCCGTCATCGGCGTGCAGTGGATCGTCATCGGTTACGCCCTCTCCTTCGGCCCGTCCCTCGGCGGGCTCATCGGCTGGAGCTCCGACCTCATCGCCCTGCACAACCTCTCCCCCACGCGTCTCTTCAGCGACAAGGGCATCCCCGAACTCGTCTTCGTCATGTTCCAGGGCAAGTTCGCAATCATCACCCCGGCGCTCATCATCGGCGCCATCGCCGAGCGCATGAAGTTCAGCAGCTACCTCTGGTTCATCCTCCTCTGGTCCACCTTCATCTACTGCCCGCTGGCGCACTGGGTCTGGGCCGAGGGCGGCTGGCTCTACAAGCTCGGCGTGCTTGACTTCGCCGGCGGCACCGTCGTGCACATCTCCGCGGGCGTCTCCGCGCTCGTGCTCGCCCTGATGATCGGCCCGCGCCGCGATTATCGCCCGGGCGTTGCCAACATCCTCCCCCACAACCTCACCCTCACGCTCTTGGGCGCGGGCCTGCTCTGGTTCGGCTGGTTCGGCTTCAACGCCGGCAGCGCCGTGGCCATCGAACACCCCGTCGCCGGCGCCACCGCGGGCCTCGCCTTCGCCACCACCCAGACCGCCGCCGCCGCCGCCGCACTCGTCTGGATGCTCATCGAGTGGCACCACCGCGGCAAGCCCACCAGCCTGGGCCTCGCCTCCGGGATCATCGCCGGACTCGTCGCCATCACCCCCGCCGCCGGGCACGTGCAACCCGTCTGGGCCCTGCTCATCGGCGCACTCGCCAGCGCCGTGTGCTACTTCGCCGTCCAGCTCAAATCCCGCTTCACCTACGACGACTCCCTCGACGCCTTCGGCGTCCACGGCGTCGGTGGCATCCTCGGCGCCGTCCTCACCGGTGTCTTCTGCTTCCAGCCCGCACTCGGCCTCGCCCTCGGCGGCGGTTTCGAACAGACCCTCAAACAGCTCCTCGGCGCGGGCGTCGCCATCGCCTTCGCCGTCGTCGGCACCGTCGTCATCGCCTTCATCCTCAAAGCCACCCTCGGCCTGCGCGCCCCCGACGAACACGAACGCGACGGGCTCGATATCTCCGCCCACGGCGAACGCGGCTACCACGCCGGAGTCTCCTCATGAAACTCATCATCGCCATCATCAAGCCCGAACGACTCGAAGCCGTCCAGCACGAGCTCCAAGCCGTCCTCGACGAAGAACACCACTACCGCATCACCGTCGAAGCCGTCGAAGGTCACGGCCGCCAAGAAGGCGAAGTCGAAATCTTCCGCGGCCAGACCATCCGCCCACGCCTGGTCGAGAAACTCAAAGTCACCCTGGGCGTCAACGACAACTACTGCGAAAAAGCCGTGCAGGCCATCCTCCGCGGCGCCCGCACCGGCCCCTCGGGCGACGTCGGCGACGGCAAAATCTTCATCCTCCCGCTGGAAGACTGCGTGCGCATCCGCACCGGCGAACGCGGCGGCAGCGCCATCTGAGACGATCACCGCGACCCCCATCCACCCCGCGCCAGAACACGAATCGAGCCCCAACGGCTCTAGCCCGGCCCCGCACCCGTCTGTTCGGCCCCCACACGGTGCTTTCGCGGCTGCGAACGCGCCGGCCGCGATTTTCTCGCGGACCAAACCCCGCCGATGCGATGCGCCACCGCGGGAAAACAGTTTTCCCCCGCGAGGAAACAGTTTTCCCGCCCGGGAAAACAGTTTTCTCTCACGGGAAAACAGTTCTCCCCCGCGAGGAAACAGTTTTCCCCCGCCGGAAAACAGTTTCTCCCCGCGGGAAAAGCGTTTCCTCTCGCGAGGAAACCGTTTCCCCACGCGAGAAAAGAGCATTCGACAGCGCGCCCGCAGCGGCCGACCGCTCGCGCCGGACGTCCGACCGTCACGCAAAGACCCACCCCCCTCCCCCCCCCACCCCACCCTCACCGCATCAAGCGCAGTTCCTGCGCGTGCGTGAGCGCTCCCCCTACCCCCACCCTCCTCACCGCTCAGCACTCAGCACTCAGCACTCACCGCCGCCGCCGCCGACGACGCACCGCCACGCACCCGCCCAGCGCCATCAACGCCGCCCCGCCCGGCGTGGGCACAAACTGGATCTGCAGCCAGTTCGTGGTGTTCCCGATCGTCGGCGTGATCGACACCAGCGACTGGTTCACCGGCGCCTGCCCGATGCTCAGCGTGTACGACCACGTGAAGTCGTACTGCACGCCCGCGCTCAGCAGCCCCGTCCACGAGCCCACCTGCGCCGGGGCCGAGCCGTCGAAGAGCACGCCCGTGAAGTTCGACGCGCCAACGCCCGAGCTCCACTGCGCCAAAATGTTGCCGCTGACGACCTCGGTCAGCGCGATGTTGATCGACACCCCGCCGAAGACCCCGCCGCTGATCTGGAACCCGGAGTTGCCGGTGATCGAGTACGTCGTGATGCTGTTGTTCGCGGTGAAGCGGAAGTTGCCGTACTGCGTCACGGCGTGCGGCGTCGACGGGTCCGAGCCGCCGAAGGCATTGGAGTTCACGCGGAACGAGCTGAACTGCGTCCCGCTCGCCGGCTGCCGCACCATGATCGCGCTCGACCCGCCCTGGAACGCGCTCCCGCCCAGCGGCAGGCCGAAGAGGATCAACCCGTTGTACGTGTTCCCGCCAACGTTGTACGCCCCGCCAGCGAACGAGTTGGAAAAGTCGCCCGTGACAAGCTGCCCGTGCGCCACCCCACCGCCCCCACACGCCCCGACACCCGCCAGCACCGCCACAACCACCATAGCCGACTTCACCAACGACTTGCACGCAGACAGACCAATCACGTTTCGCACGGCTCTCTCTCGCTCATTTCTCACCAACCGGCCCCATTCAAGCCAGCCAACATGTGCACTCTACCACAGCCTGCAGCAACCGCAAGGGTTTTCCCTCCCTTCCTCCCCACCCCCCCCCACCTCACTCCCGCCTCCAACTCTGCGCCCTCTGCGACCTCTTTGTGGACTGCTTCCCCCGAACCCGCGGCGGATCACGCATACGCGTGCAGCCCGGGCAGCAGCAGGTTCACCCCGAAGTAGCACCACAGCATCGCGATGAACCCAACGATCGACAGCCACGCCGTGGTCAACCCGCGGTTGGCCCCCCCCACACCGCCCGCCACGCGCACGTGCACCACCACCAGGTACACAATCCACGTCACCAGCGCCCACGTCTCCTTCGGATCAAACGCCCACCACCGCCCCCAGCTATGGTCGGCCCACCACGCCCCCAGCAGAATCCCCACCCCCAGCGTCCAGAAGGCCATCTGCAGAATCGCCATCTGCGCCTTGTCCAGATCCGCCAGCACCCGCGCAGGGCCGACCTTCGCCACCTCCTGCTCCGCGATCCCCAGAGCCGCCGCCGAAACGGACTCAGTCTCCACCGCCTTCGCGCCGGCACCATCGCCGCCGCCGGCAGTCGCGTCACCGCCGCGGAGCTTCTGCGCGTAGTACGAAGCAAGATAGAAGCAGCTCACCACCATCCCCAGCGCGATCAGCCCATAGCTCAGCAGCACGATCGTCACGTGGTACTTCAAGAGGATGCTCGTGTTGAGAATCGCCGCCTCGCGGTTGATGTCCTTCCCGGGGATCGGCAGCTGCGTCGCCGTCACCAGCACCAGGAACCCAACCCCCGCCGCCGCCGCGGCAAAGATCATCTGCCGCTTGAAGACCATCATCCCGAGCCCAAAGAGCGCCGCGAAGAGGCTCACGCCCGTCATGCTCTCGTACTGATTCTGGATCGTGTACCGCTCGGCGATAAAGCACCGCGCCCCGAAGCCCACCAGGTGCACCGCAATCGCCGCCACCAGCAGCCCCGTCCCCAGGTTCTTCAGCCAAGGCCGCCCGGTGCCGAAGGCGATGATCAACCCAAGGAACGCCGCCGCGTACAGCCACATGCCCCATTCAAAGGGCGACGAGGTGTTGTAGATCCGCTCGATCACCCGCCGAGCGCCGGGGTACATCTCCGGGTTGATCTTGGGCAGTTCCGTCGCCAGCGTCGCGATCGCCTCGTTGACGCCCTTGGCGTCCAACGCGCGCCACGACGCGCCCAGCTTCTCCGCCGCCACGCGCACCGGGTGCGCCGCCGGCAACTCCCCGATCGCGCCCCACGGCTCATCCACCGACTTCGACGCCACCACCCGCATCGACCCCGGCAGGTTCAGATACGTCTGCACCGCGTAGCGCATCTCGTCCAGCCCGCGCATCACCTGCTGATCCGTCGTCGACGACGAACCGATGGCGTTCATGTGCCGCGCGATGATCACGGGCGAAAGCCGACCCGTCCGCTTGATGCTCTCACGCTTCACCGCGTCCTTCTCGTCGGTGAACTCCGCGTTCAAAAACATCTCCCGCAAAGGCAGGTACCCGACGTTCACAATCGCCCGGCTCTCGTAATACGCCGGGTCGATCATCATGTCGAAGAACGTAAACACCGGGTCGTACGACATCTTGCGGTACTTCCGCACCCCCCCCGCCGTCCCGTCGCTGGCCTTTTCCGTCGACGAGCCGTACCCGCCGCCGACGTCCGGGTTCACCACGTCGTAAAAATCCCGCCGGCTCATGATCTGCGCGATCGTCTCGCGCGCCAGCGAATCGATGATCTTCACCCGCCCGCTGTGATAGACCGACAAATCCCGCAGCGGCCGCACATCCACCTGCTCCGCAAAGGCGTGCTTCTTCTCCGCATCGGCGCTCGACTTCGCCGCCGCATCGCCAAACGGGTTCCGCTCACCCTGCGCACTGAGCACCTCCGCCTGCGGGTGACTATTCCCCGCCGGCGCACTCTGCCCGCGCGCACTCTCAGCCATCACCCCCACCCCCACCACACCAACCAACGCCACCATCACCCACACCGCCAACCCCCGCACACCCGCCGCCATCACACGCTCAGCCCGCCGCACAATCCCTCGGCCACTGTTCATACCACACACTCCAATCACCCAAACCCACCAAACCAACCGCCCCAACAAACCGCCCTCTGCCCTCTGCCTTCGGCCTTCACCAGTGCCCAATCCCCAGTGCCCAGTGCCTACTTCCTTCCCTTCTTCGGCGCAACATACGTCCCCTCCGCCAGCATCTTCTGGATCCGCACCTTCCGCCGCTTGACGATCCACGGCTTCACATAAAACGCCCACGGAATCCCCATCGCAATCAGAATCGACCCCGCCGCGATCACGTGAATCCCCGGGTTGTTCCCCACACCCAGAATCGTAAACCGCGCAAAGGGCTTCTTCATTTCACCCCGCTCAACCGCCTCCAGACTCTGCATCCACGTCCGGTTGTCCCACCCCGCCTGGCTGAACTTAAACCGCGTCGGACCCATCCGGTCCGCCACCATCCCCAGCACGTTCCCAAACCAGTTCCGCCCCTCGCTCCAGATAAACGTTCCCAGCAAAAGCGGATCGTTCAGGCTCGTGTACGCGTACGCCACGCTCACCGCGCCGTTCTCCACGCCCTGCTTGATCGCCTGATCGATCCCCAAAATCCGCCCACGCTCCATCACCTCCCACGCTCCGGGCCCACGCACCACCTGCACATCCGACCGGAAATCCCGCGGCTGCGTGCTGTGCGGATACGGGAACATCTCAAACGTCATCAGCCGCATGAACATCCCCGGCAGCGGATGCACCAGCCGCCCGAAGACCACGCTCACCCGCCGCCCGTCCTTCAAATCAAAGACCGTCGCCTCGTTCGCCAGGTGCGAGTACTGCTCAAACCCAACCCACTGCACCGCGCTGGTGTTCTGCTCTTCACCTTTTGCATCCACCGTGTACACCTGCACCGCCACGGCCGCCTTCTGGTGCTTACCCAGCGGATCGCCCTTCCGCAGAACCTCCGCCGTGGGCATCGGCACCTTCCGCTTCATCACATTGTCGCTCTTCGGACCAAGGCGCATCCCCAGCACCGGCGCGATCTTCACCACCTGCCCTTCCACCACGCCCTCGGTCAACACCGGCTCCCGCCCAGGCAGCCGCACCAGAACCCGGGCGGTTCCTGCCTTTGCCCCTTCCACACGCTCATCAATGAAGATCGATCCGCCCGAGGCGTCCACCAGCGTGAGCTTGATGCGTACATCCGCCGCCGAGCGCTTGGGCATGCCGCGCTCGTTGAGCTCCTCCGACGACAGATCCTGATTCAGTTCCGGATAGAGCGAATACACATACCGCGTGAACCCCTTCATCGGCGTTGCGTCACCGCCACCCTTCGCCGCCCCCGCCTTCGGCTCAACCCGCACGATCGCCACGCTGCTGCTCACGCCCTCAAACCCCGGCGTAATCACCCGCAGCGGCGGCTCGGGCAGCAGATCATCCACCACGATCTCGTACGCCGTCACCCCGTCCTCACGATCAATCTTCAGCCGCTGCCCACGCTGCACCGGGTACGTCCGCGCGATCTTGAGCTCCGGAATCTCAACGATCAACCCCCACATCGCGTTGCCCGGCAAAACCGCCCCCAACTCCTTCAACCGATCATCACTCATCCCCCGCGTGTACTGAAAGACCACCGGCGTCCGCGCATCCCCGCGCCGCTGCACACGGTCCACCGCCGAGCCCGGCACAAACCCCATCGAGTCCACCACCCGGCTCCCCTTCGACCCCGGATCGTCAGGCCCTTCGAGCGCCAGCAGCTCCAACGTCCGCAGCGACACCGTGCCACTTTCCCCCGCTTGCCCCATCACCCACGCGTCCTTCATCTCGCAGAACGCCGCGTACCCAACCACCCGCGCCCGAATATCCGGGTCCACACGCCTGGTGAACTTCTCAGGGACCCTGGGCGGGTTCACCTCGATCCGCAGCGTCCGCCCGCCGTCCATCCCCGCCGCCGTCTGCCAATCCAAAAGTTCCTTCTCAGACAAAGGCACCACAGGCCCCGCCGCACCCAGGTTGTAATCGTTGTACCGAGGCAGCTCCTCGATCAGCCACTGCTCAACCCCGCGCCCCTGCGCCAGGTTCAACACCACCCGCGTGTTGTCATAGAACGAACTCTCCGGATCGCCCGTGGTCATCTCCCCCGTCGCCGCGTCGGGCTCACCGGCGCGCAAAAGCACATCGCCCTCACGCTTCGCGCTCGCGTAATACGCGCTCCCCAGCGCCACCACCACGATCCCCGTATGCACCGTCAATACGCCGATGTTCTCGAACTTGAACTCGATCCGCCGGATCGTCGCCACCACCATGTTCACCACGAAGAGCCACAGCACCAGCGTCAGCGGCCACCACGCGTAGAACTCCAGCTCGCTCATCTCCATGCCCGGCAGCCGCCGCATCGGCAGCGCCTCGTACTTCTTGCAGAACTCCGCAAAGAACCGCACGCCCTCACCCGTAACGCTGTTGTACCGCAGCAAGGGCCACACATACGCCCCCCACGCCCACATGACGGCCACCGAACCGCCCACAAAGATCAACACCCCCGCAACCCAACCACCCGCCCTACCACCAACCGTCAGCCGCGTGACCACACTGCCGATCCACGCGGGGAGCGCCGCCCCCGCCAGCAGCATGATGACCACCACCGCGCCATAGAACAGGTACGTGGGGATCAACGCCACCAGCCCGATGGGGATGCTCGCCAGAATGCCGTAGATCGTCACGAGCACGAGCAGGATCACCGCCAGCGTGATCGACGAGAGCGCCCACAGCGCCCATTTCAAGGGCAGCAGCGCCCCGGTGAGGTGCTCATTGTCCCACTGCTTGGCTCGAACCCACTTGGCGCTCAAATCTCGGTTCCTTCCGCCTCTCCCGCTCGCCCCTGAACCCTTCACACGTCCTCTTTGACCCGGTCCTGGTCCCACGAGTTTGGGCAGAGAAGTTTAGACCCACCTTCAGCGAAGAGGCCCGAACTCCGCGTTGCCCATCGCGAGAATTCTCGCTGAAACAGCCGTTCGAAGTCCCCGCAAAAGCAACCCACCGGCCTCGGTCTTTTCACCAGCCCGCACGCCCTCCAGCTCCACCGCCACCACACCCGCAACCGGACCACCGGGTATAAATCGGAACAATCGCTCATCCAACCCCAGCGCCCGCGCCCCAAACACCGTGCCCATCCGCAGCACCGCCAACACGTCCTCGGGCCCCGCGTCATCGATTTCATTCAGAAGCAGGCTCATCTCATCAACCACGCTGATGCGCCCGCGCTCGCCCTCCGCGAGCTCATCCAGATTGATGATCGAGTCCGTCCCCAGCGCCACCGGGATCCCCATCGCCAGCATCTCGCGGTAGCGGTGCGGGCCGAAGTCCAGCGCCGCACCGAACGACCGCGACGACCGCGGGCAATAGATCACCGTCGCGCCGGAGTCTTTCAGAATCTCCAGATCCCCTTCGCGGACATCGTTCAGGTGCACAACCGAGAGCCCGCGGTACCGCTTTGCAAGCTGCCCGCTCAGTCTGGACACGCTTGTGCGCACGCCGTGACCCAGCCACGACTTGGCCAGCTCGTCGTAGAGGTTCAGCGAGCGCAGGAACTCGATCATCGGCCCCTCACCCCCCACCACCGCCCGGCGTTCGTCGACCGATTCCGCCAGGTGCGTGCTGATGGGGATCCCCAGCGCCATGGCTTTCCCCATCGCCCAGTCATACCCCGGGCCCCCGACGCTGTACGGCGCGTGCGGCGAAAGCCCCGCCCGCACTCGCGCGCCCAAACCCGGGCTTTCAGAAGCTTCGCCCGCCTCCCCGAGCAACGGCGCAAACTTCCCCTCCAAAGCCTCCGCCTGCCCCTTGGCCATCGCGAAAAACTCCAGAAACGACACCCCCATCAGGGGCGACGTCCGCATCTCCTCCAGCCCCCAGCGGTTGGGCGTCGGCGGCAGGAACCCCGCGATATCCCCCACCGCCACACACCCGCCCCGGATCGACTTGTTGATCCCCGCACGCACACTCCTCCGCACCCCCACTTCGTCACGCTTGCGGTTGGGGACGACAATCTGCGCGAACCCCACGAACCCCTGATCGCGGTCGATCGTCCGCGGGCCGATGTGCGTCAGATCGAGGTGCGTGTGGGCATTCACCAGCCCCGGGACCAGCACGGCGGTCGGAAAATCCAGCCTGCGAAGCTTCTGAAACTCCGCTCGCGACAGGATCTGCTCCGGGGTGCCGATCGCCAGAACGCGCAGGTGCGACCAGTCGTCGCTGATCAAGGCCCCGGGCCCTTCGGGGGTCGTCGGGTCGAGTCCACGATCGCACCACAGGCCGTTCGACCGGTCGGCGTGGATGACCAGCGCCCCGGGTGCGTGGGCCGAGCCCGAGGCATCCACCACCGCGGCGGCGGTCAGCACAACCGTCTGGGGACCATCATCATGACTCGGGGCGGTGTGCATGGCGGGTGCCTGTTGGTTTGAGAAGGGAGGGGGCGGGGGGGTGGGGGATCGGGGGTCGGGCAAGGGCGGGAGATTGAAGGCCCGCACA
>JAVTWO010000181.1:0-7069 GCA_032229765.1 Phycisphaerales bacterium | reverse complement strand
GGGGGGGGGGGGGGGGGGGGGGGGGGGCGGGCCGCCCGGGGCGCCGCCCGCCCCCCCCCCCCCCCCCCCGGGGGGCCGGGCAAGGGCGGGAGATTGAAGGCCCGCACAGAACGCCCGGCTGGAAGGGCACGCCCGAAGTTCATGCCCGAACGCGGAAATGACCGATTTCTTGCGGGAGAGCACCGCGCGGGCGTATCCTTGCGCCCGCGAGCGGCTCCGTGCGAGCCCGCACTTCACCGGAGTTGACACCATGACCGCCCTTCAGCACACCCCCACCACCAACGTTCGTCCGACCCTCACCGCGAAACTCTGTGCCCTGCTGCTGCTGGCGGGCACGCTGGGCGCTGGCGGGTGCATCAAGCAGGGCACGTACGACGAGCTCTACGAGGCCAACAAGGCCCTGACCGCGCAGAACCAGGAACAGCTCGACCGCATCAAGTCGCTGCAGTCGGCCCTCGACGACGCGCGCCGTCGCGGCGGGCGCACCGAGATGTCCGCCTCTGAGGCGAACGCCACGATCAGCAGCCTCCGCTCACAGAACGACGACCTGCTCAAGCGCCTGGCCGAGATGGAATCTCGCCTCGCCGGGCTGAACATGGGCCCGGTGGACAGCGTGACCGACGCCGCCCTTGCGGAGCTGGCGAAGCAGTACGGCGACCTGCTCAGCTACGACAGCGCCCGCGGCATGCTGCGGTTCAACAGCGACCTGACCTTCGCCTCGGGCTCGTTCGAGCTCACCAGCGGCGCCCGTCAGAGCCTCGAAGCCTTCGGACGCATCCTCCGCGAGCTGCCCTCGGCTCAGCAGTACGACGTGAAGGTCGTCGGTCACACCGACAGCCAGCCCGTCAGCGGGCGCGCGGGGCGGCCCTTCAAGGACAACATCGAGCTGTCGGCCTTCCGCGCCATCTCGGTACGCAACTTCATCGTCACCCAGGGTCTGGCGGCGAACCGGGCCGAGTTCGCCGGGTTCGGTGAGTTCCGCCCGCTGGTGCAGAACACCACCAACGGCAACACCCCCGCCAACCGCCGAGTCGAGGTCTTCCTGACCCGCAGCACGCTGCCCGAGGGTTCGCTGGGGATGCCCGCGGCGGTCGCCCGCCGAGCCGTCGCGCCCAGCACGCCGCGCCCCGCGACGCCCGCGGGCACGAACACCGCGACGCCCGCCACGCCGACCCCGGCGCCGAGCAGGCCCTCGACCGATCCGGACATCGTCAAGTAATCAAACCGGCGACGTGATCAACGTCGCGGGTTGAAATGAAAACACGAACGCCCGGGATGAACTTCCCGGGCGTTTTTTTATTTTTGGTGATGCGAATCAGCGACGAGTTTGGACTTGAAACGACGCGTGCATCAAGCACGAAATCACCGGGCACGAAATCTCGGACACGTGAAATCCAAGACACCGACGACTGAAGTCGTCGGCTCTGATTTTCGCGAATATTCAGCGTCGGCGCACGGTGCTGCTGAGCATCAGCCCCACGCCCAGCGTCAGGGTCAGCACGCCCACGCCCGCCGCGGGGAGGGTCCAGCCCATGCCCGGGGTGTCGTCGGTGCCGTCGACGGCGTCGACCTTGTAGCGGTAGCGTGAGACCTGCGACTTGGGGACCGCGAAGAGGGCAACGCCCCACTCCCAGGAGCGCTCTTGCAACATCTCGACCTGCGTGAGGCGCGGGCCCACGGGGGGAAGCTCGGGGACGGGCTGGCCTTGCTTGGCGAGTTCTTCGCGTGCGTAGACCTCCGCGGGGAGGCGGCCGCGACGATCGGGGAACTGCACGACGCGGGCGTTCAGCGAGCCGTCGGCTTTGAACTCGATGATGTCGAAGGTCCAGTCCTTCACGCGCACCGCGCCCCAGGTCTGCGCGTCATACCCCTCGGCGCCGCGACGGTTGACCACGGCGTAGCGCACGTTCTTTCCCGTGGTCACCGCGGGGTCGAGCTTGCCGTCTTTCAGCGGCGCGAAGGCGATGGGCGCGAGCCACTCTTCGTAGACCGACAGGTCCTTGAAGGCGTTGACGGCCGGTGGATTCACGCGGAGCAGAACGGAGGCGCCGGGGAAGGGCTGGGCTTTCGGCGCGACGGAGAGCGTGGTTCGCGGGGCGTTCTCGGAGGGGTTGCCGACGATCGGGGAATAGGTGATCTGCACCGTGGTGACGGGGACGGGTTTGTTGTCTTCGGTGGTGGCGCTGGCGCTTGCGGGGTCGATGACGTCGGCGATGTTCGCCGCCCGGCCGTGGGCGAAGAAGTCGCGTGCGTAGAGGCGTTCGAAGTGCCACTGCGCGGGCGGGTTGGCCTGGTTGAAGGTTTGGACGCGCTGGGCCATGTTCCAGCCGGAGTAACCGACGATGGCGATGGAGGAAACGCTCAGCACGAGCCCGACGGAAAGGGCGGTGTTCATGGTTCGAGAATCATTGGCGGGCCGGAGGGCGGGAGAGGAAAGTCGCGAGTGACAAGTCGCGAGTCGCGAGGGGGAGGATCAGTGCTGAGTGCTGAGGGTTGGGTGCTGAGTGGAAAAGAAAAACGCGAGCGTGGGGTGCACGCTCGCGTTCGGTTTTGGTGAGTCGGATGTTTGAGGGGGAAGCGACCGGTCGAGCGGATCAGTGACCGGCGGCGGCGGGCTTGGCTTCGCCCGAGCCGTGACCGGCGCCTTTTTCGGAGCCGTGCTCAGCACCGGCGTGATCATCGCTCGCACCGGGGAGCTTCAGCGTGCGGACGGGGCGGGCGGTTTGAGCGGAGTTTTCGTTGGAGGTGTGCGAGCCGCCGCCGTGGTGCCCGCTGTGGGCCATCGTGAGCACGGCGGGGTTGTCCTGCAGGTAGGCCTCAACGCCGGAGGAGAGGGGCTTGTCGTTCACTTTGCGTTCAGCGACGACATTGGCGAGGCGCTGCTGGAGGGTCTTGGTGAGCAGTTCGCGGGCGAGGGGGCGCTTGCCGGCGGTCATGGCGTTGCTGAGGATGCTTTCGATGTTCTTGTCGGCCTCCTGACGCGCGAAGGCGACGACGGAGGTGCCTTCAGGAATCGTCAGAACGTCTTTGACGACGGTCTTTTCTTTGGTTTCGGGGTTGATCACTTCGCTGGTGCCGATGGTGCGGGAGATGCCGCCGGTGCCGCCGCGGTTGATGTGCTGGCCTTTGTAGTCGTAGATGATGCCGCGGTTACCGAGGTCGATCATCGTGAAGCCGAGGAAGAAGGCGAAGCAGAAGAGGGTGAAGATGACCACGAGGGAGTTGACGGGGTTGTCGTACTTCAGCTGCATGAAGAAGGCGGCGACGACGATGCTCTTGACCACCGCGATGGAGAGGGCCACGGCGACGTTGACCCACTGGGGGATCACGATGTTGAAGGTGGCGGCGATCCACTGCTCCGCCAGGGCCGCACCGACGGTGGCGAGGGTGAAGAACATGAGGATGCCCAGCACGAGGAGCAGGACGCGCCGGGGGACGATGTGGTGCCCGTGCCCGCCGCCGTGCGAGCCGTGGGCGGCGTGATCGTGAGCGGAGGTCGCGGTGGTGGATGCTGCGTGAGCCATGGTTCGAACTCGTGAGTAAGCCGCGGGAAGCGGAGGGGCCTTCTCGGGCGTGCGTGATCAGGACAGGACGGCGAACGGGGCGAAGGGTGAGCGTGCCGATCTTCTGCGAGGGTGATTAGTGGATGAGGTAGAGCAGCGGGAAGAGGAAGATCCAGACGATGTCGACGATGTGCCAGTAGAGGCCCACACCTTCGACGGCGTTGTAGTGCTTGGGACCGAAGTGGCCCTTCAGCGAGCGGAGGTACAGCCAGATGAACAGGCCCATGCCGATGATGACGTGGCTGGCGTGGATGCCCGTGGCGCCCCAGTAGAGGCCCCACCAGAGCGGTTCGTACTCGCTAACGGCGTTGGGGTATGAGTAGAACGCGCCGGGGAGCTTGCCGTCGGCGTACTTCGGGCCGTATTCAAAGCCGAACTTGATGATGAGGAAGGCCAGCCCGCAGAAGAAGGTGATGAGGATGTTCCGGCGGAGGCCGGCCTGATCGTTGGTCTGGGCGCAGCGGACGGAATCCGCGACGGTGTATGAGGAGTAGAGCAGGACGATGGTGTTGAGCAGGCCGATGCGCCAATCCAGCAGCGATGAGCCGTGGATGAAGGCCTCGGGGTAGAGCATGCGCATGATGCCGTAGAAGACGAAGAGGCCCGAGAAGAGGAGAACTTCGGTGGCGAGGAAGAGCCAGACGCCGAGTTTGACGGCGTCGAACTCGTGATCGCGGTCGCGGAAGTGCTCGGCCGCGCGGTAGCGCTCGTGCGGCGGCGCGCTGGCGGCGAGAAGGTCTTTATCCGCGGGGAGGGTGGCCATGGGTGTGCTCGCGAGAGATGAAACGGGTCGTGTTCAGGAAACGTGGTCGCAAACAGGAATCAACGAACGAGAATCGGAAGCGTCGGCCTGGGCGGTTGACCCGGGCCGACGGGTGGTTTCAGTGCTTCAGATCAGTGGGCCTTGCCCTTGCCCGGAGCGGCGGAGATGGGGAAGTCCGCGGGGTTGGTCTGCGGCGGGACGACGTCGTCGAAGTCGTACGGGCCGTGGGTGACCACGGGCTCGTGGTGGAAGTTGTGGGTGATGGGCGGGCTGGCGGTGTCGGTCCAGTCCAGCGTGAGCGCGCCCCACGGGTTCGGCGGGGCCTTGGGCCCGGCGAGGAGCGAGTGGATGAAGTTGCCCAGGTGGACCAGGAAGCCCACCAGCAGCACCAGCGAACCGATGGTTGAGAGCTGGTGGTAGATGGTGAACTCGTCAACGTAGCTGGCGTAGCGGCGCGGCATGCCGTGGGCGCCCATGATGAACTGCGGGAAGAAGGTCAGGTTGAAACCGATGAAGACGAGCCAGAAGCCGGTCTTGCCCCAGAACTCGTTGTACATCTTGCCGAACATCTTCGGCCAGTACATGTGCAGGGCGCCGACGAAGGCGATGAGGGTTGAGCCCATCATGACGTAGTGGAAGTGGGCGACGACGAAGTAGGTGTCGTGCAGGTGCAGGTCGGTGGAGAGCGCCCCGAGGAAGAGCCCGGTGAGCCCGCCGATGGAGAAGAGGAAGAGGAAGCCCAGCGCGTAGAGCATCGGGGTCTTCATGTCGATCGAGGCGCCGTAGAGCGTGCCGATCCAGTTGAAGACCTTCACCGCGGAGGGGAGGGCGACGAGGAAGGTGAGGGCGGAGAAGATCACCGCGGAGAGTTCACCCTGCGAGGTGAACATGTGGTGGCCCCAGACGATGAAGCTGATGCCCGCGATGGCCAGCGAGCTGAAGGCGACGGCGCGGTAGCCGAAGACCTTCTTGCGGCAGAAGACCGCGATCATTTCGCTGATGCAGGCCATGCCGGGGAGGATCATGACGTAAACGACGGGGTGGGAGTAGAACCAGAAGAAGTGCTGGAAGAGGACGGGGTCGCCGCCCATGCGGGGGTCGAAGATGCCGATGTGGAAGACGCGCTCGAAGATGAGCAGAAGCAGGGTGATGCCGATGACGGGGGTGGCGAGGACCTGGATGATGGCGGTGCCGTACATGCCCCAGATGAACAGGGGCATATCGAACCAGCCCATGCCCGGTGCGCGGAGCTTGTGCACCGTCACCACGAAGTTCAGACCGGTGAGGATGGAGCTGAATCCGAGGATGAAGGCGGCACCGATCATGAAGAGGACGCGCCAGTGGCCTTCTTCGGTGCTGGTTGAGTAGGGGGTGTAGAAGGTCCAGCCGGTGTCCACGCCGCCGGCGAGGGCGCTGGCGATGGCGAAGAGCGAGCCGAGGACGTAGATGTACCAGGAGAGGAGGTTCAGTCGGGGGAAGGCGACGTCCTTCGCGCCGAGCATGAGCGGGATGAGGAAGTTGCCCAGCGAGGCGGGGATGCTGGGGACGATGACGAGGAAGACCATGACCAGGCCGTGGAGGGTGAAGACGCGGTTGTAGGTGTTGTTGGCCTGATCGAGGGCGACGGAGCCGCCCTGCAGGACGCTGCCGAGGAGGTGGCCCTTGATGGAGGTTGCACCGGAGGCGTCGACGATGGTGCGGGTGGGCTCGAAGAGTTCGAGGCGGACGAGGATGGCCGCGACGCCACCGATGAAGAACATGAAGAGGATGGTGAAGAGGTACATCACGCCGATCTTTTTGTGATCGACGGTGGTGGCCCAATCGATGATGGTGGCCCAGAGCGAGCTCTTGGGCGTCAGGTACGAGTCATCGTGCCCGTGGTGTGAGCCGTGCCCGTGGTCGTCGTGGTGAGCCTTACTGCCTGTGGAGATGCTGGCCATGGCTTTTCTCTCAATCAAACCCGCCGTTGGGTGGGGCGGCGGGAACGGATCTTTCGGACTCAGGTCAATCGATGCGATCGAGACACGTTCGAGGCTAAAACACGGTCAACTCTGACAAGCTTCGCGGGGGCCTGTTCAACCCGCGCGAAGGGGTCGGTCTTGTTCTTACTGCTTGGGCTCGGGGGTCTTGCGGTCCTCGTCGGTGGCCTTGCCGGCCAGCTCGCGGAAGTACGCAACCACGCCCGCCAGCTCACGCTCCTTGAGCTGGCCCAGGAACGAGGGCATCTGACCCGCGGCATACCCCGCGTGGATCTTCGCGTTGGGATAGTTGATCGATTCGAGGATGTAGCTGTTCCAGTCCTCTTCCTTCGAGAAGTCGTACTGCTGCCCCGTGCTGACCGAGAGCGGCACGGGCTTGAGATAGAAGCCCTTCCACGACGGGCCCGTGCCCGCGGAGCCGTCGACGCTGTGGCACGTGGCGCAACGCTGCGCGTGCACGTACTTGCCCACATCAACCAGCGAGAGCTTGTCGGCCATGTTGCCCCACTCCTCCACGGTCTTCATGTACTCGTCCATGGGCAGCACGCGGAGAATCGCGGCCATCTCGCTGTGGCTGGTGCCGCAATACTCGGCACAGAAGATGTAGTGGTCGCGGCCCTTCTCGCCGGGCTTCTTGCCGATGCTCCCCGCGGCCGAGAGCGCCGGGTCGGAGTTCTGCGGCGTGAAGGTCATCGACGTATAGCGATTAGGGAAGAGGTCCATCTTCAGCCGCATGTCCGGGATGTAGAACGAGTGCATCACGT
>JAVTWO010000180.1:0-4726 GCA_032229765.1 Phycisphaerales bacterium | reverse complement strand
CGCGAACAAGGTGCCCGGCGCCCGCGCCGCCCTCGTCTTCGACCCGGAGA
Organism: Phycisphaerales bacterium; assembly: GCA_032229765.1. GTDB lineage: Bacteria > Planctomycetota > Phycisphaerae > Phycisphaerales > UBA1924 > JACVCS01. Next base: position 4,676 of record JAVTWO010000180.1, on the reverse strand, counting down.
TGGCCCGCCTCTGCCGCGAGCACAACGACGCCAACATTCTCTGCATCGGCCAGCGACAGACCCCTCCCGCTGAGGCGGTCAAGATCGTCGACGCCTTCCTTACAGCCCACTTCGCCGGCGGCCGGCATGAGCGCCGCGTTCGCAAGATGGAAAATCCCGTGACCCCCGCCAACCTCCGCCTCCGTTCCGTCGACCCTGAAATCGCCGACATCGTCTCCCTCGAACGCCAGCGCCAGCAGGAGAACATCGAGCTCATCGCCTCGGAAAACTTCACCAGCCCGGCCGTCATGGAGACGCAGGGCAGCGTGTTGACCAACAAATACGCCGAGGGCTATCCGGGCAAACGCTGGTATGGCGGCTGCGAACACGTCGATGTCGCCGAACAACTGGCCATCGACCGCGCCAAACAGCTCTTAGGCGCCGAGCACGCCAACGTCCAGCCCCACTCCGGCGCTCAGGCCAACACCGCCGTCTTCATGGCCACCATGAAGCCCGGCGAAACCTTCGCCTCGCTCGTGCTCAAAGACGGCGGGCACCTCTCCCACGGCATGTCCATCAACTTCTCGGGCGTCTACCACAAGCCCGTCCACTACCCGCTCCACTACGAGGCCTCGCACCCCGAGTTCGAACAGATCGATTACGACGCGGTGCGGAAGGTCGTCCTTGAGCACAAGCCCAAGGTCCTCATGTGCGGCTACTCCGCCTACCCGCGCACCATCCGCTTTGACCTCTTCCGCAAGATCGCCGACGAGGTCGGCGCGCTGCTGGTTGCCGACGTTGCCCACATCGCCGGGCTCTGCACCCACAACGGCTGCGCCCACCCTTCGCCCTTCCCGCACGCGCACATCGTCACCACCACCACGCACAAGACCCTGCGCGGCCCGCGCGGCGGGCTCATCATGACCAACGACGAGGACCTCGCAAAGAAGATCGACAAGGCCGTCTTCCCAGGTGTGCAGGGCGGCCCGCTCATGCACGTCATCGCCAGCAAGGCCGTGGCGTTCGGTGAGGCCCTCAAGCCCGACTTTGTCGACTACCAGAAACGCATCGTCGTCAACGCCAAGGCCCTCGCCAGCGCGTTGACCGGCCTGGGCTACCGCATCACCACCAACGGCACCGACAACCACCTCATGCTCGTTGACCTGCGCCCGAAGAACAGCGAGCTCACCGGCGCAGACGCGGAGAAGTGGCTCGAATCCGCCGGGCTCATCTGCAACAAAAACGGCATCCCCAACGACCCGCGCCCGCCCAAGTTCACCAGCGGCATCCGCCTGGGCACCCCCGCTACCACCACCCGCGGCATGGGCCCGGCGCAGATGCAGACCATCGCCTCGCTGATCGACCGCGTCCTGACCAGCAAGGGCGACCCCTCTGCGTGCGAGAAGATCCGCGCCGAGGTCGCTTCCCTGTGTGGACAGTTCGCGATGCCTTCGATGAAGCACTGACCGCACCGTAATGATGTCGGTGATTCAATGTTGAGTTGCCCGCACCTTCTGTTCGATCTGCTGGTATGCTGGAAAGCCCACCAGTTGGTCCTGCGTTATGCCCAAAGCCGCTCGAATCACCAAACTCGAACCCGGGGTTCAGTCCACAACCGTGGTTGAGCCTGCCCAGCTCAGCCCCCTGGCGCGCGAGCTGCGCAAACGCCGCCCGTTTGAATCCAGCGAGCAGGAGATCTTCCTGAACGTGCTGCGGACCGCCTCGGTTTTAACCGAGGACTTCGTGCACATCTTCAAGCGCCACGGGCTTTCGGAATCGACGTACAACGCCCTGCGCATCCTCCGCGGCGCTGGGACGCAGGGCAAGTCGTGCTCACAGATCGCCGCGGACACCGTCGCGCGCGTGCCCGATATCACCCGCATCGTCGATCGCCTGGAGGCGATGGGGTATGCCCAGCGCTCGCGCGTCAGTGTCGATCGGCGTGTGGTGATGGTCACCATCACGCAGCGCGGGCTTGAGCTGCTCAACCAGCTCGACGAGCCGGTGAACAAGGCCCACAAGGACCAGTTGGGGCACCTGAGCCGGGCGGAGCAGACGCAGCTCAACGAGCTGTTGGTCAAAGCTCGCCGGGCACCGTGGCGGACCACGCCCGATCACGCCTGAAGTGCAGCAAGAACGAAGCCGCGGGTGTCAGATCAGCGAGTCGCTGTCGTCTTCGCTGGTGTCCTCGTCGAGCCCGTGCCAGAGGCGTGCAAGGTCGAGGCGCGACGAAACGTTCAGCAGCCCGTAGATCGTCTTGACGTAATCGTGCACGGTGTGGTACGACCGACCCAGGCGCTGACCGACGTCGCGTTCGGTCATGCCCGCCACAAGCAGAGGGACCATCGCGCGCTGCGCCTCGCTCAGGGGCGTCAGCAGGCGTTCACGCCGGGCGACGGTCCGTCCGATGGAGCGTTGGAACGCGGAGGGGAGCACATGCCCGAAGGTGAGCAGACCCGCGACGGCTTCGGTTTCGTTCCAACCTTCACCTGGTGTCGCGTCGGCCTGAACGACCAGGGCCCAAGGCGAGCGAATCCCGGGTACGAGCCTGATGAGACGTCCGAACTCACCCAGACCGAGCTCGCGTCGAAGCACGCCGTAGCGTTTGCCCGTGTCGGGGTACATGGCGCGGAGCCTCATCGAGCCGACGCAGCCGTCCATGGGCAGCCCACCCAACGGACCGATCCCGCCGGGTAGATCGTCCCGGCTGCACCCGGCGCGCAGGTGTTCCATGAGCGCTTCACGAGCCGCGGCGTTGCGGTACCCGCTCGTGCTGGCGCTCATGCACCGCCACCCGTCGAGCACCCCCGCTTCAAAGATCCCCGCCCACACACCCGTGACCACACCCGCCGCGTCGCCTGACTCATTGTTCGATTGGTTGCCCTGCTTCGGCGCGCGCAGGCTCTCCTGCACCAGCCACAAGCGGACCGTATCACTCACGACCGTCAGCCACTGTTCCAGATCGTCGCACCGGGTTGAGCCAACCCGCAGAACCAACCGACCGAACCGTGCCATCCTCGAAATGTCGTCCGCCCCATCATGCTCCACGTGCGCCCCCAAACGAGCTTGAACTTCTTTCTCACGCCGACGCGAGTTCACTTCACCGGATTCCGAGGGAACATCCATATACACGCCTCGGACATTGACCGTCGGCACCCGCGCGCCCACCGGACCTTCGTCACTTCGGGCCCCGCGGTCGGTGGTTCCACGACCACGCTCGTTTCTGCCTTGAGCCGATCGGATCGTTGTTCTCATCGGCACCAGAAGACCACCCCCTGCGTAGGGGGCTCGAAATTGAGACATCGAGCACATTCATCACACAGAGTTGTGTGATGTGTTGCCGAGAACTCGATTTCACTGTTCGCGGCGATTCCGATCAATCAGATCAAGAATGAACAAACGGTACACCAAGGATGTGTGCGACCGGGCTGATTGCAATATTTCAGAATTTTCGAATCACCCTTCTGAAGCAGCGATTTTCACGCATCGTGACGCGATCGTGCCTGCATCCCACTTCGTTCTCAAGTCCAGTTCGGCAAAGACCCCTTCGTGATGGTCGGTGTTCAACACCAACGCTCGATCGGCCAGCCGCAGCCACCCCTCCGGGGCCTTCTCATGTCCCAGAACAAACGTGCCCACGTTCCATCTTGCCGCGAGTTGCTCGACGAGCCGATCGTCTTGTCCGCGTCCCCAGACCAGAATGTGGGCTGATCCCCTGCGTGGGGTTCGATCATCTTCGTTGACATCACGTTCCAGGACGCTCGGATCGAACCGATCAAAAAGATCCGGGCCGGGCAGGGAATGGGCGCACAGCAGGTCGCCCGGGCGGCCGTCGGGCATGGCCGCACCCGCGCCGACGCACCGCAGACCCAGCGGCATGGAGCGGACGAACTCACCCAGCGCCTCCATCACGCGCGGTGCGTCATCACCGTAGAGAAACTCAACGCCCTCGTCGAAGAGCTTGACCACGTTGACGCCGTCTTTGATGATCCCGGCGCCGACGATCTCCGCCAGTTCGTGATTCGCCAGCAGCGTGTGCACGTGGCGCGGGAAGCGTGCCTTCAGGTCGGCGACTTTCGCAAAGACCCGCACGGAGAGATCGCGCCCGTTGCTCAGCGTGTCGGGGTGGATCAACTCGTGCAGCGTCAGGTGCGCCCGCGGCGTGATCCCCTCAGGCCCGTCCAATCCCGCGGCTTGCAACAGCCTCGCGAACGACATCGGGTTGTCGTGAAGATCGCCCGTGACGATCAGCGCGGGCGACGGGTCGTCCGGAGTGACCACTTCGATGCTGCCGCGGCGGAGAACCGATTCACGGTTCGCCTGCGCACCGCGAAGAAACGCCTCGGCCACGCTCTGGCTATCGCGCAGATCGAGGCTCATGCGTGCACGCGCGGGTTGGGGCTGGCGTCGTCGTTGGGCTCGTCACGGCGTGACGCGTCGAAAGGACCCGCTCTTGCGGAGCGTGGCCTCCTTCAGCAAGGCGCCGCGGATCATCGCCAGACGGTCGGCGACTTCGCTCATCGACGAGGGACGCATCGCGGGCTCGATCTCGACGCACTGCATGATGAGCTTGTCGAAGTGCTCGGGGACGCGCGAGTTGATCTGCGACGGGGGCTTGGGCTTGGCGACCATCGAGTCGTCCAGCGTGCCCAGCAGCGAGTTCTCTTTACCCAACGCGGTCGGCACGTGCTTGCGCG
>JAVTWO010000179.1:0-30006 GCA_032229765.1 Phycisphaerales bacterium | reverse complement strand
TACCGCGGCCGGTGGAGCTGTTGAGCTTGACGCTCTGTTTGGGTTTCGGTGCGGAGGGGGCCATTGTGGCGTTGTCGATCGCGAAGTCCGTGCTGAAGTTGATGGCCAGGCCCGGGGTGTCTTTGTCGGAACGACCCGAGTCGTTGTTCAAGTTGAAGCTTCGACGGACGAGGAGTTGGTAGCCCGGCATCAGCGGCGTGGTGAAGTCGGTGTTCCAGGGTTGGGCGGTCGAGACGGTGTCTTCCGGAATGAAGCGGAAAGCGTTCTCGAGGGTGGCCTTGAGGGCGTCGGCGCCCACGATCTGACGGAGTGCGGGGACGAGGGTTTGGTCGCCGGCGGCGGCGTCGAGGACCAGGCGGTCGGCGCCGATGACCGAGGAGACGACGCCTCGGTCGTTCATGACGAACTCGACGGACTTGCCGACGATGGCTTTGTATGCGCGGCCGAGGGGCGTGGACTCGGTGGTGGGTGTGGGGGTAGGTTGGGCAGGGTCTTTGGACTTGGCGCGGGAGTCGAAGGTGATGGTGATGCCGCCTTGCTTGGCGTCGTACTTCATATGGGTGAAGGTGAGGCGGAAGCGGCCTTCGCCTGCGTGGTCGAAGCTGATGGTCTCGAGCTTGAGGTCGAGGATGGAACGATCGGAGCCGGGCTGCTCGAGTTTTTGCTGACGGATGAGGTAGTCGGATTTTTGAGTGAGGCGGTAGAAGTTGGTGGAGCCGGGCTCGGAATAGTGTCGGAGGAGGAAGGTGGGCGTGGCGGGGGGAGCGAGATCGGGCGCGGTGGGCGCGGTTGGCTTCATCTGGGCGATGACGGGTGAGGCGGGTGTGAGCAGAAGCAGCGCGGGAAGGACGAGGGAGAGATTCGCGGCGGGGAGGCGGGTCATGGTGTGTACCTTTGCAAGACTGGGCGTACGATGGGCGGCGAGTTGGAAGAGTTGAAGGAGAAGGGTAGTTGATGTGTGGGGGATGGGCGAGAGCGGATTCGAAAGGGCGAGGGGGCGCGATTCGAGCGTGAGGGCGAATCGGTGAGGTGGCAGAGCGGTTGAATGCGCCAGACTTGAAATCTGGTTAGGGTTTCGGCCCTACGGGAGTTCGAATCTCCCCCTCACCGCTTGGTGCACGCCGCGGATATCCGGAAGGATGTCGGCGGCGTGTGTCGTTTTGGGGTGGTTGGTTGATGGATGTGGGCAGGATCGGGAGAGGTCGGGTCGGAAAAGACAACCGCCCGCGCGGGGAGACCGGCGGGCGGTGCGGTGGTCATTGGGTCTGTGTGGATCGATCGAGTGCCGAGAGATGAGGCGGGTTCGAACGATCGCGGGAGGAGCGAAGGCGATTAGGCCTTGGCTTCGGTCTTCTTCTCGCCGGCGGCGGCCGCGGCGGCCTTCTTCTCGATGGCCTTCTTCACGGCGTCGGAGCGCTCGAGGCGGTCGGCCTTCCAGGAGGCGACGTCGACGAGCTCTTGCTTGGCGAGGAAGTCGCGGACGGTCTCGGAGGGCTGAGCGCCCTTGCTGAGCCAGTACTTCACGCGATCGACGTTGATCTCGAGGTTCTTCTCGTCCTTGTTGGCGACGGGGTTGTACCACCCGAGGTTCTCGATGACCTTGCCGTCACGCTTGACGCGCGAGTCGACCGCGTTGATGCGGTAGAAGGGGCGGTGCGGACGGCCGGAACGGCTCATGCGGATACGGACCACGGCGAATCTCCAAGAAGAACGGGAGGGTTTGCGAAGGCGAACCCATCCGAGTGAACGATCGATCAACCACCGGTTGTCAACGGCCTTCGGCGCGAGCCTTGGGCGTGGACAAGGGGGGAACGATAGGCGCGAAGGGCGGTGAGGCCAAGAGGGGAGAGAAGAGGAAGTGTGCCCGTACAGTGTGCGAACATCTGGGAGGGGGAAGGCAGTTGGCGATAGGTGCTAGGCACTGGGCACTGGGCACTAGGCACTGGGGAATCGGGAAGCGGCAATCGGGAATCGGGTATTGGCAGAACTGAAGTGGCCCCGGTGGGAGTTGAACCCACACGACCGGTAAAGGTCTGCGGATTTTAAGTCCGCTGCGTCTGCCGTTTCGCCACGGGGCCATTGGGTCGGGAGGGGAGGGGGGGATCGTCTGGAGGGGAGCGAGAGTGTGGGTGGGTGTAGTCAATGCCGGAGTCTATGGGTTGTTGGCGTCAGGAGCGGGTCCCCCTGTTTGGGATGACGGGTATCGTGGAGTCATGGGCGACCCGCGACTGATCATCTCGGCGGTGGAGGGGGAGTTTGCGCGGTACCGGATGCTGGCGGAGAAGGCCGCGGGGCGGCTGAGCTTTGAGCAGATGCGGGTGGCGTTGGACCCGCAGGTGAACTCGGTGGCGGTGATCATGAAGCACGTGGGCGGGAATCTGCGCTCGCGGTGGACAGATGCGTTGACGAGCGATGGTGAGAAGCCGTGGCGTGATCGCGACGGCGAGTTTGTCGATGACTTCACTTCGCGAGAGGAGATCGAGGCGGCGTGGAAGGGCGGGTGGGACGTGCTTGAAGCGGCGGTGAAGGGGTGGACGGATGATGATCTGGGGCGGGTGGTGATGATTCGCAAGGAGCCGCATTCGTTGATGATGGCTCTGCAGAGATCGGTGACGCACTGCGCGTACCACAGCGGGCAGATCGTGCAGACGGCGCGGGTGATCGCCTCGCGCGCGGGGGTGGATTGGGAAGCGCTGACGATCGCGCGCGGCGGGTCGGCGGCGTTCAATGCGGGGAAGGGGATGGGAGGGAATGATGTGCGGAGTCAAGGGCCTTCATGAAGGAAGCGCTTGAATGGACTTCGAGCAGATCAAAGAGTGGCTTCGGTTGGAGCACGCTGCGGAGCAAGCGGTTCTGGAGGGTGATTGGCTGGTCCGGCTTGATGTGGTGCCGGCGCACGGGTATCTGGAAGTCATCGGGTACCGAATCGTGGATGACCGGGATCACGATCAGACGCGGAGCGGAACGGTGTTGGAGCACCGTTGGTGGGATTATCAAGTTGAGCATGAGAAGTTGCGCACGCCGGTGGAGAGGTTGAAGCATCCGCGGGAGCTGACGCCGAGCGTTCGAGTTCGGCGAACCTGTGCGTTGTCCGAAGAAGTCGAAGCACTCCGCACGTGCTTTGGGGCGGTGCAGGTGCCGATGGAGACGAGGTCGAACATGGCGGTACTTGATGGAAGTCGACGGCGGCTGGTGATGCACGGCAACCTGACGGCGGTGTCACTCGAATGGAGGGAAGGTGTGGCGGGGGCGTGGTGTGATTTGGAGACAGTGTTCGAGCGAGAGCGGCGGCGGTTGATTGAAGCACTGGACCGCGAGGAATCGAAGGGCGAAAAGCCATGAAGCAACCCCGATGGCTCGGCGTGCTGGTGAGCTTTGCGATCATCGTCGCTGCGGTGTGTGTTGGGCCGATGGTGCCCGCAAGGGCGTGTCTGTGGGATTCGGACACGCTGCGGATGGAGGCGAAGGCGTTCCCGGGATTGGCTGAGATTCTGACGGGACGGATCGAGCGGTTCCCGGCGCGGTACTACCAGATGCGTTTGGAGCGGGTTGAGGCGCTGGTGAAGCAGCAGCCGAGCGTACTGGAGCATTACGACGATCTGGGCGTGGCGTGCGATCGGCTCGGGCGGTCGGATGAAGCGGTGGAGTGGATGCGTCGCAAGCTTGAGGCGATGAAGGGGTTACCTGAATCTGCGGCGCTGAAGGAGCACCGCTATCGGTATCACGCGAACCTCGGCACGTTCCTGGCGCATCGCTGGCTTCGCGCGGGGGCGAAGGGCGCGTCGGCGGATGAACTGGCGGATCTGAAGGCCGGTCGGGATGAGATCAAGGCGGCGATCGCGATCAACCCTGATGCGCACTTCGGGCGTGAGCGGACGCAGCTTGCGGCGATGGAGTGGTTGATGACGGCGCGGTCGGCCGAGGTGGGTGAGTACGAGTCGATCATGGATGTTCAGGCGGAGTGGGATCCGGCATGGACCGACGACTCGGCAAGAGCGAAGAAGCTCGACGAAGCGGTGAAGGGATTGTCAGGCCTGATCGTGTTGGGCGATGCGTGGGAGAGTGTGGATGTGCACTACGCGCTGGAGCAAGCGCTGCGGGCGCGGGGTGATGCGTCGATGGCGGAGCTTGCGCTTCTTCGACGGAAGGAACTGATCGAAGGCGGCAAGCGGTCGCTGCACGCGCGGTATGACGCGACGCTGACGGAGCACGCGAAGAGACTTCACCGTGGATCGCTGCTGGGGGTTGATGATCGACATGCGGCCGCGCTGGCGGAGTACTACGGCAACGCGCGAAGACTGGCGTTGGCGTGGTCGACCGCGCGTGCGGAGTACATCGAGAAGAAACTGAGCGCGGGCGAGCATCCGGATGTGCAGGGCGATTCGTTCTGGAGCGGTTGGAACGATCTGCCCAAGCCGCCACCGATGCCCGAGCGGTCGTGGATGGAGACGATCGGTACGAACGTGACGGCGCTGTCGATCACGGTGGCGGTGGGGGCGGTGATGGGGTGCGTGTTTGTTGTGGTGCTGCGTCGGGTGCGGCGGGGTTTTGGGTCCAGCGGATCATTCCGCGAAGCGAAGCACTGACGGAGTTTGGGATTGCTCTGGGTCCTTTGAGCCCTTAGGATCACGCTGGAAGTACTCGCTCGCTTCGGGGCGCGGCCGGTTTGGCTTTGGTGAGCCGAATGGCAGGCCGCTGAGATGCACCCGTGGAACCTGAACCGGGTCATGCCGGCGGAGGGAAAGCGTGATGACGACGGACGCGAAGGGCCTCTCGGCCGACCCGCTGCACATTCTGCTGGAGCACAACCGCTGGGCGACCGAGCGGGTGTTGACGTTCTGCGAGGAGCTCAGCGAGGCGCAGTTCAACGAGCGGTTCGAAATCGGGCCCGGCTCGCTCAACAACACCCTGACGCACATTGTCGGTGCGATGCGGCGCTGGGCGGATCGGATTGATGGGCGGCCGTTGCGGCCGACGATCGAAGTGCCCGAGGGGAGCACGTGGACGTTCTTCGGCGGGCCTGAGCAGGGGCCCAGGCCCGAGGTGCCCAGGCGTTCGCCCAAGGAACTCAAGCGGCTGCTGGACGAAGCGGCGGCGGATCTGCGAGCGGTGGCCGACCGGTACGTGCAACGCGGGCTGGGGACGGTTTTCGTCGTGCACTTCGGAAGCAAGGTGTATCACTTCAGCTACGCCGCGGCGCTGACGCACGTGACGACCCACGGCCTGCACCACCGGGCCCAATGCCTGAACATGCTGCGAAGACTGAACGCCCCGTGCATGTCGCGGCAGGACGTGGAGATCGGGGTGGTTGATTGGCAGGCGGAAGTGGAGACGGGGGAGTTGAGCGTGCAGCGGTAACGCGACGGACTGATTGAGTTGTGTGAGAAGGATGAACGGACGGGCCTTGGCGCATGCCGGGGCTTGATTGAGAACGAAAGAAAGTTGAGCAATGACCATGAACGCGAAGACCAACGGCAGCATGACCACCGCAACGGGCAACGGTTTGAACGGGCATCACAGCAAGAGCAACGGTGCCGCGCACGGCGAGGGCGGCGCTCGTTCGTACACGCTGCCTCTTCGCGGCGCCCTCAGCCCCGCGGCAACGCCCGATGTCACCACGCCCGGGTCGTTTGCCAATGCGCCGGACCTTGGCGGGGCGATGATGTTCTCGAGCCCGGATACGCCCGGGATGCCTGCGCCGAGCGCGAAGACGGCGTGGGATTTCCTGCCGAGCGGTTGGAGCGTGGTGGACCTTGGGCCTGTGGGTGATGCGTCGACAATGCGTGATGACCCGGCGTTCATGACTGCGCCGAAGAACCCGCACGAGCAGGCGTGGACGCCGAGCTTTGGTGTTGGCGGCGGGACGGCGAACGCGCCGTCGTCGTTTTTGGATCCGAAGAGTTTCGCGCCGTTTGTTGACGGATGTGTCAGCCGGGATTGGACGGGGCAGGTGGAATCGAAGAACGCGCACGTCGCGTCGCATCTGCGAGCGCCGATGAACAGCGCGAAGGGGTGCGCGAACTGTCTGGGCGAGACGATGATGTTCGTGGAGTTCAACACAGCGCCGGGGAGCACGAAGCCCGCGCGGCGGCTGCGGGTGATTTACCCGAAGGGCTTTGTTCCGGTGACGCAGCTTGAGCATGCCCGGCTGGGGATCATCACGCCGCAGATGCAGCGGGTGGCGCAGCGCGAGCCGCATTTGACGCCCGCGATGGTGCGTGACGAGGTGGCGGCGGGGCGGATGGTGATCCCCGCGAACGTGAACCACCTTGCGCACAAGCTGGACCCGATGTGCATCGGGCGCGCGAGCAAGACGAAGGTGAACGCGAACATGGGCGCGAGCCCGGTTTCGTCGGGGACGCACGAGGAGGTTGAGAAGCTCAAGTGGGCCGAGAAGTGGGGGGCGGACACGGTGATGGACCTGTCCACCGGCGGCGACCTTGACGCGACGCGTGCGGCGATCACGAGCAACGCGTGCGTGCCGATCGGAACGGTGCCGATCTATTCGATGATCATCGGCAAGAAGATCGAGGACCGGGATTGGGCAACGATCGAGGCGAGCCTGCATCATCAGGCGAAGCAGGGTGTGGACTACTTCACTATTCATGCGGGCGTGCGGAAAGCGCACCTGAAGCTCGTGAAGAACCGCCTGATCGGCATCGTCTCGCGCGGCGGCTCGCTGCTGGCGAAGTGGATGCTCGTGCACAACCAGGAGAACATCATGTACACGCGCTGGGAGGAGATCTGCGACATTCTCCGTCAGTACGACGTGACGTTCTCCATCGGCGACGGGCTGCGTCCGGGCGGGCTTGCCGACGCGACCGACGCGGCGCAGCTCGCGGAGCTTGAGACGCTGGGCGAGCTGACCGAGCGTGCGTGGCGTCGCGGCGTGCAGGTGATGATCGAGGGCCCGGGGCACGTGCCGTTCGATCAGATCGAGTACAACGCGAAGCTGCAGCGGGCGCTGTGCCACGGTGCGCCGTTCTATGTGCTCGGGCCGCTGGTGACGGACATGTTCCCGGGGTACGACCACATCACCTCGTGCATCGGCGCTACGAGCATCGCGTACCACGGTGCGGCGATGCTGTGCTATGTCACGCCCAAGGAGCACGTGGGCCTGCCCAAGAAGGACGACGTGAAGCAGGGGTGCATCGCGTACAAGATCGCGGCCCACGCCGCGGACGTGGCGCTGGGCATCCCGGGCTCACGCACGCGTGACGACGAACTGACCAAGGCGCGGGCGGCGCTGAACTGGGAGAAGCACTTCGAGCTTTCGTTCGATCCCGACACGGCCCGCGCGTACCACGACGAAGACCTCGACGTGGATACGGACTTCTGCGCCATGTGCGGGCACGATTGGTGCAGCGTGCGGATCAGCAAGGAGATTCAGGAGTTCGCCAGCGGCAAGGCCGAGGGATTTGAGCGCGTGGGCGCGGGCGGCAAGCTCGGCGCGCCGGTGAAGTCCGCGGCCCTGACTCCGGAGCAGCAGGAAATCCTCAGCAAACGCGGCGTGCTTTCGCCCGATGAGATCCACAAGCTCGCGAGCAAGACGAAGAAGGCCCTCGGCGCTGAGAAGATCGGCGAGAAGGCCTCGTGCCACAGCGATTACGTGGACCCAGAGACGGCGAAGCGCGTGCAGAGCGAGAAGCTTGGCGGTGGCGGGGTGATGGTGCAGCTTGACGTGCGCCCGGCGCTGGGGATTGCGAAGGAGGATCGGGTGGTGTGACTATCGATCTCGCATCGCTGGCGAAGTTGCTCCCTCCGCACGATCTCTACCCCGCTGATCTCGTGGTGCCAATCAGCCCGCGTATCGAGGGTCGTTCATTTTTCCCGGGTGGATGCGGGCTTGCGTTCGGATTCACGCAAACGTACCCACGAAATCCGATCATGATCGTCGGCCAGGATTTCGCGGCGGCTCCTGTCGGCGTCTCGTCCTTTGAAGATTGGCTGACCTTTGACGCCGAAAAGCTCGCTCGGGACGAAGCAGGTTCGCCAACTTGGCGAGGAGTTCAAGCTCTCGCAAGCGACGGGCTTCTCGATCTTGATCGAGCGTTCTTCACGAACGCGCTGCTCGGAGCGAGAAGATCAACGAGCGATACAGGTCGTCACCCCGCTTGGAAGAATCAACAGTTCGTGCAATCCAGCGTTGATTGCTTGGTGAAGCAGATCTCGCTGCTGCGGCCAACAACGGTCGTTTCCATCGGTATCGAGTCTGCGGTGTTGCTCGCTCGGCGGTTTGGTTTGGTTCCACCAAACTGGGAGACGAAGGCACCCCATTGGCCCTTTCTTGATCGTCACGGTGTGCAGTTTGTACCGCGGGTCGAACATGCCGGTTTGTCCTTTGCGTTCGCATCCTGCGTTCACCCTTCATACCAGCATCTCAACTCGAAACGGCGGAGCATCAAGACTCCAAATGAAATGTTGGAGGGCTTTGCTGCCCATCGTGCCATTTGGCAAATGGTGCAGGATCACGATCGATCAAGCCAACGATCAGATTGAAGGGACGGTGTTGGGGTTGGTGTGGTAGTGCGTGAAATGAAGTCGTTTCCGCTCCGCTTAAGGGGAAACCCTCGAACCCTGTGAATCTGCTTCGTGTGGGGTGTGTTTCTCGGACCGTATGAGGTATTTTACGGACGGCCGCGAGCACTCTCTCGTCTCGCGGTTCGCGATTTCGTGTTTGCCGGGCGTTGGCGGTTTGCCGTTGATGTCCATCCTGATGCTCACGCAGGGTGTGCTGACGAGGTATGGAGCGGGCACGCATTCGCGGCGGATCGTTGGAACTCTTTGAGGAGGTAGGAGATATGCGTCAAGGTCTGTTCTCGGTTTCTGGTTTGGTCACGAAGCGTGCCGGCGCGATGGTTGCGGGCGCGTGTGCGCTGGTCATGTCGGCGGGTGCGTCGGGTCAGGCGTTTATCAACGTCGGCACAACCGCAGCGACGATCGAGTATCGCCGCGATGTTGCCGGTGCGGTGACGCAGACGTTTGGTCCTGCGGTGGGTGGTCAGTGGCTTGCGCCGAACTTCATCACCAGCGGGCTCTTTGTTGATAATCCGAACCTTGCGGGTGATACTAACACGGGGTTCACGGCCGTGACGTACTCGTTCGCGAACGCGCCGCTGCCCGGGCCTCTGACGCCGTTCGCGGCCGCGATCAACATTCCTCAGACGACGTTCTTCTCGCAGAACGATCCGGGGCAGACGCTGCCTCGTGCTTCGCTGCGGATCAACTTCCAGATCGACGTAGTCGGTGTGGCGGCGGGCTTGGGTGGTGTGGGATATCAGCTCACCAGCTTGCCGGGGTTTTATTCGCTCGCCTTCAACATCCCGCAGGGCTCGTTCGGTCAGTTCGACGCGCAGATCAACTACACCTCGCTGCTGACGGGCAACGCGGCGCTCCCACAGCAGAATATGAACTTCGGCGGTCAGGGCTTCAACGGCGCGGGCATTGCGAACCTGGCCTTCCCCGGCGCGGGCTTTGGGTATGTGGCGCTCCCAGGCGAGGTCGTTCGCGTCTCGGGGTTCATCCAGTTCCAAGTCGATAACGACGGCGGCCCGGTCGACCTGCGCGTCACGCAGATCCCAACGCCCGCCGGCGCGGGGCTGCTGGCGATGGCGGGCCTGCTGGCGACGCGCCGTCGGCGCTGAGATCGACGCTGTGTCTTGAGCGACCGAATCGCGAGGCTGAAAGAAAGCGAAACGCCAACCGCGGAGCGTGATCTCCGGGTTGGCGTTTTTCATTTTCACACGCTCAAGGCGTTTCGACTCACTTCACGCGCCGAAACTCCGCCCTCATAAACGGCACCCACTTGCCCTCCGGCGTTTTGTACTGCGAGCGCAGGATGCGGGTGTTCTCGTTGACCACTTCGACGATGTCCTGATACTCGGCGTGCTTGGTCGGGTCGGCGAAGCTCGGGCCCGTGCAATCGAGCGTGAGGGTCTTGCCGTCGGCTTCGAGCTTGCCGTCGTAGACGAACATGTACGCCATGGGCGAGCCGATCCAAGTGCCGACGAAGCGGTTCTTTGCGGGGTCGAACCCGATGGTCAGCAGGGCGGTCATCGGTTCGCCGTTGGGCATAGTGCCGGTGTTCTCACCGACGACCCACAGGTCGCCGATGGAGCGAACGACTTCGGTGCCTTTCGCGACCATGGGCTCCTGCCCCGGCCCGGCGTCGCAGGTGCTGGTGTATGTCCAGGTGCCGACGAGGCGTTGAAGCCATGCGTGTTCGCTGGTGGGTTTGCTCTGCATGAGGAATGCTCCGCGGATGGGCTTGAATGGGAACCGCCCCCTGCCGGGTGCGTGTGAAGTGAGATCGACCACGATAGTGCATGGGCGATAAACTGCAAGCCGTGGGTATCACCAGGGTCCATCACGTCGCGATCATCTGCTCGGATATCGAGGGGTCGAAGCGTTTTTATGTCGGGGCGTTGGGGCTGCGTGTCGTTCGCAAGATCTATCGCGATCAGCGCGGCTCGTGGAAGGTTGATCTTGCACTGCCCGACGGCACACAGCTTGAGCTGTTCACCTTTGAGCGGGATCCGAAGCCGCCGATGCGGCCCACTCGTCCGGAGGCGCTCGGGCTTCGGCATCTGGCGTTGTGCGTGAGCGATCTTGACGCGGAGGTCGCCCGGCTTGCCTCTGTGTCGATCGTCCCGGAGCCTGTGCGCGTCGACGAATACACCGGCAAGCGGTTCACGTTCATCATGGATCCGGACCTGTTGCCCATCGAGTTGTACGAAGAAGACGCAGAGGGCCGACGCGACCAACGGTGAGTGAGGACCATGCCGCGAGAGAAGGCGACTCGGAACAACTCGGCATCACCGCGAGCGGGCGTGAAGCGTGCTGCTCCGGGCTCGAGAGGTTCCTCCGCGCTCGAACGAGCCGAGGCGATCTACTTCCCCTCGCGGTCGGCCTTGCGTGCGTGGCTGACGCAGCACCACGCGTCGCACGCGCCGATTTGGGTGGTCTATGACAAGAAGTCCGCGAACGTCGCCGGCTCGCTCGACTTTGATCAGATCGTCGAGGAGGCGATCTGCTTCGGGTGGATCGACAGCCTGCCTGGGCGTGTTGATGAGAAACGCACGAAGCTGTATCTGTCGCCGCGGAAGCCCAGAGCGGTGTGGTCGGCGCTCAACCGTTCGCGGGTCGATGGGCTCATCTCCAGCGGCCGGATGACCCCCGCGGGGCTCGCGAAGATCGAGGCGGCGAAACGTGACGGCTCGTGGGATTCGCTGAAGGACGTCGCGAACGTCGATCGCGGCGTGCTGCCCGATGATCTGGAGGCGGCGCTGAAGCGCAACCGAACGGCGTGGACGAACTTCGCGAACTTCCCGCCGGGCGTTCGACGGCAGACCGTGCAGTGGATCGTCACCGCCAAGCGACCTCAAACTCGCGCCGAGCGTGTGCGGATCAGCGTCGAGATGGCGGCGGAGAATCTACGCGCCAATGAGCCGAAGAGTCGGGCGGCGTTCTTGAAACGTGCCGAGTGATTCAGTTCACGTCGGCGAACGCGTGTGACTATCGCGCCGAGATTGCGGCGCTACGGCGGCGAGTATCGGCACACTCAACGTGGACTACGCGATCTCCTCGAAGCGTGCCGTGAAGTGACGGAGCACGGTTGGTGCTTCGATGATCCGCAAGCCCTTGAGTTTTGATCGCTCGGCGAAGAGCTCCGCGCACGCCTCCGCGACGTAGTCGTAATGGCTCTGCGTATACGCACGCCTGGGCAGTGCGAGGCGGACGAGTTCCATCGTCGGCGTGCGGTTCGGGCCGGCCATCACGCTGCCGATCTCGCAGGCGCGGATCCCCGCGAGCGTGTACAGCCCGCAGACGACGGCCTGCCCCGGGAACTGCTCGCGCGGGATGTGCGGGGCGAAGTGCGACGCGTCGATGTAGATCGCGTGCCCGCCGGCGGGTTTGACGATCCGCACGCCGCTCTTGTTGAGCTTCGCACCGAGGTATTCCACGCTGCGGATGCGGTACTCCAGATAGTCGTGCTCGACGACTTCCTCGAACCCTTGCGCCATCGCTTCCAGGTCGCGGCCCGCCAAGCCGCCGTAGGTGATGAAGCCTTCGGTGAGGATGAGCAGGTTTCCCGCCGCACGGAAGAGGTTCTCATCACGGATCATCAGCAGGCCGCCGATGTTGACCAGACCGTCTTTCTTGCTGGAGATGGTCGCGCCGTCGCAGAGCGAGAACATCTCGCGGACGATTTCTTTCACGCTGCGGAGCTGTTGGCCGTCCTCGCGCGTGCGGATGAACCATGCGTTCTCCGCGAATCGGCAGGCATCGAGGAACAGCGGCAGGCGGTGCTTGTCGCACACCGCGCGGACCTCACGCAGATTCCGCAGGCTGACGGGTTGTCCGCCGGCGGTGTTGTTCGTGAGCGTCATCATCACCAGCGGGATGCGCTCTGCCCCCACGCGCGTGATCAGCTCGTCGAGCGCTTCGACATTCATGTTTCCCTTGAACGGGTGCGTGTTGTCCGGGTCGCTCGCCTCGACAATCGGCAGGTTGATCGCCTCGCACCCGGAATGCTCGGCATTCGCTCTCGTGGTGTCGAAGTGGGCGTTGTTGGGCACGACTTTGCCCTTGCCTCCCACGAGCTCGAAGAGGATCCGCTCGCTGGCGCGCCCTTGGTGCGTGGGCAGGACGTTGTCAAAGCCGGTCAGGTCCTTCAGCACCGAGCGCAGTCGCCAGAACGACTCGCTGCCGGCGTAGCTCTCGTCGCCGCGCATGATCCCGGCCCACTGCTCGCTGCTCATGGCGCTGGCGCCCGAGTCGGTGAGCAGGTCGATGAGCACGTCGCGGGCTCGGAGCAGGAACGGATTGAACGACGCGCGCGCGAGCAGCTCGCGGCGCTGCGCCGGCGTGGTCATGCGGATCGTCTCCACCGACTTGATGCGGAACGGCTCGATGATGGTCTTCATGCCGCGGACCTTTCGGGGGTTGATGCGCTGGTTGGGGCGGGTAGTGGCGGGTGGCCGCGGGAGCGGAAGCGGACCGACCCGATGCGCACACGTCGGCGAGAAGGTGGAGCCCATCCATCACTCACCGACGTGGCGGCTGATCCGGCGCGAACATGCGAACGTCCAAATGGCGGACCTATGGATCTGTTGTGTGGGCGGTCCGTTCTGGGCTGCGGTGGCTTAGGCCTTGGGTGCGACCCCGGCAAGTTCGAGGAACTTGCGGAGCTGCACGACCTCATCCTTGGAGTCGATGGCCTTGCCGTGGGGGACGTGGAAGGTGCGTTCCTGGCCGTTGAGGCGGATTTTCTCGCGTCCGCCGTGGGCGGATTCCACTGTGCCGCCGAGCGAGGCAATCAGGTGGGTGACCTCGTTCCATTTGATGTTCATGGAAACGGGGTGGGCGAAGATGTGGTTCAGGGTTCGGGTGTGATCGTGGCTCATAAAAGACCTCCTGATCCATTGTTCAATCAAAGGACTCCTGTGTCAAGTGGTGTGGGGTGAGTTGGTGCTTGATTTGTGCATCTCCGGGGCGGGGCCGGTCGATTCCACCTGCACGATGAAGCGCTTTTTCGGGCGTGAGGCGGTGGTCTTGGGCCTTCTGGGGGTGGCGGTCTTCTGCGCCATTGCCTGGGCGGTGCGGAGTGCCGAGCGGTCGGCCTCGGCGCGGTACCTGCAGAACGACGGGGCGGCGGTCTCGAAAGCGGATCAACCGGGCGAGGTGGCGCGGGTCGAGCGAGCGTTGAAGGCGATGCAGCTTGTCGCGGTGGTGATTGAAACCTCGGTCACGAGCGTGAAGGCCGACGAAAGTTGGCGCGGCGACGTGACCGCGAAGGTGACCGTTCCGGTTCGCCTGCTCTTCGGCAGCGACCTTGAGCACGCGACGGTCAGCCGGGTTGAGCTCGGGCCTTTGGGCCGATCTGTGCAGATCGTTGCGCCCGTGCCCAAGCGACTGGGGGCGGAGATCGACACGGTGAAGGAGTCGACGGATCTCTCGCTGGGTTGGCTGCGATTTCGAACAAGAGCCGGCGAGTACACGCTGGGGCAAGCGCGGAAGGGTCTTTCCGCGGCCGTGGACGAACTGACGCTCAGCGCCGATCAGCAGCAGAGCGTGCGCGAGCAGACGCGCGAACGCATCAGCGAGTTGTTGCGTCTGTGCTTAACCGGCGAGCCGCGAAGCACCGGCATGTCGATCAATGAGCCGCGGATCGAGGTGCTGTTTGAGGACGAACTCGGGGGCGTGCTCGATCTGCGTCCGCACAAAGGCGGCGGCAAATGAAGTCGCGCTTGCCTCTGCTGATCAAGCTTCGCGGGAAAGGCGAAGCAAGTTCTGCCGCCGATGCGAAGGACAATCGCTCGAAGACGAACGAGTCGACGGCACGCGCGTCCGTGGCGGAGACATCAACGCCGCGACGCTCGTTCTCGATCCTGAATCTGCGCACGATGGGGCTGGGGTTTGCGCTGCTGCGGACGTTCATCGCGGCGTTTGTGCTGTGGGTTGTGGTTGCGGATACCGGCGCTCGAATCGCCCGGCAGCAGCTCGCGGCGATGGACAACTTCGACTATGTGAAAGAGGTCCGCACGCTCCGTGAGAAGGGGCGTTTGGCCGAGGCTTTGCTCGTCGGGCGCGAGGGGATCGAGCATCTGCGTGGGGAAGAGCTCGCGAAGCTGGCGGATGAACTCCGCAAAGCGGAGGACGAGCAGTCGAGCGTGATCGGCAAGCTGCGCCGCGCGGGTGTGGGTGCGATTACGGGGCAGGGGAGTGATCTGGAAAGTGCCGTGGGGGCGATTGGTGCGGATCTGTTCATCGTGGGTGATGTTCGCGACCTGCTGATCCAGGGGAGCAAGCTCATCGTCGATGGCGAGGTGGACCCGGTGATCACCGCTCTGTCGGGGCTTGGCGTGGTCACGACCATCGCACCCGAGATCGACGTCGCGGCGGCGATCCTCAAGATCGCCCGAAAGACCGGCACGCTGGGCAAGTCGCTCTCGCAGAAGGTCGTCAAGCTCGCGCGCGAGCGGGCGGTCGAGCCTTTGAAAGAGCTTGCGGCATCCGCATCAACCCTCGCGGGGAAGCTGGGGCCCGCGAGCGCGGTTCGACTCCTGCGATTGGCCGACGAGCCTTCGGACATTGCGCACATGGCGCGGTTTGCCGAGCGTGTGGCGGGCGCGTCGGGTGATGCGGCGCACCTCGCGGGCAACGCCGGGGCGGCGAAGGCCTTCTCCACGCTGCACGTCACGGGCAAGGACGGGCTCGAACTGCTCAAGAACGCGCCGAAAGGCGCCGAGGCGGCGCACGATGCGGCGTTGATCGCCGCGGCTTCGAAGGGGACGCAGGGCATCTCGTTCATCCGCAGCGGAGGCGTGCAACGCATGCTCCGCCCGCACGCGGTCATCGGCGTGGTCAAGGCGTTCTACAAGGGCAATGCTGAGCAGTTCGTCCGCGGTATTCTCACCGCCCTCGACGGCATCTCGTGGTGGCTCATCCCCGCGCTCGGGACTTGGCTCGTCGTTGAGCTCTATTGGCTCTACCGACGCGTCGTGCCCAAGGTCGTGGGGGCGTAGAGCGTTCGTTGGATTGATGTAAAGCAGAGAACAAAGCACCCTCGACTGAAGTCGAGGGCTCTGATGCGTTGTTCCTCGCAAACTCAGACCCACTTGGGCTGTTCTTCACCCGCGAACAGCTCGCGCAGCCACACCACATCCGCCTCGTTCAGCGGCTGGTCCTTCGCCGCCTGCACGTTGCACTTCGCCTGTGATGCGTTGCGGAAGCCCGGGATCGCGGAGCAGACGTTGCTGTGCGCCAGCACCCATCGGCTGGCGATGCTCGACAACGCGGCGGTCTGTTCCGTCGGGGAGAGTTTATCGATCCCGAAGCGCTGCTTGACCTTCGCGAGCTTGCCGCGAATGTCTGTCAGCGTCGCGGGGGCGAAGTCCTTGCGGTTGTTGCGATAGTCCCCCTCGCTGAACTTCGGCGGGTTGTTCGGATCAAACTTGTCCAGCAGGATGCCCTGATCCAGAGGCCCGAAGGCCACGAACGTGCACTTGTACTGGTCCATGAGTTTCTGCAGCACGCACCCGGGGCGGATGAACGGGTCATAGCGCAGGTTCGCCTTGTTCTGCAGCACGTCGGGCTTGAGCACCGGGATCGCGCGGGCGAAGTCTTCGTCGGTGTACGCGGATTGCCCGATGGAGCGGATCTTCCCTTCCTTCTTCAGCGCGTGCATCGTCTCGGCGGCTTCGTTCAGGTAGTCCTTCGTCGTGCCGTCGTAATCGGGCCCGGTGTAGGTGCCGTGGTGGATGTAGTAGATGTCGATCGCGTCGGTGCGAAGGTTCCGCAGCGACTGCTCGCACTGGTGGCGGATATGGAAGGCCTCCAGCGCATACGGCGCGGTGCCCTTGAAGTGCCCGACCTTGGTGGCGACCACCTGCGACTTGATGTTCACGCCCAGCTTGCGGAAGCACTGGCTGAGCAGGCGTTCGGCGCGCCCGTTGCCGTAGATATCCGCGTTGTCCCAGTGGTTCACACCCGCGTCGAGGCCGGCCTTGATGCCCTGAAGAACATCCTCTTCGTTGATCTCACCCCAGCCGATGGGCATGCCGTTGGCGGGCGAGAAGTTGGGCCCGCCCATGGTCCAGCAACCGAAGCCGATCTCAGAGACCTTGATCCCGGTTGTGCCGATGGCTCGCATCTTCATGCCGACAGCGTACGCGGAGCGCCCGGTTGTCGGCGGTTGTTCGGTTGTGTTTTTCTGGTCAAAGCCCGAGAACGGCGCATACTTACGGTGCCTCGGGCGTTCCCGCGTTCTCTCTCCACGCGCGCCCGCGGCTCCATCTCGGGAGGTTCCCTCTATGCAGCGCTCCATCTCGCGCGTCGCGTTCGCTTCGTCGTCGGTCGTCGCCCTGGCCGCCGCTTCTGCAAGCGCCCAGTACATCAACCCCACGCCCTATGTCGGGTTCAACGCCAGCAGCCCCTTCGCGAGCCTGTCGTTCAACTCGTTCTTCCTTGAGAACTTCGAGGACGGCTCGTTCAACACCCCCTTCGCCACGCCCTCAGCCGGCTGGGTCGTGCCCGCCGCGTCGATCCTCGACTCGGTCGACGAAGACGACGGCCTCATCAACGGCACCGGCGCCACCGGCCGCTCGTACTACAGCAGCGGCACGCAGAACGCGCTGACCATCACCTTTTCGACCATCAACGGCTTCCTCCCCACGCACGCGGGCATCGTCTGGACCGACGTTGGGCAGATCGCCGGCGCTGGCGGCATCGCCGTGGGTCCTGTCCTCTTTGAGGCCTTCGGGCCCGGCAACGTCTCCCTCGGCGTCATCGGCCCGTTCAATCTGGGCGACGGTCTGATCAGCGGCGAAACCCCCGAGGACCGCTTCATCGGCATCGTGAACCTCGGCGGCATCTCCGCCATCCGCATCACCATGCCCACCAGCACCGATTGGGAAATCGATCACGTGCAATACGGCGTCATCCCCGCGCCCGGTGCGGCAACCGCGATGGGCCTGCTGGCGCTCGGTGCGGCTTCACGCCGCCGGCGCACCACCGCCCGCTGAACCGGCTCGATGGAGTTGAGCAGCAAGAACACGAAAGGCACGGCCCTCTATCGGGTCGTGCCTTTTCTTTGTTTG
Source organism: Phycisphaerales bacterium (assembly GCA_032229765.1). Lineage (GTDB taxonomy): Bacteria > Planctomycetota > Phycisphaerae > Phycisphaerales > UBA1924 > JACVCS01. Next base: position 12,406 of record JAVTWO010000179.1, on the reverse strand, counting down.
GTGGCACGGCTCTCCAGAGCCGTGCGTTGGATCATCGATCAAGCTCGCGTTCAGTGCTTCAGCGCATCGCGCATGAGCGTCTCGAAGGTGCCCAGCATCGCGGGCGTGTCGCCCGGGCCTTGCAGGTCTTTCTCGCTGGGCTGCTTGGGGATGTACTTGCCGTCGGCTCGAAGCTCCCACGCGAAGCGTCGGTCGCTCTTCATGACTTCGATCATGCGGGCGAGGCGTGCGCGGGCCGCGGGGTCGGTGATGGGGCAGACGGCTTCAACGCGCTGGCGGAGGTTGCGGTACATCCAGTCTGCGCTGCCGATGTACCACTCGAAGTCCGCGAGGTTGGTCTGCCCGTTGCCAAAGCAGAAGACGCGTGAGTGTTCAAGGAACCGCCCGACGATGCTGGTGACGGTGATGTTCTCGCTGAGCCCCGCGACGCCGGGCCTCAGGCAGCAGAACCCGCGGACGAACAGGTCGATCTTGACCCCCGCGTTGGAGGCTTCGTAGAGCGCCGCCGTCACGTCGCGGTCTTCCAGCGCGTTCATCTTCGCGATGATGCGCCCGCCCACGGGGCTCTCGCCCTTGCTGTGCGCCTTCGCCAGGGCAATCTCGCGGTTGACCATGTCGATGAACCGCGGCTTCATTGTCGCGGGGGCAACCAGCAGCCGCTTGTAGTCGGTCTTCTTGCTGCGCCCGGTGAGCAGGTTGAACAGGTCCGCAACGTCGCTGGTGATGTCGGGGTCGCAGGTGAGCAAACCAAGGTCGGTGTAGAGGTTCGCCGTCGACGGGTTGTAGTTGCCGGTGCCCAGGTGGGCGTAGCAGCGCAGCCCGTCGGGCTCCTTGCGAACAACCAACGCGGCTTTGCAGTGCGTCTTCAGCCCGATGACGCCGTACGCCACGTGCACGCCGGCCTTTTCGAGCTGCTGCGCCAAGCGCACGTTGCGGCCTTCGTCGAACCGCGCCCGCAGTTCAACCAGGCACGCCACCTGCTTGCCGCTCTCGGCCGCTCGCACAAGGTGCTGCACGAACGGCGAGTCGCGGCTGGTGCGATAGATCGTCTGCTTGATCGCCAGCACGTTCGGATCGGTCGAAGCCTCGGCGATGAACCGCTCGATGGATGTGCCGAACGAGTCGTAGGGGTGATGCAGGAGCACGTCGCCGCGCTTGATGATGTCGAAGATGCTCGTGTCGCGGTCCGCCAGGCGCGTGCTGGTGGTGGGCTGCCAGGGTGCGAACTTCAGATCAGGCCTGGGCAGGTCCGCGACCTCGAAGAGCGAGCGGAAGTCCAGGAGGCCGATGCTTGGGTCCACGTCCTCGGGCTGGATCTGGAACATCTCCACAAGCTGACGAACGAAGCGGGGAGATGCCCCCGCGGCGACTTCAAGGCGAACAACCTTCGCGAAGCGCCGCTTCTTCAGCGCCGCCTCGACGTAATCCAGCAGGTTGTCCGCGTCGCCCGCGTCGGTCTCGGCTTCCGCCGCACCTTCAGCCGCACGCGTTACGCGGAACGGCACGACCTCTTCAACCCGCAACCCGGGGAAGAGTGCCGCGAGATTTGCGATGATCAGATCGTGCAACTGCACGAACCGGCCGCGCCCGGATTCCGACCGCTTGGGCTCGCGCCCCTGCTCGTCCGGCACGCGGATCCATTGCGGAATCCCCGCTCCCCACGGCACCTTCACCCGCGCGAACAGCTGCTCGTCGCTCCCCGCCTCGCTCACGAAGACGCCCAGGTTGCTCGACAGGTTGCTGATGAACGGGAAGCGGTGCCCCGGGTCAACCGCCAGCGGCGTCAAAACCGGGAAGACCGACTTCATGAACCAGTCGTTGATCCGCTTCTGCTCGTCGGGCGATAGCTCGCGATAGTTCAGCAGCTCGATGCCCTGAGCCTTGAGCTGCGGGCGCAGCACCTGCTCGAAGCACGCCGCCTGCTGTTGTTCGAGATACTCGAAGGTCTTGCGGACCACATCGAGCATCTGTGCCGGGGTGGGGTTGTCCGCACCGTCAGGCAGTGCGGCACTTTCGATCTGCCGGTGCAGCCAGCCCACGCGCTTCTGAACGAACTCGTCGAGGTTGCTGGTGAAGATCGCGAGGAACTTCACGCGTTCGAGCAAAGGCAGCCGCTCGTCCTGCGCCTGACGCAGCACCCGCGCGTTGAACTCCAGCCACGACAGATCGCGGTTGATTGATTTCACCCCGGGGCGGATATCGATCCGGGGCGGCGCGTGCTCGTCGATCGCGGGCGAGGACATCAGGTCCGCCCGCGCGGGGACGAGGGTCGGGTGCGATTGACGCCCGTTGAACGCCGCGTGCAACGCACGGTCGTGCTGATCCTGCTCGATCTTGTTCAGCGCTTTGCTCCGCATGTCAAACTTGGCTTTCGGTGATTCGATGCTCGTGGATGTGCTGGGGGGCGTTGCGATTGGTGGAGGCGTGATGTTCGTGCTCGCTGCGTTGACGGTCGTCGGGCTGGTTGTCGGGCTGGTCTTCGTCGGCTGGGTGTTCACTGTGCACCCCCGCGCTTGCTGGAGGCCGCTGGGCGGTACACAGCCGCACATCCAACCGCCTCGGTCACGCGGACCGAGACCACGCGAACCTCGGGCCTCGCGCCGGCTTTGGAAAGCTTGCGGTTCTTTCGTCCGCTTTGCGACGGCGGATTATCGGAATCTCCCCAAATCGCTCCCGATTGCATCATCCTTTGCATTTCGCTCGCGATGTGTTCGGCCACCTTCTCCGCCGTCGGGTTCACCACGTCGAACGGTCGGGTTTCATTCAGGTTGCGATTGTGCCACCGCGCAACAATCTCCTTCAGCCCCTTCTCCAGCGCGTGGAAGTCGACGAGCAGTCCGTCTTGATCAACCCGCGGCCCCTCGACGGTGAGGGTCACGTGCCAATCGTGCCCGTGCAGCGGCTCGCGTTCGCCTTTGATGACAATCGCGTGAGCCGCGGAAAAGACCGCGTTCAGTTCCAGTTGATACGCCGCGTTCATGATGATGGAGCCTAGGTGCGTCGTGAAGCCGCGGGTCCGAGAACGTCGGCGATGGTCCGCACACACACCGACCGTCGAATCGGGACTTCCAGGGAGCACAACCTCGGGGAGTCCCTCGATTCCATGTAATCCGGCGAGCTTCCAAAGATCTCAGGTCAACCACCACCTTTTCTCGGTCGATACGAGAAAGCACCCATGCAGGGGTCGCGTGTTCTGTGCGTGCGCACCGAGCGTCTTCGGATGGAGGTTCCTTTGCCAGAGATCGTCCCCGCGAAAGACCTGAGGCCCGGCTACCTGCTGCGTCAGGCGCTCTTCACGCGCCAGGGGATCAAGCTCCTTCCTGCCAACACCAAAATCTCCGAAGCCCTCTGCAACGCCCTCCACGCCAGCGGCGAGCCCGACTTCATCCTCGCCCAAAGCGCCAGCGAAGTCGCCCAGTTCTGCGGCAGTTCACTCACCCCCGTGGGTGTGAGCGGCAGTCACACCGTCAACGGCACCACGCGTGAGTCCGTCAAACCCTCGGCCGTGCCCGCGCGGGTTGCTTCGTCGATCCGTGTCGGCGCGATCTCACCCGACGACATCGTCACCCCCGGCGGCATCTTCGCCCTCGAACGCGGGCAGACCATCGAGGAGCACCACGCCGACGCGATGGGCAGCACCGATCAGCCCGCGATAACCCCGCTGACCAGCCCGCCGGCGCAAACGCCGCCGCGCGCCTGGGCCATCCGTCACCAAGAGCTTGGCAAGGTCCGCGTCGCGCTGCACAAGACCGCCGACTCACTGGTGACCGAGAAGAGCCAACGCTGGGAGACGATCCCGCGCACCGTCCGCACGAACATCGAGACCGTTCAGGTCGCGGGGTCAGATTTCCCCGGCTGGCTCGACGGCGCCCAGCTCGCCCAGCTCCGGGCCGAGCGTGTGCAGTCCGTCCGCGCCATCTACGCCGACCTGCTCCGCGGGTTGCCCCAGCCCGTGAGTATCAGCAAGGACCTCATCGAAGAGCTCATCGCGCTCTACGCGCGTCACCCGCGCCGCTTTGCCGCCCTCGCCCTGAGCGTCCCGCGCACGCCCGACTATCTCCCCGATCAGGCCTACTCCACCGCCGCGTTGTGCGTCGCGATCGCCATCCAGCTCAACTGGGCACGCTGGGAAGTCATCCAGGCGGGCCTCGCGGGCCTGCTCAGCGACTGCGGCATGATGCTCGTCCCGCACGAGATCCGTGCCGCCCAGCGCAAGCTCGATGATGTCGAGATCAACCGCGTTCGCAGGCACTGCGCCTCCTCCGTTCTCTTGCTCGAATCCATCACCGACCTGCCCGAGGTTGTCTCCCTCGCCGCCTATCAGCACCACGAGCGCGACGACGCCAGCGGCTATCCCCTCGCCCGCGCCGGCTCACGCATCCACCCGATCTCCAAGCTCGTCGCCGTCTGCGACACCTTCGCCGGCATTACCTCCCCACGCCCGCACCGCGCCGAGCTCACAGGGCAAGCCGCCATCGAAGAGATCGTCACCCAGGCCTCCAGCGGCAAGTTCGACCGCACCTACACCCGCGCCCTCGTCCGCGTCTGCGGGCTCTTCCCCATCTCAAGCTGGGTCCGCCTCAGCGACGATTCCATCGCCCGCGTCGTCGGCACCCACCCCGAACACATCGACCGCCCCATCATCCAGAAATACGCCGCGGGCAAGCCCGGCATCACCGTCGACCTCGCCCAGCTCCAGCCCTGGGACCTCAGCGTCCTCGAAGGCATCCAGCCCCAGTTCGCCGCCGCGTGATCGCGACGGTTCCTCGCTGGCACGGCTCCGAGGTGGCACGGCTCTCCAGAGCCGTGCACCCAAACCACGCACAACCCCTTGCACCTCTTCTCGATGCACGCCCAAAGCCTGCACGTGCGCTCGTTGTTCGTTGCCTTTTCACCCAACCTCCATACCCCCAACCACCCCCGCCTCACCACGCCGCGCCTAGCCTCGCTTCTCATTCACCCGTCCCTTGGAGTTTTCTCATGAGCACCGATCATCTCATGCTCAGCGTCAGCGGCTGCCGCGGCATTGTCGGCACCAGCCTCACCCCGCAGGTCATCTCCTCCTTCGCCGCGACCGTCGGCACCATCCTCACCCAAAGCCCCGACCTCAAACGCGGGCAACGCCCAATCGTCGTCGTCGGTCGTGACGGCCGCTCTGGCTCCCCCATGGTCCGCGACGCCGCCCGCGCCGGGCTTCTCGCCTCGGGCTGCGACGTCATCGACGTGGGTGTCGCCATGACCCCGACCTGCGGCGTCGCCGTCGACGCCTTCAACGCCCACGCCGGGATCGTCCTCACCGCCAGCCACAACCCCCAGCAATGGAACGGGCTGAAGGTCCTCCTCCGCGGCAAGGGCAAAAACGCCGGCATTCTGGGCTCTAACGCCTGCGCACCCTCGAAGGCCCTCGCCGACAGCATCATCGCCCGCTACCGCACCGACGGCCCGTGCCTCGTTGATTGGACGAACCTGGGTGATGTCGACGACGCGGCGCAGGAAGCCATCTACGCCCACGCCGGGCGAACCGCCCAGGCCCTCGACAAACTCAAGATCACCAAGAAGATCGAGAAGGCCGGTTTCAAGGTCGTGCTCGATTCCGTCAACGGCGCCGGACGCATCATCTCCCCGGGCTGGCTCGAAGCCTTCGGCTGCAAGGTCACCCGCGTTGGTGACGACGACTCGGGCATCTTCCCCCACACCCCCGAGCCCACGGCCGACAACCTCGTCTTCCTCGGCAAGCTCGTCAAAAAGGCCAAGGCCCACGTCGGCTTCGCCCAAGACCCCGACGCCGACCGCCTCGCCATCATCGACGAACGCGGCAGCTACATCGGTGAGGAATACACCCTCGTCCTCGCCACCATGGCCCTGGGCGAGCTCGGCGCCCTGAAGAAGGGCCAGAAGCTCGTGGTCAACCTCTCCACCAGCCGAATGATCGAAGACGTCGCGGCGAAGTACGGCTGCTCCGTCGTCCGCTCCGCCGTTGGCGAGGCCAACGTCGTCGAGATGATGAAGACCCTCAAAAGCCCCATCGGCGGCGAGGGCAACGGCGGCGTGATCTGGCCCGCCGTCACCTACATCCGCGATTCGCTGGGCGCGATGGGCCTCGTGCTGGGTCTGATGGCCCAGATGAAAAAGCCCCTCAGCGAGATCGTCCGCACCATCCCCTCGTACGCGATCGTCAAACGCAAGGTCGAGTGCGCCCAGCGCGCCGAGGCCCAGCAGGCGGTTGAGAAAATCGCCGAGTACTTCAGCGACGAGCAGGTCGACCGTCAAGACGGCACCTGGGTGAACTTCAAAGACCGCAAGGCCTGGCTGCACGTCCGCGCCAGCAACACCGAGCCGATCATGCGCCTGATCGCCGAGGCGCCCAGCACCGACGAGGCCTCAAGCATCCTCGACGAAGCCGCCCGCGTCATCAGCAAGTAAGGGAAGAAAAGCGAACGCGAACAAGAACGCGAAAAGGAACCCCACGCGCTCAAACGCTCGGGTTCTTTTCACGTTCACGTTCGTGTTCCATTTTCAACTTCAACCCCCGTCACCTGCCCCATCAGCAGCGAGCAGTTGAGCATGACGCCGGGGGTGAGGGCCCCTTCGCCACCCTTGATCGCGTGGATCGGCGCCCGCAGCTTGGTTGCCTGCGCGGTCCCCTCCTGCTCCGGGCGTTGAACAATCAGGTCCAGGTAGCGATCCCCATGGATCGACACCTCGCGAACCTCGATCAGTCGGCCACGGATTGAACCCGCCAGCGGCAACATATGCCCAAAGCCTAGCCGCCACCTCCGACCACCATCCCCGCCCCCAACGGCAAACGCCCCTCGAAACCGTCTATCATTCCCCGACATGAACACGAACCAGCTCAATCCAGGCGACCGCGTCCGCGTCACCCAGCAGGTCCCCCGCCAGAACTTCGGCGGCGGGTCTATGGCCACCGCCGTCGAAGGCACCGTCGTCAAGTTCGACCAAATGAAAACCGGCTCGTGGTACGCCCACGGCAAGGACGACAAGCTCTGGCTCGACCGCCTCATCCTCAAGAAGGACGACGGCGAAACCGTCTACCTCAACCTCGACCGAAACTCCAACGTCGAACTCGTTCGCAAAGCCTGAGCTCCCTCAGCCCAGGATTGATTTCTTCTTCTTCCCTCGCTTCCCTCCCTTCGTTGAAGTTCTTCTTCTCCGTGCTCTCCGTGACTCCGTGGTGAACAGGTCTCTCCCCATGAACAAGACGCACACCAAGCTCGCCCTCTCCCTCCTCCTCGCCCTCGGCTTCACCACGCTCGTCGGCTGCGACTCGGGCAACTCCGCCGCCTCGGACAGCAAGCCCGCGCAGGTCTCGCGAGATCAGGCGATCGCCGAGCAGATCAAGGCCGACGAAGCCGCCCTGAAAGACATCCAAGGCCCGCGCGTCACGCTCGCTGTTGAAGGCATGGTCTGCACAGGCTGCGAAGGCGACGTCCGCGAAGCTCTCGACGGCACCCCGGGCCTGAAGGCGTTCCGCGTCTCGCACCTGACCAAGAAGGCGATCCTGGTCCTCGACGAAAAGTCCCCCGCCGACGTCGAGGCGATCTGCAAGAAGCTCGCCGAGGCGGGTCACGAGGCGAAGGTCCTCGCCGCCGCTGCGCCCGCCGCCGAACCGAAGAAGTAACCCGCCGATCGGCGGTTGAATCGCCCTTGATTGATCTCTGAGTACGCCGCCGAGCGCTGATCTGCGCCGGTGTGGGTCATGCCGTGCGCGCAGCGGCGACCGTGCTTCGCCAAACCGTCGATTTTCTTTTTGATTTTCTTTTCCCGTGATTCACGGGCTTTTCGCCGCGTGCGTGGGCGTGCGTGGCCACGTTCGTGCGCGCACTGGTGCCCGTGTGCCCCGGTATATCGCCGCCGCGTGTGGCGGAGACAACCACCAACGGATCGCACAGGGGCGAAGCATGAACCTCGGACAGCACGACAACAACACCGCCAGCGACAGCACGATCACCAGCGCGCACGAGCACTCGGCCGAATCGTCGAGTATCGCCGCCGAGCGCATCGAATCGCTCTGGCGCGAGCACGAAACGAACAACCTGCCGCGATTGAGCGTCCTCTGGAGCTACTACCGCAACCCGGTGAGCCCGCAGTGGTGGGCCCGCGCCGCGAAGGCGGTGGATGTTGAGTCCGCCGCGGGAACCAGCCGCCCGCACCGCTCAGCGCAAGAGCGTGGCCTGCCCGCCCGCTTCTTCAACCCCTCGCAGATTCGCCCGGTCTGGGAGATCGAGGCGAACGCCCGGCGCGAGATCGTCGTCGAGAACGACATCGCCTGGCGTGTGCACGCGATGGTCGATTTCCTCTTCAACCGCCCGATCCGCCTGGCAAGCTCCGTCAGTGAGCAATCGCTCGCCGACGAGATCAACGCCGCGGTCGAGGCGATGTGGGAAGCGTCCGGCGGCATGAGCCTCCTGCAAGACGCGGCCCTGCTCGCGCACGTCTACGGGCACGTCGATCTGCTCATCCGCCGCGTGCACGATGAGGAAGAGAACGCGGTTGCGGGCGCGAGCGACCACGCCGAAGCGGAGACGATCAGGCCCACGCCGCGGGAGAAACTCCTCGCCGCCGCCCGACGCTACCGCGTGGAGATCATCGACCCGACCCGCGGCGTGCCGATCATCAGCGAGACGGACTACCGCCGGTTGAACGCGTACGTCATCCGCGCGTACCGCACCGACGCGCACAGCGGCCAGCTCGAATCGCTCACGCAGCTTCTCACCCCCGAGGGCTCGCGGCTCTGGAGCCAGCGCGTCGACCGCGAGGGCAACCCGGAGGGTGTGCCGGCGGTTCAGGAAGAAGCGCCGAGCGTGTTCGCGGGTCGCTTGCCGGTGGTGCACGTGCAGAACATCAGCCAGCCGATGAGCTACTCGGGGCTGAGCGAGGTTGAGCCGCTGATCGCGCTGCAGGACGAGCTGAACACGCGTCTGAGCGACCGTGCGAACCGCGTGACGATGCAGTGTTTCAAGATGTACTTGGCGAAGGGTGTCGAAGGGTTCGACCGCGCGGCCGTCGGCCCCGGCACGGTCTGGACCACCGACAACGAGCACGCACGAATCGAGGCCTTCGGTGGCGATTCGTCCTCGCCCAGCGAAGAGAGCCACATCGACGAGATCCGCGAGGCGATGGACAAGACCTCGGGCGTGCCGCCGCTGGCGGCGGGCGTTGTGCGGGCGAAGATCGGCAACCTCAGCAGCGAGAACGCGCTGCGGGTGACGCTGCAGGGACTTTTGACGCGGACGGCGCGCAAGCGCGTGCCCCGGGGCCGGGCGATTGCGCAGGTCTGCGAACTGCTGCTGACGGGTCTGGCGAGCGAGGGCGAACTGCACACGCGGCCCGAACAGCGGCGCGTGAGCGTGCAGTGGCCCGACGCCCTCCCGCGGGATGTGGCGGACGAACTGAAGGCGGCGCAGATCAAGGACGAGCTGGGCGTGGAGCGAAGCCGGGTGCTGTCGGACCTGGGCCTGGGCTCGGGCGACCGCGGGGTTGAGTGAAACGCGAAACGCGGGCACACACACAGAAACACAACGAGGAACAACGATGAACACGCAGCACGACGAGACGAACAACAACAACAACAACAACAACAACAACAACAACAACGCGGGGCCTCAGGGGGGAAGTGGTCAGGGTCACGACGACGGTGCGGGGAGCGGTGCCGGTGGCGGCGGAGATGAAGCCCGCCCCGAACTGCTCAAGCGACTGGACGAGCTCGAGAAGCAGCTCAAGAGCGCCGGCGAGACGCTCACGCGGCTGGAGCGGCACGGGCGCTTCGAGCGCCTGGCCCTCTCGGCCCGCGCCATCGACCCGGGGCTGGTTGCGCGACTGCTGGAAGAAGCCATCGGTAGCTCGCCGAGCGCCGATCCGCAGAAGGCCCTTGCGCAGCTCAAGGCCACCAAGCCCGGGCTCTTTCGAAGCTCGATCAACCCGGGCGGGCTGATCGGCGGCAGCGTGGCGACGACGCCCGGGCAGCGCCCGCCGCGGGGATCATCGGCGGGGACGTCGAACGCCGAGCGCGAGGAGCTGGCGAAGAAGGCGGCCCGCGGCGACCGCACGGCGCTGCGGCAGTTCCTGCGATCGCGGCGCGGGATGCAAGCGTGATCGCGAGAGCGAGAGACAGAAGAACGAACGGAGTTGAAAAGCGGGCGCGGGGTCGATGCGGGTGTTCCGTGTCGGTGTCGCCGGGCCCGAGGTTGGACAGTGAATCGAAAGGGGAATGGGCATGCCTTTTACCGGAAAAGCAACGTACAACGCGGGGGTGGATCTGCCGGAGTTGGTGGAGGACGTTTCGGATGTCATCGGGGTGATCTCGCCGTTCGAGACGCCCTTGCTGGACCACCTGGGCGACAGCCGGCGCTCGGCGATGAGCACCGTGCACGAGTGGGTCGAGGACGAACTGCTGGCGAACTTCGACACCGTGAACCAGACGACCTTCACCCCCAACGCGCAGGACGCAACCAGCATCACCGTGACCAACGGCGGGCGCTTCCGTGTTGGCGATCAGGTTCGCCCCGGCACCTCGCGTGAGGTGATGCTCGTCACGGCGGTTGCGGGCAACGTGCTGACGGTGGTGCGGCGCTACGGCAGCACGCCGGCGAGCAACCTGAGCAACACGCTGCGGCTGACGATCCTCGGCAACGCGGCGCTGGAGGGCGATGACCGCCCGGACGTGCGCTTCACCAACCGCGTCCGCAAGCGCAACTACACGCAGATCTTCACCTCGGGGATCGAGGTCAGCGGGTCGATGCTCGCGGCGCGGCAGTACGGCATCGCCGACGAGGTGGATTTCCAGAAGCAGGAACGCCTGCGCGAGATGGTTCGCGACCTGGAGAACTGCGTGATCAACGGCGTGGCGCCGGCGGCGAACCAGCAGGGCAGCAGCACCATTCGCCGAACGATGAACGGGATCATCCCGTCGATCGCGACGAACAACTACACGCCCAACACCGGCGGGATCCCCGCGGGCGGCGGCGCGGGGACGGATCTGAACGAGGCGGTGCTCAACGCGGCGCTGCGGCTGATCTGGGAAAACAGCAACGGCAAGATCGACACCATCGTCGTCAATGGTTCGCTGAAGCGTCGGATCAACGCCTTCGCCAGCAGCCTGCGCGAGTTCGGGCCGGCGGACGAGAAGTTCCGCGATCTGCTTGGGATCTACGAGAGCGACTTTGGTGTCTGCCGGGTGGTTTTGAGCCGGTGGATGCCCAGCGACAGCGTGCTGTTGCTGGATTCGTCGCGGGTGGAGGTGCTGCCGCTGAGCGGGCGCTCGTTCCAGTACAAGCCGATGGCGGCGACGGGCGATCGTGAGAGCGGGATGCTGGTCGGCGAGTACACGCTGGAGTTCCGCAACGAGGCGGCGCACGGGGTGATCCGCGGCTTGACGTGATCGGCTCGGCGGAAGTGGGGTGGGGGGTGTGGGGTTGGCGTGTTGACGTGTGCTCGGCGGTGTGGCGGGGTTCGCTGTGCGGGCTTGGTCACGGGCCGGGCGCGGGGTTGCTGCTTGCGGAGAGCTCAACGGGCCTCCGCCCGCCCCGCGGCGTGAAGCGCCCGCCCACATCCCTCACCCCGCGGGGTGGGGTGGTGGGGTGGGGACGGGGGGTGGGTGGGGCCGGCGGGTTGAAAGATCCGCCCGCCCGTTTGGTTGAGCGTGCGTGTGATTGGATGTTTGAACTGAAACGAGGGCGAGTGAAAGGGGGCTTGGATGTTTATCAGCGATCGCGATCTGGTGGTGTATGAGCCGAACCTGTTCCGTGATGCGGGGTGGCTGGGGCAGAAGCTCGGCGAGGACGTGGTGAGCATCTCGGGCACGACGATGACGGCGCTGACGATGAACTTTGTCAGCGCCGGGATCGAGGCGGGGCACGTGGTGACGCTGGAGCAGGCGTCGTACGAGGTGGTGCAGCGGCTGAGCGCCACGACGCTGCAGGTCTCGCGGATCAGGGCGAAGCGTGACGGCGTGGCGATTGCGCCGCCGGCGATTGCGGCGGGCAATGCGCGGTTCTGGACGCTCTCGCCGCAGATCGGGCTGGCGCACGCGCAGGTGCTGCGGATGATCGGGCTGGACTCGGCGGGTGCGGGGGCGCTGGGGACGGGTGCGGCGGGCGTGCTGGACGAATCGCGTGTGACGAACCCGGGTGATCTTGAGCGGCTGGAAGCGCTGCTGACTTTGCACACGGTCTACAGCGCGCTGGCGGCGCTGCGATCGGCGGACGATCCGTTCAGCCTGCGGGCGGAGATGTACCGCCAGCGGGCGCGTGAGGAGCGGCAGCGGGCGGTTGCGTACATCGACACGGACTTTGACGGGAAGGAGGATGTCTGCCGGCGGCTGAACGTGGTGGTGCTTTCGTGGTGAACGCGTGCGGCGGGGGCGAAGCGTGATGACGGATGCGTGATG
>JAVTWO010000178.1:0-30153 GCA_032229765.1 Phycisphaerales bacterium | reverse complement strand
GCGGGCGAGCTGACCACGACGCTGAACCAGACGATGGAAGCCGCAGACAGCGCTCAGGCTGCCCTCATGGCCCGGCGCGACGAGCTGGAGGCGATGGTCGCCGAGCCGCACCGCCGCTTGCTTGAGACCGGGCAGCACCTGCGCGAGACCGTGCAGGGCGTGCTGGGGCAGGTGCAGGGAGCACACCGCGACGCCGACCGCGCCACCAAGGCGGTCGAATCGCTTTTGGAGGCGATGCGTTCGCTGGTGATCGAGCTGAAGCCCTGGCAGCCGCTGCTGATCGAGCGTGATCCGAACGCCCCGCTCCCCGAGCCGCTGGCGAAGCTGGTCAGCTCGGTCCGTACCGAGCTCGGCGGCGACCTCGCCCGCGTCGCCTCCGCGTTGCAGATGGTCAGCGCCCGCGCCACCAGTGCGGCCCACGCCATGACCACCAACAGCTAAACCGAGCACCAACCCCCGACACGTCTGTTGTCCGCGTGCTCACGAGCACATGACCAGCTCAGCACGGTTCGCACGACGCAATCGGCCCGCGCCGGGCTCGCTCACGGCTTTTCAGCGTGCTGTTCACGAGTCTGCACGCGCGGGCGTGTTGACTGGCCCCGTCGGTACGTCGACGTGAAATGAAAAGCCCCGATCCGTACGGACCGGGGCTTGAAGGTTCATTCACGCTCGTCGATCGCTGATCACCAACCGGGCATTACTGAGCGAAGAAGATCCGCTGCAGCAGGGCGTTGGAGTTCTGGTTGCCCAGGATGAAGGTGCTGGTGGCGTCGTTGGGCGACAAGGCGCGGTTGCCCGCGTTGAAGGCGTAGGTGTTGCCCGCGCCGACATCCGCCGGGGTACCCGACGCGGTGATCTCGAACGGTGCGACGTCGCCGCCGCCGATGGGGGCACTCGTCCGCAGACCAAGGAGCTGCCCGATCTGCCGACCCGCCAGCGTGGTGAGCTGACGGATGAACGCGTCGAGGCCCGCCTGGCTCGAACCCTGACCCAGGGCGTTGAGCGAGGGCATGAAGATGACCGACTGGTCGTTGCGGTTGGCGTTGAACATATCCGAACGCTGGACCGCGCCAAACTGACCGTTGTTAAAGAACGCACCGGGCTGCTGGCTGGAGGTGAGGAAGACCGTCGAGAACGACTGACCGGCGAAGTCCGCCGCGTTGGCCGAGATCCGCACCAGCGGCTGCCCGCCGGGGTTGAACCCGACAATCGCGTTGAACGCCGCCTGCAACTGCAGCACCAGCGAGTTGGCGTTCACCGCCGCGTTGCTCGTGGTGATGTAGTTCAGCGCGTTGGTGAACTGAGCGCCGTACAGGCCCGTGAAGCCGTTCGACACCGGGTCGAAGGCCTCCAGGACCGTGTTGCGCCCGCCCGCCTCGAGCCAGTTGATCGTCCCGCCCTGAACCTCGATGAGGATGTTCTGCGTGACGGCCTGGTTGTTGACCGCCGGCAGCGTGGCGCTGGCGATCTGCTGGATCTCGATGGAGTAGTTGCTCCGCACCGCGCCCTGCACGTACAGAGCAAGGCTCGCCCAGTCCGCCGGGTTGGCGGCGTTGGGGTTGGCGTTGCCCTGCGTGGGCAGCGCGGTGAACTCGAAGAAGTAGTCGCCGCGGGCGTCGTACCCGTAGCGGGTGAGGCTGTCGCTGGCGAGGTTGGTGTTGGGCGTTGCGCCGCCGAAGAACTGAACGCGGTTGGCCGCCGCGAGCAGGTTGGCGTTGGTGATGCTGTTGGCGTTGGTGTTCTCGAAGAGACCGAACTGGATGCCGCCGCGCAGGTCGCGGACGGTGGTGCCCAGCAAGCCCGCGAAGGAGGTGGTCGTCGGGAGCAAGCGCCCGAAGTTGCCGCCGTCTTCGTTGGTGCGGAGCGTGATGCGGTACCGCGTCCCGGGCTGGATGGGCAGCCCGTTGTTCAGGTTGATGACGTCAATATCGGTCTGAACGTTGTTCGGATTCCCGATGCTGCCCGGGTCACCGATGCTGCCGCGGTACGTCGTGATGTCGTCGGTGCCCACGGCATTCGAGAACGAGCCGTCCGCACCCGCGCGACGCTCGATCCGGTTGCCGAAGCGGTCGGTGCCGATGACCACGTCGTCCGAGTTCGCGTTGCCGTCGAAACGCCCGTTCGCACCGGGGTCGAGACGGAAGGTGTACTGACCGGCGTTGATGAACGGCAGATTGCCCGGCTGGTTGAAGCCCGGCGCGGTGCCCAGGAAGGCGTTGGGCAGCGGGGCCACCACAACATCCTGCCCGTTGCCGGCGTCGTTGGTCAGCGCCAGCACGTCGTCGCCGTTGCCCAGGATTCCGTCCGGACCCGCCGAGCGCGTCGAGACGATGCCCAGGTTCGCGCCGGTGGAGATCTGGAAGAGCTGACCGACGATGCGGTCGTCGGCGTTGTCCAGCACGCCGTCAGCGCCGATGACGTAGCGGAAGACGTACTGCGTGTCCGCCAGCAGACCCGCGACGACCACGGTGTTGTCACGCTGAGCGTTGAAATCGCCCGGCACCGGCGCGGGCGCCGCGGGGGCGAAGGCCGCGAGGTTCTGCGTATCGCGGAACCCGCTGTTGCCGTCGTCGACGATCCGGACGGTGAAGGCGTAATCGCCCGTCGCACCCGGGACCGCGGCGAAGTTGAACAGGTCGCGCTGCGCGATCGCCAGCGCCGGGGGCGCGATGGCGGATGCCGCGAAGAGGGTCTGGTTCAACGTCTGCGCCGCCTGCGAGCTGACGACGATGTTGTACACGCCCGTCGCGGTGATGTAGAACGCCTGCTCGGTGGTGTCCTGGCCCGGCGCGGGGATGGCCGCGTTGAGCGCAACCGCCGGGGCGGCGTTGCCCGTGGCGTCCCGCAGCACGATGGTCGCGTTGCGGGCGTTGCCGGTGGGAGCGCCGATCCGCAGGATCTGACCCGCGGTGAGCGTGACCTGGTAGATGTCGATATCCGAGCCCGAGTTGAACGAGTTCGCGTCGAAGTCCGGGTGATCGCCCATGTACCCGCGGATGAGCACCGACTGGTTGGTGTTCGCGAAGAGGTTCGCGTTCGCCTGCGAGTTGATGATGTTGTTGAGGTTGACCGGGCTGTACAGCGAGACGTTGACACCAGTCCCGGTCTGACCCGTGAAGACACCCAGGCGGTCGCCCGCGTCACCGACGATGTCGGCACGCTGGTACGCGTCGCCCGCGACGCCGTTGTTGTTGCCGTCGAGCGCCGCATCGGTCGTCGCGCCGCGGAGGGCGTTGGCACCCGTCGCGGCGATGGTGAAGCGGTAGACGCCCGGGCCGCTCTGCGCGGGCAGGGTGTCGGCGCCGGGGGCGTTGTTGGTGAGGTTGCGTGAGGTCACCGCCTGAGCGAAGGTGATCGTCGCGGTGAAGGTCAGCGCGTCGTAGGCGACGGTGTAGTCCACGCCCGGCGTGCCCGCGACGCCGCCGGTCAGCGGCGCCAGCAGGTTCTGAGCCCCCGGCACGCCGCGGAGCTCCTGAATCGTCAGGGCGTTGACCAGCGATGCGGCGCCGGCGATGTTCTGGTTGAACCGGATCGTCGCCTGGTAGATGCCGCCGGCCTGGGTGATGCGGAAGTCCGACACTTGGATCGGCGTGGGCTGGTTGGGCAGGTTCTGCGTGCGGAAGTTGCCCGAGCCCGTGCTGTTGATGCCGTTGATGGTCATCGACTGCACCTTGCCCGTCGCGGCGACACGGTACGACTGCGAGCCCGAGGCCGAGCCCACCGTCGCGCCGGTGATCGTCACCGGGCCCACGTTCGCGCGCCCGTCAGCGGAGAGGTCGTCGGCGGTGCCGAAGAACCCGTCGCCGCCGCGCAGCACGCCCGCGGCGATATCCGACCGCGGGAAGTTGCCGAAGATGTTCACGCTGCCGATGCCGTTGGAACGGACGCGGTCGGCCGCGGTGCCGACGCCGCCGAAGACGCCGTCGGTCCCAAGGTCACCACCGCCGAGGATCTGCGAGTCGATCACATCGCCCGTGACGCTGACCGAGCCGATGCCGCCGCCGGCGGAGACGCGGGCGTTGGTCATCGCGCCGGAGCTCAGCGTGGTGAGCTTGCCACCGGTGCGGAGCGAACCGGCGTTGAACCCGGTGGTGACGGTGGCGGTGGTCAGGTCGCGATCAACCGACACCACGCCGCCGAAGGTCCCGCCGATGGTCAGCGAGGTCATGTTGCGGGCCTGGATGCGACGGTTGTTCAGACCGGCGCCGGTGCCGAAGGCCCCGGTGATGCTGACGGTGGAGATGTCGCCGTCGCTGCGGAGGCCGGCGTTGGTCCCGTCGGAGCCACCGGTCTGCAGGATGCCGCGGAGGAAGTTGCCGGTGGAGAAGCTGCTGATCGACGAGCCGGCGCCGATGACGCCGGTGCCGAAGTTCGCGTTGGAGGTGATGTCGATGTTCGTCGCGGTGATGGAGCCGATGGTGCCGTCGACGTACACGCCCGAGTTGCCCTGAAGCGAGCCGACGATGGTGAGCGAAGCGAGCGAGGCGTCGTTCAGCGAACGGACGCGGACACCCGAGAGGGTGGTCGAAGCGCCTGTCGTGGCGATCCGCAGCGTGCTGGCCGCGGTGGTCCCCACGAGGACGATCGAGTCGGTGGCGTCATCGAAGAACGCCTGACCGGGCCCGCTGAAGGTGATGCTGCCCGTCTCTGCCAGAGCGGTGGTGAAGGCGGTAGCGACGTTGGCCACCAGCGCCACGTGCCCACCCGGAACAGCGGTGAGCGTCCGCGGGTCGAAGGATGCCGCGGGGATGTAGACCGAACCGGTGTGGTTCCCGCCGCCACGGACGACGCCCGCGGTGGTGAACCCGATGGAGCTGTCGGCCCAGGCCCGCAGCGACACCGCGCCGGTGATCGACACCGTGCCGATGCTGCTGATGCCCGCCGCCGCCAGATCGTCGTTGCCCTGCGTGTAGATGCCGTCGGCACCCGCGTTCATACCCGCAACCAGCACGACGTTGTTCGTGCCGGCGATAAAGTTGACCGAGGTGATAGCGCCCTGACGGACCGTATCCGCCGCCGCACCGACGCCGCCGACGGCGTTGTCGGTGCCCAGTGCGGTGATGCCCGCGCCGACGAAGAGCCCGTTGGCAAGACGCGTCACGAAGACCGAGCCGACGGTGTCACCCGCGACGATGAACGAAGGCGTCGTGGTGCCCGTGGCGGTGTTCGCAACCGAGTTGCTGTCGGTCCCGCGACCGACGTAGACCGACTGGATGCTGCGTCCGGCGACAATCGCCGACTCGTACATCCCGCCGCTGGCGTAGATGGTGGTGATATCCAGACCCGCGGAGATGGTCGGGCCGTTGCGGATGCCGTCGCCGTTGACCGCGGCGGGGTTGGGGCTGCCCGGGGGCAGCTGCGTGCGGAACTGGCTGGCGATGGTGCCGGTGGTGGAGTTGAGCGAGAGGTTGGGATCAACACCGATGTTGCCGAAGACGGTGGGATCGCCCACGACGTAGATGGTGCCGATGGACCCGTCGCGAGCGGAGACGTTGCCCAGCAGGTGACCGGAGATGATGTAGAGGGTGGAGAGGTCGCCGTCGCGAACGTCGATGGAGGCGTTGGAGCGGACGGAGCCGTTGACGATGTAGATGAGCCCGACGCCGCCGGAGAAGCTGGTGATGCGCCCGCCGAAGTCACCGAACCAGTAGACGCCCGCGATGCGCCCGTAGGCGGTGATCGTCGCGTCGGAGACCTGATCGGAGGCCGCGTTGCCCGGCGTCGCCAGGACCGGCGCCGCGAACCCGGTGTAGACCAGACCCAGGATCGACTGACCAACGCGAACGTCGGCATAGAGCTGCCCGCCCGCGGTGATGGTGGTGAGGTTGCCGCTGATATCGATCACGTCGGGCGTGGAGGCCAGGCCCGTCACGCCGTCGACCTCGCGCCGACCGACGTTGCGGCCCGCGTAGATCGTCCCCACGTCGCCAGCGATGTTCAGCGACAGGTTCAGGTCTCGCGTGGCGTAGAGGAACGTGATGTTCGCCCCCGCGGGGTTCAGCGCGGTGGTGGTGATGCTGCCCGTGAAGTCGCCGCCGGTCATGAAGATCGTGCCCAGGTTGCCCGAACTGCTGAGCGAACCGCTGAACGAACGCGCCGTGAGGTACGTGATCCCACCCGCCGCACCGGTGGAATTGATCGCGACGTTGGTCATCTCGCCGCCGGCGATCATCTGCGTGATCGCGCCCGCCGCGTTGAAGTTCGACGAGCGGATGTTCCCGCTGACGTTGAAGACCGTGATCGCACCGGTGTTGAACTCGCTGGCGCGGATATCCCCACGCATGAAGATGAAGTTCGTCCGGCCCGAGATGTTCACGTTCGCACGCAGCATGTTCCGCGCCATGATCTGCGCGGTGACGTTGCGTCCGACCGTGATGTTCGTGTCGCTGATGTCGCCGTTGACGCCCGTGGCCATGAGCATCTGCAGATCGCCCGCGACGGTGATCCCCGAGGTGCGGTATTCGCCGACCTCACCGTCGAGCGTCGTGTTCACGAACGCGTCGGCGGAGATCATGTTCACGCTGCCCGAGGTCAGGCCGGTCTGCGGATCGGTCGCGCCGCCGGTGGCCTGGGTTTCGAGCGCTGAGGCGTCCCAGTTGCCGCCCGTGATGGAGATGGTGTTCACCGCGGTGGCGAAGATGCTGCTGCGGACCAGCGAGGTGTTGCTGAGCGAGATGCGGTGGATCGTGCCCGCGGCCGTCGGCACGTCGCCCGGGGTGGTGCCGTTGACCGACGCGTTCCGCGCCGAGCGCCACCAGAAGTCGAGGTTGCTGACGGAGATGTACGCGCCGTTGACGGTGCCGTTGTACACCTCGATGGCGTTGATGCCGTTGAGCGCCGGACCGCCGACGGGGTTGTTGGTCGTCAGCGTGTTCCGCGCCGCGATCACGCCGTTGAGGGTTGCGCCGGTGTAGCGCAGACCCGCCACCACGCGCCCGATGTCGTTCTCCGCGAAGATGCCCGCGCTGGCAAAGCCCGTGCTGCCCGGGCCCGCCAGACCGTCACCGACGTCCACCGCAAGGATGCTGCCGGCGTAGATCGAGCCGGTGATCCCGCGGAAGACCCCGCCGCCGCGAATCGCGTTGGGGTTCGCGGTGATGCTGTTGATCAGACCCGAGGACTGCAGGATCACGTCGCCGATGCGAGCGGCGGAGACCGTCGCGAGGTTGCCCGTGCGGACAACCAGACCTTCAAGGTACCCGTCGAAAGGCGTGCCAACGTCTTCCAGACGAGCCGCGTTGTCGGTGATGCGCACAGGGACGAAGGCGTCGTTCACGCCGCCGCCGCCGCCACCACCACCGCCGCTGCCGGGCGAAGCCGTGACCGTCTGCGGGTTGACACCCAGCGGCGCGCCGACGGCACCCTGCAGACCGCTCGCAACGCCCAGGAACGTGCCGAAGTTCGAGCTGCCGATCCCCGAGAGGTTCTCGGTATAGCCCAGCGAACCACTGTCAATGGTGATGCTACCCAGCGCCTGAACGTCGACCGAGACGAGGTCGCCGTTGGGCGTGCTGTTGCGGATAGCCGTGAGCGTCCCGCCCGTCGCACGGAGGTTGCGCACGTCGATCTCGCCGTTGCCCTGGAAGAGGACATTCGAACGCGCCGTGCCGGCGGGGTTGTTGATCGTCAGCGTGATGTTGTCCAGCGCCACGCGGCCGAGCTGACCGGAGTTGTTGGTCACGACGAAGTTCGCCGCACCGTTCAGCGTCGCGGTCACGCGCCCGATGATCGAGGCGCTCCCCGCGGGCAGGAAGAAGATCGTGCCCGCGCTGCCCACCGCACCCTGCGCGGGCAAGCCGCCGGTGATGGTGATGCTGTACGTCGCACCGGATTCGTCTTCGATGGTCTGGGTCTGGTTGTACGCGAGGTTGAGCTGGAAGGCGGTATCGAGCAGCACGCCACCGACGCCGTTGGCAACGCCGCGGAAGTCGAAGAACCGCACGTCGGTGCCTGCGCCGAGGTTGAGCTGGGGCGAACCGAGGACGATCCGACCGGTGTCGTTGCCGCCGCCGCGGGTACCGATGACCCAGCGGTCGATGATGGAGCCCGCGCTGGTGACGAGGGTGAAGCCACCCTGCCCGGCGCCGGCGCTGCCGTTGATGAACTCACCGACAAGGAACTGCCCGATGTTGCCGGGCCCGGTGTTCGCCGCACCGGTGCGCAGGGTCCACCCGCCGGGGCGGGTGTTGGTCACTTCGCCGGTGGTGGTGTTCTGATACGCCACCGAGCCGGAGATATCGATGATGCCGATGGAGCCGCCGACGGTCAGCGAGCCGTTATGCACGTTGCCGAAGGCGATGCCCAGCCCACTGGTGCCTTCGTTGTCGGTGGAGAAGAACCGACCGGTGTAGAGCGAACCGAGGTTGCCGCCCACGTTGATGGCGCTGGCGCGGATATCCGAACCCGCGATGATGCTGTAGACGCTGCCGGCGATCGAGAAGTTGCCGCCGGTGAGCGCCAGATAGTCCGCGACGCCTTCGACCGACTGGATCGGGTCGGTGAAGTTCACCACCGTACCGTCGACGTCGATGTACCCGTTGCCCACGCGGATCATGCCCACCGCGCCGTTCTGAACGAAGATCGGCATACCCGCGCCGGAGGTGCCGCCGCCGACGGAGATCTGTCCCACCGTCACCGCCGCCTGCCCGCTGATGGTCGCGGTATAGCCCACGGACGTGTTCAACTGCCCGTCACCCGCCGCACCCAGCACGAGGTAGTACACCTCGGTCGACGGCGCCACGAAGTTGAACTGCACCGAGAACTGGTTGTTCGGCAGCGCGAAGTTCGGCGACAGGAACGCGAAGGGGTGCGTCGCCAGAACGCGCCCGTTGATATCCACGATGCGCGCGTACAGGTTCTCGGTGCTCTGCGCGGGCTGACCGGGTGTCCACGCCACGTTGACCGAGATCGTCGAGCCGTTGTTCGCCGCGAAGGCGTACACGTCCGAGGTGTCCTCGGCGTGGAACTGGCTGTTGCCCAGACCGATGGTGCCCGTGATGATCGCCCCGCGCAGGCCCGTGCCCACGAACTCCGCACCGGGGAGCGAGTCGTTGCGATAGATCGCACCGTCGCCCACGCTGCCGCCGAAGATGAACGGGCCGCTGCCCGCGAGGTTCCGCGAAGCGCCAAGGATCTGTGCCGCGGCCTGTTCAGCCGTCAGCGCCGGGTTGAAGAACTGGATGACTTCCGCCTCGCCGTAGCGCAGGAACTCGGTCGTCGCACGGTTCGGGTCGTTCGTCGCGCCCAGGACGGTGATCGGCGTGCCGATGATGCGCCCGCTGACGAGCACCTGACCCAGCGAACGCCCGACGGTGATCTGGCTGGGGAAGGTGCGGAAGCCGTCGCTCGGCGCGGTGCTCTGCGGGTTGCGCGTGCCGCCGAGGTTGCCGTTGACCACCAGGCGACCAAGGTCGCCGTCGATGATGATGTTCGCCGCGGGGTTCGAGACCGAGATCCGGCTCAGCGAGCCGTTGAACCGCACCGCACCGAAGAGCAAGCCGTCAACCTGGAACTGACCCCACACACGGTTGGCCAGCAGTGTGGCGGCATCGAAGCCCACGCCCTGCTCGATGATCGGGTTGGCAACCGGCGCGGGCTGCGGCGGGTTCACCGCCGGCACCAGCGTGTTCTCGAGAATCGTCCCCGTCAGACCGAAGTGCCCCGTCGCGTTCGCGTACGGGTACCGCTGCCACGCCCCGGCCGGGTTGCCGTTCGGGCGGTTCACCGCACCGAAGACCCGAACCTCCTGCGTCAGGCCCGGCGTGGTCACGGGGATCCCAAAGGTGTTGTCCACACCCGTCGGGCCGCTGAGGTACACGTCGGTGTTGCGGTTATCGCGGATCCAGGGCGAGCCGATGATCACCGTGGCGGCGGTGTCTTCAAACCCGCGGAACTGCCACGCGCCGCCGACAAAGCTGCCTTCGAGAGCGAACCCGCCGGTGCGGAACGCGTCGGTCAGGCTGGCGGAGGCGATGGTGAACTGGAAGCCGGCGGGGGTCGAGGCGATGGTGCCACCGACGATGCTGAACCCGGCGCGGGCGTCGCCGCGGATGAGGTTGATTCGGCCGATGCCGTCGTTGAAGTCGGGGATGCCGTCGCCGTTACCGTCGGCGATCAGACGGGTATCGCCCTCGGGGATACCCATGTTGATCGTCGCGGTCATGTCACGCCCGTAGAGGTCGAGCACCTGCAGCGCGGTGCCATCGTTCGGCGCGGGGGTCGCTTCGTCAGCGCGGCCGTAGAGGCTGATCTGCGCACCGAAGAGACGCGCGTTGAGGTACGGAGCAAACCGCGCGGGCGGGATGATGCCCGTGACGTTGTCCTGGATCGCCAGCGTGAGCGCAGCGCCGCCGGTGTTGTTCAGGCGGATCGCCTGGAAACCCTGCGCGAAGTCGAAGCTGTGGATCGTCGGACCCGCGGGTGCCGCCGCGTCAACCGGGCGGGGGTTATCAGCAAGCCCGTTGCCGCCGGGGATCGCCGTGGAAACCGCCGCGCCAACCGCCACCGCGCGAGCATCCACGCGCAGCGTGCCTGGAAGGGCCGCGTTGGTTGGGTTGGTCCATTCCCAACCGATGAACGTCCGAGGCGTGGCGTTGTTCCCCGGACCGGTCCGGAAGACCAGTTCAACCCAACCGCCCGCCGCGATGGTGATGTTCAGCGTGTTGCCGGTCGCGGGCGCGACCGCGGCCGTGATGCGCACCGTGTTCGCCGCTCCGCTGGTGGCGAAGAGACCGAAGAACGTCGCCTGCTGACCGGGCGCAACCGCGTTGTCGAGGTTGGCGGGGATGTTCACACCACCGGAGACCGCACGCTGATCGAAGTTCTCAGCGATGCCGGTGCGCTGCGTCTCGCCCGGGATGTTCGCCGACAGGAACGGGATGAAGTACCCGAAGGTGGACGTGACCGTACCGAAGCCCGGGTTGTTCGGGTCCGCGACGAAGGTCGGGTCCGCCGTCGACACCTGCAAAGTGAAGAGCAACTGCCGCTGCTCGAGCTGTTCGAGCATCCCGCTGTGACCCGCCCCGGCGGCCTGCGCCAGCATCGCCGCCGAACGCTCCGCACGCTCACCCTTGCCCAAGCGCGACTTGAACGACGCGGTCTCCGCGCTGCGGGTACCAAGGATCTTGTCCATCCAGCGACGAGTCTTGCTCATGATCCACTCCTGCGAACAGGCACTCCGGCCTCTCGCTTAACCGACACTCCGTCTGTTCGCGCCGCCGACGGTGCTTCATCGCTCCGTCATCCGACGCCCACCACTGCTCCTCCGACTGTCACCAGCCGAAGGGCCCCACAAGTTCCGCGTTGTCGCCGCGACGCACGAACACCTCCGCGTGCGCGGCCACCACCACCCCGCGACCGAGGCGTGGAACCGTCAAGCGTACCGACCCCCGCCATCGCTCGCAAGTCTTGCATTCACAATGAGTTGTCGCTCGCTTTGTCACCATGGGCATGGCGGGGTTCTCCCGGCTCAGAACAACACCTCAGAAGCCCTTTTCAGGCCCCGAGCGGTTCCCCACGGCGCACTCTCCACCCGCCAGGTCAACGCCCACCTGCGCGGGTCATTGCCTTCCAGATGTTCTTTGTGCCCGTTTCCCTTCACGGGCCGATCCATATCTCCTCGTGGGACCCCGTTTCCCTCGAATGAACCTCGCCGCCAAGTCCCGGCCCACTCGGCCTTCCCCTCAACCCCGCTTTTCCGCTCCCAATCGACCATGACCGCCCCGCTCATCCATCCCGGCTTCGACCCCCTGATCACCCTCGCGGCCCAGCCCTCGAATCCGGGCCTCTCAAGCCTGGTTTCCTCGCTTCAGGCCCTCCCCTGGCTCGTCCACATCCTCGTGGGCCTGGCCCTGATCACCGGGCTGGTCCTTTGGCTGGTCGGTTCGAGCGTCCTCCGCCCCGCCACCACCGTCGTTTCGTGCATAGTTTGTGGATTGTTTGGGTACTTCTTCTGGCCCGTGCTCGCCGGCGGATCGGGTATTTCACCTTACCTCGGTTTGTTCATCGGGATGGTCGTTGGCTGCCTGCTGGGCGTGGCGATGTACCGGCTGACGACCGCCGCCACGTTCGGGGCGATACTCGCCGCCGGGTTCGCGCTCATGATCTCGGCCGGGTTCTCCCTCACCACCGGTTCGGCGCGGCTCACCGCGGCAGCCGGGGTCTCCCTGATCGAACCGACAGATTATCCAGAGCCGCCCGACACCGGCATGGGCGGCGGTGAACAACCCATCGTCACCACCCCCGATCAACCCAACGACGCCCCGCTGATCGAC
Source organism: Phycisphaerales bacterium (assembly GCA_032229765.1). Taxonomy (GTDB): domain Bacteria; phylum Planctomycetota; class Phycisphaerae; order Phycisphaerales; family UBA1924; genus JACVCS01. The sequence continues at coordinate 17,881 of JAVTWO010000178.1, read as the reverse complement.
CCCGACCTGCCCGATCCCGGTCCCGCGCCGGCTCCTCGCGCCAAGCCTCAACCGAAGCCCAAGCCGCCGACGCAGCCCGCGCCGAGCGATGCCCGGGGCACGAAGCCCAAGCCCGATGCCGCGAGCACCGGCGCCAGCAAGCCCGCGCCCCGCACCACCGCGCCGACGCCCAAGGACCCACTTCACAAAGACCCCGCCGGCGGCTCGTTGATCAACACCGCCTCGCAGGTCAGTGCTGCGGCCGAGTCCGCCCGCGCGTTCTCCAAGGCCCTGCGCGAAGAGATCGGCGCACGCTGGGAGCGCACGCCCGGCGGCGAGCGGCTGTGGATCATGGTCGGCGCGCTCATCGGCGCCGCGGGCGGCATCGCCATCGGCCTGGTGATGCCGCACTGGGCCGCCGCGACCGTCACGTCGTTCACTGGGGCGGCGGTGATGCTCCCCAGCGCCTCGTGGCTGGCGCACGGGCTCAACCTGCCGGGGCGCGAGATGCTCAACCTCAGCGCGGGAGGCTGGATCGCCGTGTGGTTGGCGGTGGCGCTGGTCGGGCTGGCGATCCAGACGCAGGGGCTCATCCCCATGGGCGAGCACGCGCACGAAGAACCCAAGCCCGCGAAGAAACGCTCATCCGCTGGGGGCAAGAAGCGCTCAAGCAAGAAGAGCAGCGAGTAACCCGTGCCACCGATCGTCGAAGACGATCGGTGCGCTGGACACGTTTGAGAAGAGAATCACCGATCGCGCAAAGCCGCGATCGGTGGCACGTGCTCGGCTTCGGGCTTCACTCAACCGAGTATCCGCCGGCTGCGCGGGAAGCTCCCCAGCACGACCAGTTCCTTGCAGTGCTTCTTCGCCCGGCTCAGCGCGTCGACGACCGATTTGTCGCGCTGGTGCCCCTGCGCGTCGATGAAGAACGTGTACGTCCAGTTGCTGCGCCCGCTTGGGCGTTTGTCGATGTGCGTGAGGTTGACCCCCGCTTCGTGAAAGTCCGCCAGCACGCGGGCGAGGGCGCCGGGCTTGTTCAGCGTGGTGAACATGACGCTGGTTTTGTCGTCGCCGCTGGGGCTGGCGTGCTGGCGGGCGATGACGTAGAAGCGGGTGAGGTTGTCGGAGCGGTCTTCGATCTTCTCGAAGAGGACGTTGACGCCATACAGCTCCGCCGCGAGGGTGCTGCCGATCGCCGCGCTTCCGCCCGCCCCGCCTCCGCGCCCTTTCTTCGACCCCTTTTCCTCCGCGACCATCTGCACGGCCTTGGAGCTGCTCGCCACCGCGATCTGCTCCGCCTTGGGGTACTGCGTCGCCAGCCACGATCGGCACTGACTAAACACCTCGGGCTTGCTGTAGATCCGCTTGACCATGCTCGGGGCGCAGTTGGCGAGCAGCGCGTGGTGCACCTCGAGCTGCACCTCGGCGTAGACGTTCACGCTGGTGTGGAAGCGTGCGAAGCTGTCGAGCGTCTCGGCGACGCCGCCGTGGATCGAGTTCTCGATCGGGACCATGCCGTAGTCCACGTGCCCGCGGGCGACCTCGGTGAAGACGCCAGCGATCTCGTGCAGATCCTCGAACTGCACGCTGGAGCCGAAGTGGCGTTTCGCCGCCAGATGGCTGTAACTGCCCGGGGGCCCGAGGAACCCGATGGCCAGCGGCTTCTCCAGCGCGAACGAGCCGGACATGATCTCGCGGTAAACCCCCTCCACCGCGCGGTTGCTCAGCGGGCCCTTGTTGTGCCCCAGCACGCGCGAGAGCACCTCCGCCTCGCGGTGCGGGGCGTAGATGGGGATGTTGTTCGCCTGCTTGTACTTGCCAACTTGAACGACAAGCCCCGAGCGCGCGTTGAGCAGATCGACGAGCTGGCGATCAATCGTGTCGATGCGCTCACGCAGGTCGCTGAGGTTGATCGAAGGAGCGGCTGGGCTTTTCTTGCTCTTGGCCATGCGGAAACCCGGTGAAAAAGGCAACGCGGAGGACGCGGAGAAGACCGAGAAGACGGAGCACGAAGACGCGAAGAGGCGAAGCCAAAGCACTCGGCCTCGCGCAGCAGCGTATCCGGGGCATCAATGCCCCGAAGGTGGGACCACGCCGCGATCTGTGCTGGGTATCGGACCTTTTCCAGTCCAACGTTGGTCAGGAAAGGAACTTTTTGAACGACGGATGGTCCGCCCAGAAACTCAAAGCTCAAGGCTCAAAGCTCAAACCTCAAATCAAAAGCACCACACTCAGCACCCAACCCTCAGCACTTCTTCTTCTCTGCGTCCTCTGCGACCTCTTTGTGAATCGCTCCCCGATCCGTCTTCCTCGGCGTACGCCTTTCTTCTGCCCCTCGAACGATCACAACACCAGCTTCGAACCTCGCGCAATCACCGGCTTGATGTTCTTGATCCTCAGATCCTCCGGCTCCATCGCCGAGGTCGGCGGCAGCTCCAGCACGCAGTCCTGCCCTGTGCCCGCGTACCCACCAGAACCCCCCACCCCCCATGCCTGCGCCAGCCACGCCAGCGCACGCTCCGTCTGGATCTGGCCGCACGTCTCGGGCGTGTCGCTGGCACCCGGTGCGCTGGCGTTCTTGATCGGCGCGAACTCGTCGCGACGAATCGTTTCCAGCACGATCGACTTCTCGCACATCGCCAACGCATCAAAGACAAACGCCTCCAGCTTCACGGCGTTGTTCTTCACCGGCTCAACCCGCTGGCCCGTCGCCTGGTCCACGTACGCCACCTTCTTCTCCGCACGATGGAACGGCATCGAAAACCCGCCACCTCCGGTCAACTGCTCCAGAAACTTCACCGAGATCACGTGCACCGCGATCGAGCCCGCGTTGAACTTCAGCGAGCCGTCGGCGTTGGTCGCCTCGGTGAGGGCCTTGGGCATGTCGCTGTACTCCACCACGCCCGTCTTGCCGCTGACGGTGCACAGCACGCCGACCTTCTCGCCCGCGCTGGCCTTCGCGACCATCTTGCTGGACATCTGCCCCGACGAATCCGGCGCGAAGGCGTGCAGCCCCACGAAGACCGGGTCGATCACCTTCACCAGCGGGTTGTCGATCTGCGTGTAGCTGAGCTGCTCGATCCCGCGCCGCTTCATGTCCGCCAGCGCCCCGCTCACGGCCAGGGCCTTGATCGACCCGCCGTGCCCGTCCGGGTTCACCGCGATCTCGTGCTTCTGATTCAAAAGCACCTTCCCCGTGGCCATATCAAAGCTCGGCATCACCCCCTGGCGGAAGAACATCACATCGTTCTCATTGAGCCCGAAGTACCCGTGCTCCTTGAAGAAGCCCACCGTCGCCTCGTGGTTCAGCGGGCTGGTCATGATGTACCAAGGAATCGTTTTACCGGGCGCACACCACGCGCGCTGGGCGGCGATGATCCACTCCGCCAAACACGCGAACAGCGGCTTGCGCGTCACGCTCCCCGCGGGGTAGCAGCCCTTGGGCCCCTCGAAGCCCAGGCGCGAGCCCTGCCCGCCCGCGACGGTGAAGGCCGCCACTTTGCCGGCGCCGATGAGCTCGATCCCCTTCTGCTTGTAGAACGCCCGGTCCCAGGGCCCGCGCCCCGCGGTGCTGGTCGCGTCGGCGGGGTAGTGCTTCACGGGCTCGATGCTGCCGCCGGCGCCGCCGGCTTCTTTGCTCAAGACGTACTGCTGCACCAGCGCGGGGATCGTCGCCCAGTCGATCGAGGCGATCTGCGAAAGCAGTTCCGCCCGCTGCGCGGGCGTCAGCTCGCTTGCATACTTCAGCAGGTGCTCCTGGTTCACCTTCGTCAAGACCGCCCGGGCGGCTTCGAGATCAAGAATCTTCACAACCGCGGCGGAAGAAGCAGAAGCGGAAGTCGTGCTCATGGGCGGCCCCTTTGCGGACAAAATCACAAGCCAACGAAACGCCCATCGTACCGCCGAAGGCGATCGGGCGGTGAATGATCCTGCGACTCTTTCCGACGATGTTCCTCTTTCAACGCCATCCATGACGCAGAGCACCAGCACCGATACCCCAGCCTCCACCCCCCCCACCCCCGCACCAATGCCCACCTCCGCGCGCGCAGCGGCGACCGTCGGCCTGATCGCCGGCGTTTTTTCCGGTCTCTTTGTCGTCCTGGCCTTCCCGCCGGTGGGTTTCTTCTGGGCTTCCTGGGTGATTGGCCTCCCCCCGACCGTGCTGGCCTGGTGGCTCAGCGAGCGGGCGATGGGCGGGAAGCGTGCGCACGCCGCCGCCCTGCTGGCCCTGGGTATGGGCACGCTGCCGTCATGGCTCTATCTGCACGCCTTCATGGCGAACGTCACCAGCGCGGGGTACCCGCTGCACCAGATCTACATGTCGGTCTGGGTGGTGCTGTACACGTTCCTTGCGGTGCGGGTCTTCCGCCGATCTTCGATCCCCGCCTGGGCGCTGGGGATCGCTTTGGCGGTGCTGTGGACGGGCGTTGAGTATCTGCGGGCCGAGGTCTTTCTCGGTGGCTACGGCTTCTTCCTCGCGGGTCATCCAACCATCGACTTCTGGACCATGCTGCCGAAGGCCAACCCCGCCAGCACGCTGGGGCTCTTCTTCATCTCGTTCCTCACGGTTCTCCCGGCGATGGGGATCATCGCCTCATGGCGTGCGCGAAACCCTCGGGCCATGCTCGCCGCTCTCGCCCTCACCGCGCTCGGCTCGCTCGTCGGCATGCTCAACGCGCCGAAGAGCTACGACATTCCGGTTCGGCTTGCGATGGTGCAGACGAACCTGCCGCAGGACAACAAGATCGGCTGGGCGACCTTCGACCGCCTGCGCGACCTGACGCGCTGGCTCACGCTGAGCAACGACGCGGCGGCCTTCAAGCCCGATCTCATCGCCTGGCCCGAGACGATGTTCCCCGGTGAGTACCTCGACGCGTCGGCGCGGCGCGTGCAAGAGCGTGAGGGGATCGCGTACAGCGTCCGCGTGCCGGAGGGGCTCTTGAACAGCGCCGAGCCGCCGCCGTCGCGCGTGCCCGCGACGTACTTCGCCCAGCGTTTGCTCGACCTGCAACGCTCGCTGAACATCCCCATGATCGTCGGCGGCATCGGCGTCGAGAACCTCCGATACTCACCCCGCACCAACGCGCAGGGGCAGGTTGTAGGAGTGCTGCCAGCCTTTGACGCGAAGTACAACTCCGCGTTCCTGATCGAGCGCGGCGAGGTGTCCAGTGATCGCTACGACAAGGTGCGCTTGACCAGTTTCGGCGAGATGATCCCGGTGGCGTGGAGATTCCCGGCCGTGCAGCAGTGGCTGGTGAACCTCGGCGCGCAGGGGCTGGCCTTTGACCTCACGCCGGGTTCGAAGGCCACGCGGTTTGTTGTTCCGGTGCAGGGTGGCTCGAAGGGCATCAACGTCATCACGCCGATCTGCTTCGAGATGACCTTCCCCGATACGTGCCGATGGCTGGCGAACCAGACGCAGGGGCAGTTGATCGTGAACCTCTCGAACGACGGGTGGTTCGGGGATAAGCCCGTCGGGCGGCGGGCGCACCTGACGGTCTGCCGCTGGAGGGCGGCGGAGCTGGGCATCCCCATCGCCCGCTCGGTAAACACGGGGATCAGCGCCCTGATCGATCACCGCGGGGCGATTGTCAAGATGGGCGTGGACGAAAAACCCGGCGAGCCGGGCGAACGCGTCGAAGGGGTGCTGACGGGGGTGCTCACGGTTTCGGGTGAAACGGGCCGATCAACGATCTACGCCAAGGTGGGCGACGTATGGGGGTGGGTCTGCCTCGTCGGCGGGGCGGTTTTGAGCCTCTGGCCGCTGCGGCGGAAAGTGCCCTCCGCCAACGCAACGCCGTCGGCGTGACAAGCTCGAAGACTGTTTTTCTCCTGTACCTGAACCAAACCAGCCGCATCTCGGATCAACCGACCATGAACACCAGCACGAAGCGCACGAGCCACCCGCACCAACTGACCACCAAGGTCGGCGTCCTGACGATGATCCTCAGCGCGGGCCTGCTGCTGAGCGCTTGCGCCTCGAACGCCGGTCGCGGCGGGTCGGCGGCCTCGGGCGGTTCGACGGTGACGCCAACGGGCTCGAACGCAACCCAACCCGGCACAAACGCTGGGCCGGCGGGTTTCTCGATCGACGATCCGGTGGCGGTCTCGACGCTCCGCGAGCGGGCACTGACACTGCTGACCACCGCGGCGGCATCGGGCAGTCCGGAGCAGCGAGCGAACGCGCTCGAGGGGTTGTCGATGACGCCCTCACGCCTGAAGCCCATGCTCGCGCCGGCGCTCATGCACGAGAGCCCGGGCGTGCGGACAGTGGCGGCGATGCTCATCGGCAAGGGGAAGATCAAGGAAGCGGTCGTGCACGTGCGCCCGCTGGTGAACGACCAGTCGCCGTTCGTGCGGTGCGCCGCAATCTTTGCGATGGCGCGCTGCGGGGAGAGTGTCGATCAGACCCCGCTTGCGAACGTGCTGCTGACCGCGGGCGATACTCGGCAGCGTGCTCACGCGGCGTTCATTCTCGGGGAGCTTGGCAATCCCTCGGCCGTCGGACCTTTGATGACGGCGTCGCGGGCGAGCGTGGCGCGGGCGGACGCGATCTCGACCCGGTTGATGCACCTGCAGATCGCCGAGGCGCTGGTGAAGCTGGGGCAGGAGTCGGCGATGTCGGAAGTCCGCGCGGCGCTGTACCCCGCGACGGAGCAGGACCTTGAGGCGGCGGCACTCGCGGCGCAGATCATCGGACAGCTCAAGGACCGCAGCGCCACGGGCGAGCTGATCGTGCTCACCGCGATGAACGCCAAGGGCGAGGGACGCTATCCGCCCGAAGCGCGACTGGCGGCGGCGGCGTCGCTGGCGCAGCTCGGCAACCCGCGCGGCGGGTTCATCGCGGCGGAATACGCCAAGTCGCCCGTGGTGCCGCAGCGCGCCCAGGCGGCGGCGGTCTTCGGCGAGACACGGCTGATGCAGAACCTGCCGGCGCTGGCGGGGATGCTCGACGACCCGTCCACGCTGGTGAAGATCAGCGCGGCGGCGGGGATCCTGAAGATTACCGACGCTTCGGGTGAGAATCGGCGGTGAGCTCGTGTTCGAAGAAGCTTGGCACGAAGGCGCGAAGGCGCGAAGGAAGGCAGGGGTTGGCGGGAGCTCGGTCCTTTGGTGTAGACTTGCTGCGCGCGGAGCGCAACTCAGCGAGGCGGCAACCGGGGATTGACGCATGCGTGAACGGGGACAGTGGACGCCGAGGCAGAAGTATCGGCGGATGATCTGGGTGTGCGTTGCGGTGTGGGTGATCGCGTTTATCGGGAGTATCGTCTCGACGTCGGCGGTTCGCTGGCCGTCGACCCTGATGACCTTGGTGCTTCTTGAGCGGACACCCGAGGGGACGCTGCGGTCGATCACCTGGGATCGGCAGGATGATGCAGTGACGATGGTTGCGGTGGATTACACCGCGAAGGTGGGCTCGATCGGCCCTGTTGAGTTCTGGAAGGTCGAACTGACTCCACGAACGGTTGGGAATCAGTTCATGTTTCAGTGGCCGTTCCCGACGGCCGAGCACGGAGCGGCCTTGGCGGCGGCGGCGGAGGGTGCAGGTCGTGATATCACACGTCAAATGCAGGTGTCTACGCCCGTGGTTGTGCCGCCGGAGGCGATGGCGATAGGTCAGACGATCACGATCGAGCGGATGCCGTGGATCTACGACGCGTTGGTCTTTGCCAAGTGGCCGACGAAAGTTGTGTACTACGGCATGTGGGTGTGCATCATCGTGATCGGCTGGAGATCGGGCAGACTGGAGAAGGGGTCTGGGTGTCGGCACTGCGGGCACGGTGAAGAGCGGCGGAAGGGGCTGATTTGCACGGAGTGCGGGTGTGATACAGAGGTGGTGTGATTGCGTCTATGTCATTTGCACGAAGGCGCGAAGGAAGGCCGAGGTTGGTGCGTTGCTTGCTGCGTGGTTGGCGTCAAGCGGAGCGTGGCGGTAAACCGGCGGGCCGATTACTTCAACGGCAGTACACGCGCGCGGGCGCTGCTGGGTTCAACGACAACCATTGCACCACTTGCCAGTTCTTGCTCGAACTTCTTCATCGCCGCGATGACGAGCCCGAGTTGGGAGTCGATGCGTACCGCTTCGGCTCGGAGCAGAATGACGCTCGGGCCGTGTGATTGGGCCATCGCAAGGAGCAGCGCGAAATCGTGATCGGCGGTCAGAATGACTTGGTCCCGTGTTCGCGCATGAGCGAGAAGTTCATTGTCGGTCGCTGTCGCGGCACCGACGTTCGACCAATGCACAGCATCGTGCCCTTCGGCGATGAGCCGAGGAACCCAGATTGCCGGCAGGTTGAGATCAATGAGGACCTTCATGCCGAGCGGAGGAAGGTGTCGGGCTCGGTTGAACGCCAGGCGGCAAAGGCGAGTGCTTCGCGGATATCTTCAAGAGCAAGTTGCGGGTACAACTGGAGCACTTCCTGTTCGGAGTGACCGGCGGCGAGGAGGCTGACGATCATGCCGACGGTCAGGCGTGTGCCGCGGATGCACGGGCGGCCGGCCATGACGGCGGGGTCGAGCGTGATGCGTGGGAAACGTTCCATGTATGCAATGGTAGGGTGAAACCGCTGAATGCGTCTTATTGGCTCCCCATCGCCTTCAGGATCGCGTCGAGGTCGTCGGGGACTTTGACCGGGGCGTTGGCGTATTTGGCGTTGAGGGTGGCTTTTTCGCCTTTGCCTGTGTGGTAGCCGACGGTGACGTCGGGGTCTTTGAGTTGGTGGCCTGTGAGGATGCAGACGACGCGTTGGCCTTTTTTGATGACGCCTTCTTTGAGCAGGGCGTGGGCGCCGGCGAGGCTGGCGGCGGAGGCGGGTTCGCAGCCGTAGCCGAACTTGCCGATGAGGGCTTTGTATTCCTTGATGGTTTCGTCGTCGACGGAGCGGACGACGCCGGGCTGTGCGTCTGACCAGTTGGCGGCGCGGGTGGAGCCGTTCATGACTTCGAGCGCGCGGAGCGCTTTGGCGAGGTTGACCGGGCGGTTGATCTCGATGGCGGTGGCGACGGTGTGGGCGCGTTCGTTGGCGGCGTCCATGCGGGCGTACTCGGCGTTGGTTTTGGTCAGCCCGCCGTCGGTGAAGTACGCGCCGCTGTTCCAGCGGACGTTCAGGTGGTTGTAGATGCGGTCGAGGGTGCTGGCGCCGTGGGCGTTGATGACGGCGAGGCGTGGGAGGCGGTCGATGAGCCCGAGGTTTTTCAGTTCGAGGAAGGCCTTGCCGAAGGCGGAGCAGTTGCCGAGGTTTCCGCCCGGGACGACGATCCAGTCGGGGACTTGGAAGTTGAGACCTTCGAGGACGCGGAACATGACGGCCTTCTGGCCTTCGAGGCGGAAGGGGTTGACGGAGTTCATGAGGTAGACGCCCGCGGCGGGGATGTTCTCGGCGATGTGCTTCACGCGGGCGAGGCAGGCGTCGAAGTCGCCGGCGACTTGGAGGGTCAGAGCGCCGTAGTCGAGGGCCTGGGAGAGTTTGCCGAAGGCGATCTTGCCGTCGCCGATGAAGATGACGGCCTTCATACCGGCCTGGATGGCGTAGATGGCCATGCTGGCGGAGGTGTTGCCGGTGGAAGCGCAGGCGACGACCTTGGCGTTGACCATTCGGGCGTGGGTGAAGGCGGCGGTCATGCCGTTGTCTTTGAAGGAGCCTGAGGGGTTCATGCCTTCGTACTGGAGGTACAGGCCGCCGCCGCCGGAGTGGGTCCCGGAGCAGGCGTTGCCCGATGGGCATGCGGGGCAAGAGCCGGGGCAGAAGCCCAGGTGCTTGCAGAGCAGGTCGGCACGCTGGAGGAGGGTTTTGCCCTCGCCGATGGTGCAGATGTCGGCTTCGGAGCTGAAGAAGGGCATGAGGTCGCGGAAACGCCAGACGCCCGAGGCGTTCAGGGCGCTGGTGCGATCAAGCGCGGCGCCGCGGCCTGGGTTTGCACGCTGCTCGACGAAGGACCATGAGCGGAGGGAAGGGTGGATGACGGGCCCGGCGAGCCAGCCGTAGTCGACGTCGAGCAAAGCGCCGCAGCGCGGGCAGCCGGTGCGGACGTCGGCGATGGAGAAGGTGGCGTTGCAGGCAGGGTTGATGCAGCGCTGTACGGGCGAGGAGGTGGAGGGGGTCATTGCGGCATGGTAGAAGGTGCGTCGGGGTTTGGGACGCGGTTGATGGCTTGGAGGATCCAGAGGGGGAGGTCTTCGAGCTGGTGCTCGGTGAGGCCACCGGAGATCCAACTGGTGACGCGGGGGTTTTCGAGGAGGGTGGGGGTGATGGGTGAAGAGGGAGTTGGTTGTTCGCGGGCGGAGATGGAGAGGATGACGCGGCCGAAGCCTGGGAGGAGGGGGCGGGCGACGATGCGGAGGTGAGGCGAGGCGAGTTGCAGGGCGGGAGTTCGCACGGCGTGTGCGACAGCGCCCGTGATGCTGATGAGGCGGGCGTCGGTGAGTTCGAGGAGCAGGACGTGCCAGGGGAGGGTTGGGCCGAGGGGAGTCGGTGGTGTGGGCAAGGTTGGATCGGGGGTCTCGAAGTCGTCGAGGTCGACGCTGTCGGATGGATTGAAATCGGCGCGGACGACCCAGGCTCGGCTGACGGTGATATCGAACTGCTCAACTTCAAAGTCGGGTTGGCGGCGGCGACGTTTGAGCACGGTCATCGCGGCATGGGAGATCGCGAAGACCGAGATGACGATGGTCAGGGCGAAGGGCACGGCCAGCAGGCCTGTGGCGAGCGGCAGGCCGGCGTTGTAGGTTTGCGCGATGACGTACGCCAGCGGGGCGGCGATGACGAGCAGGGCGATGAGGGCCATCGAGAAGACGCAGCCAGGGGTGTCGTCGCGGAAGTCGAAGACCAGCTCGTCGCCCTCGGCGGGGCGGGTGGTCTTGACGTACGGCGCGGGTGACGAACTGGGTGGGGTGTTGGTCACGTCGGGAGTGTATCTTTTCTTGAAAAGCCCGCCGATTTGATTGAGGCGAAGGCGCGGCTCACCACTTTGCCGGTGATTTGAGCGCGTTCTTCAGCAGCTTGAGGTACTTTGCGACGGGGATTTCGATGACGCCCAGGCGTTGCATGTGGGGGTTGGCGTATTGGGTATCGAGGAGGGTGAAGCCGCGGCAGCGGAGGTGGTCGGCGAGGTGGGCGAGGCAGACTTTGCTGGCATCGGTGCCGCCGAGGTCGGGGCGGGAGAACATGCTTTCGCCGAAGAAGGCGGAGCCGAGGTGCAGGCCGTAGAGCCCGCCGACGAGGAGGGGTGTTGGGGCTGGGTTGGTTGCGGTGGGCGTTGGCGTGAGCCAGGCTTCGACGGAATGGGCGTAGCCGGCGCGGTGGAGCTTGGTGTAGGCGTCGATGATCCAGGGGTTGATCCAGGTCGGGTTGTCGTCGGCGGCGGCCGTCTCAGGTTCGTCGTGATCGGCGGCGGGCTCGTCGGCGTCTTCGCCCAGCAGTTGGTTGCGCGAGCGGGTGACGGTTGCGCACTCCGTGATGACCTGCTCGAAGGCGCGGTCGAGGGTGATGGTGAAGGTGCCTTTGCGGATCTTGGAGCGGAGTGAGCGGGAGATGATCAGGCCGTCGAGGGGGAGGATGGATCGCGGATCGACCGAGACCCAATCGACGGGTCCGTCCTGAAGCAGGGCGCCCGCAAGGCCCATCGGCCCGGGGCGATCGGTGCCCATCGGGAAGATGCCCCGCGCGTAACAGCTCAAGATCAACTCGATGAGACGATGGTCGCTCGGATCGAGCGGGGCACTGTGGCTCTGCGGGTTTGGCGGCGGGAGGGTCATCGGGCTGAAAATGTGAAATCGAGGGGACTGCGTTCCGAAAGGCTATCGTCATGGGCGAGGGGTTCGGCGAAGCGTGGGTGGGTGCCCGGCGGCGTAGACGATCATCTCCCTTTCATCAGCGAGCGGAACAGGTATGGAGCTTTTCTGGGTCGTCATGCTGGTGTGGCTGGTGATGTGGTTCGTCAGCAACATGTACCGCACGTACGAGCGCGAAAAGACGCGGCGGGATATCGCGGCGTACATCGCCGAGGGTTCGATGACCCCGGAGCACGGTGAGAAACTCATGCGTGCGGGGGAGAGCCCGGAGAGGCGGTAGTTTCGTCTTGACGCGTTGAAGGGGACCGTGGGCGGGCGGATGAATCGCAAAGGCATGCCATATGGAACTGCAGATCTTCATGCTTCCGTTGACGCTGGGCGCGAGCGACGAGATGGGGCAGATCGCGCTGGTGGGCGGGCTGCTCATCGCGGCGCTGGGGATTACGGTGAGCTTCGTTCGGCGGGTGCTGAAACATCGCGAGACGGAGAAGACGCGGCGTGAAATCGCGGCGTATGTGGCGGAGGGCTCGATCAAGCCTGAGGACGCGGTGAAGCTCATGCAGGCATCGCCCAAGAAAAGAGACGAAGACGAGGACGATTGACCGGCGGCCTCGAACGTCTGTTCGGGGGGTTTCCAGAATCGCCCAGAACCCGAACATTCACCCATCGGGCGGGCGTTGCGGGTTTCCGTTCAAAGTCCTGACGGAATCGCACGCGGGAACGATCTTGGTGTCACTCTCGGTGAGAAGTCCGAGCGATGCGGTCGCGGTGCGGCGTGGGTTGGGCGGGTTGTTGGGTTACACCGCGTCCGGGCTGTGGCTTGCCGGTAGCACCGATGGCGAGATCGACGAATGCTCGAGGGTGATATGAAGACATCGGAAACTCACAACTCCGCCGGCGATACAGAATCTGTCGCGGGCCATGCGAGCTTCGCGAATCATGCTCGGCGTCGGCGCGGCTTCTCGACTCGGGCGCTGGTCATCACCGGCGGCACGCTGCTGACCCTCGCAGCGTTGGGCTCGGCGCTGGCGCTGCAGGCCTCGCCCGGCGAGACACCGACGAAGGGCGGGAACAAAGCGCCCGCGGGCGCGTCGGGCGGCGGCTCGGCGATCATCGCCGATCAGGCGGAGGTCTCGATTCAGTCGTTTGACGTCACGACCGTCGGGACGGGGTTGCTTGAGGCGAAGGATCAGAAGGAGTTCCGCAACCCGCTGGAGAGCGAAACAACGATCATGGAGCTCGTGAAAGAAGGGACGCAGGTGAAGGCGGGCGACCTGCTGGCGCGCGTGAACACCGAGGAGATCCAGAAGCGGCTGGATCAGGAGTTGCTTCTGCTGGAGAGCTCGAAGGCGGAGCTGATCAGCGCTGAGCAGGGGTACGAGATTCAGATCAACGAGAACGACTCGGCCGTGCGAAAGGCGACGCTGGCGGTTGAGCTTGCGGAACTGGACCTGAAGAAGTTCCTTGAGGGCGAAGTGCGCAGCAAGAGGCAGACGCTCTCGCAGGGGATCGACGAGTGGCGCAGCGAGGTGAAGCGCCTGAAAGAGAAGGTCGACCAGAACAGCCGGCTGCTGGAGAAGGGCTTCCTCTCGAAGGACGAGCACCAGCGGAACCAGCTCGAACTGCACAAGGCGGAGACGGCCCTCTCGAAGGCGGAGCTCGACAGCCACGTCTTTGAGAGCTTCGAGCTGCCCCGTGAGCAGCGGAGCAAAGAGTCGGCGCTGCAGGAGGCGAAGGCGGAGCTCGATCGCACGAAGCGGAAGAACGAGAGCCAGGTTGCCAGCAAGCTGGCCGACCGTGAGAACAAGCGGAAGCAGGTTTCGCTGCGTGAGGACGCGGTGAACAAGCTGAAGAAGGACATTGAGAGCGCGACGATCCGCGCCACCAGCGACGGGCTGGTGGTGTATGGCACGAGCCTGCTGCCGCCGTGGCATTTCAGCGGCAACGGGCCGATGGCCGCGGGACGGAAGATGTATCCCAACGAGCTGATCCTGGCGCTGCCCGATACGTCGTCGATGCGTGCGAGCGTGCGTGTGAGCGAATCGATCGCGGCGAAGGTGCAGTCGGGTCAGTCGGTCGCGTTGAAGGTCGACGCGCTGCCGGGCGTGGCGGTGAGCGGGACGGTGGAGTCCATCGGCGTGTTGGCGGAGCGGTCGAACTGGGAAGATCCGAACCTGCGCGAGTACACGGTGAAGATCGTCTTGCAGCCGCCGTACGACTCGCGGCTGAAACCCTCGATGCGGTGCGAGGCGCAGATCCGCCTTGACCGTGCGGAGAACGCGTTGTGCGTGCCGATCCAGGCGATCTTTGCCGAGGGACCGGTGCGGTACGTGCTGAAGAGCGAGGGCGGGAAGATTCGTCGTGTCGCGGTGAAGCTGGGGCAGCGGTCAGAGAGACTGGCCGCCGTGGCTTCGGGCTTGAGCGCCGGCGACCGCGTGCTGGTGCGGGCGCCGCTGCCGGGCGAGGTAACGAGTTCACCCTGGAGCGAGACCGAACTGGCGTCGGTGGGGCTGATGTACGCGCCCGACGGGAGCATTATTCAGCAGCCGATCAAGATCGAGACCAAGACCGGCGAAGCGGCGAAGGCGGACGCGGCGAAGTCGGTGCCGATCGCGGAGCCGACGGTGACGCCCGCGGCGAAGGGCGAGGCGGGTGCTGAGAAGCTTCCCGGCTGATGTGCGTTCGCGGCGATCAGGACGAGGAAGTCACATCTTTTCCAGCGTGGGGATGCCCAGCAGCTTCAAGCCGTCGGCCAGTACGCCCTCGGCGAGTTTGCACAGCGCCAGGCGCGACGCACGCTCGCTGTCGCTACTGGCGCTGAGGACCGGGCAGACGTCAAAGAACGTGCTGAAGACGCCCGCGAGCTCGTAGAGGTACGCGCACAGGCGGCTGGGTTCGAGCGTCTTGGCAACGTCCTGCACCACGCCCGGATATCGCAGCAGCGTGAGCGCGAGGGTCTTCTCCGCGGCGTGGGCAATCGTGGGGGCGGGCAGATCGCCCACCGAGATGCCGCGCTCGGCGGCTTTGCGGAAGATCGAGCGGATGCGCACGAGGGCGTAGAGCAGGTAGGGCCCGGTGTTGCCCTCGAAGCTGACCATGCGCTGATAGCTGAAGACGTAGTCCTTGATGCGCTCGGTGGAAAGATCAACGTAGCGGATGGCCGCCACGGCGATGGTGCGCGAGATCGATCGGCGCTCGTCCTGGCTCATGTCGGGCGAGCGCTGCGTGATGACCTCGAATGCGTACGCCTCGGCTTGGTCGAGCAGTTCGCCAAGCTTGGCGCTCTCGCCCGAGCGCGTCTTGAACGGGCGGCCGTCTTCGCCGAGGATCGTGCCGAAGGCGGCGTGCTCGAGCACCGCGTTCTGCCCGCTGGGCAGTTTGGCGTACCCGGCCTTTGATGCGCCGGCGAAGACCTGCTTGAAGTGCAGGCTCTGGCGCGCGTCGACGCAGTAGACCACGCGCTGCGCGCCGAGCTTCTGCACGCGCCGCCGGATCGCGGCCATGTCGGTGGTGGCGTAGAGGAACGCGCCGTCGCTCTTGCGGATCAGCAGCGGCTCGTTGAGACCAACGTCCTCAAGGCGGATCACCAGTGCGCCCTCGCTGATCTGCGCGACTTGGCTCTTCTCCAGCTCCGCGACCATCGGGGCGAGTTCCTCTGCGTACGAGCTCTCGCCCGCGGAATGCTCCGGGCGCACGTCGGCGTTCAGGCGCGAGGCGATGGTCAGGCACGCGCTCATCGTCACGTCGCTGATGCGCTGCCAGACGGCCATCACGTCCTTGTCGTGCGTTTGCAATCGGCGCAGCACGCTGCGGGCGCGCTCGGATTTCTCCGCCGCCCCGTCGGCCTGGGCTTGCAGCTCCGCGATGATCTTCGGGCCCATGTGCCAGCGCTGCGCCGTCAACAGCCCGCGCTGGTCGCTCTCGCACTCGCGCTGGGCGGCTTTGTACGCCTTGTCCAAGTCGTCGAGCGTGACCTTTGACAGGTCGATCAGACCCGCCGCGGCTTGGTCGATCAGGCGCGAGGTGACCATCGCGATGGGCAGGCCCCAGTCGCCCACGTGGTTCTGGCGGATGACCTTCCACCCCGCGCGCTGCAGGATGTTCGCCAGCGTGTCGCCGATGACGGTTGAGCGCAGGTGCCCCACGTGCATCTGCTTGGCGAGGTTGACCCCGCAGAGATCGACCACCGCGGTGCCCAGCGAGCCCGGCGCGGGGAAGCCCATCGACGCGCCCGCCATCGTCGTCAGCAGCGACGAGAGCGACTGCGGCTTGAGCGTGATGTTGATGAACCCCGGGCCGGCGATGTTGGCCTCGGTGATCGGCTCGGCGATATCGGAGAGGTCGAGGTTCTTGACGATCGCCTGGGCGATCTCGCGCGGGGGCTTGCCGAGCTTTTTGCCCAGGCCCATCGCGGCGTTGCACTGGTAATCGCCGAACTTCGCGTTGCGCGAGGCGGTGACCATCGGGTCGATGGTGTCGGGGCTCTGCGAGGCGAGGTCGGGCACCGCGCGGACCATCGCGCCGCGCACGCGCGATTCGAGGATCGCCTGCGGGTCGAAGATCGCGGAAGAACCGGTTGGCTGTGCGTCGGCGGTGCCCATGATGGGCCGATCGTACACCGTCGGTCAGGGCGTGCGGGCGGGTTGGGCCTTGGGCTGATCGGTTGTCGGCGTGGCGAACCCTTCGCCGGCGACTCGCATCGCCTCAGCCACGCGGACGAGCCCGAGCCCGGGGAGCAGGGCCGTGGGTTCGTTGACGAGCGCCACGCGGCGGTTCTTGATCGCGGGGATGTCCAGGTCTTTCAAGCCGCCCAGACGCGCAATGGCCTCTTCGCCCGTGATGACCTGGGGCTTGCCGTCGCTCATCACCGCGCCACGCGGCGTCTTTGGCTCGCTCGATCGGCTCGGCTGGATGAGGATGATCGCCTCGGGCGCTCGGCGCAGCACGTCCTCGCGATCGAGGGGCATGTAGGCAGAGCCTTGCGTGATGGCGGGTGTGAGCCCGAGCTTGACGAGCAGGTCGTGATGGAAACTGCCGGGCCCGAGGGCGGCGGGGGGTGTGGTGGAATGCAGCAGCAGGATCGAACCGCCGAAGCGGTCCTTCGCGGGGATCTGTGCGAGGTTCTTCAGTGCGTTCGCGGCGAGTGTGAGGGCCGATTCGTCGGGCATCTCGACGCGACCTTCGACGATCGCCGACGCTCGCAGGCGTTGCTGGCGTGCACGCTCGGGAATCGCCAGCATCGTCAGCACGTCGTTGGAAGCGTCGGAGACGTCGTCGAGCGTCAGGAGCGGGTAGTCGCGGAGGATCCAGCCTTGTTTCTTTGACAACGAGACAAGCCGCTCGGGCAGGTCGCGCTTGCCCCATTGGATGAGCACGTGCGTTGGGCGGACGAGGAGGAGCTTTTCGAAGTCGATGCCGGTCTGATCGCCGCACACGGGCAGGGCGGGGTCGGACCATTCGTCGAAGGCGTGGCGCCCGACGACGAGGTGGGCGAGGTTGAGGGTGCGGAGGGTCTGCGAAAGACCCGGCGAAAGGACAACAACGCGTGCGGGCAGGAGTTCGGCGGGGAGCGTTTCGGACGGTTGCGTGCCACCGCTTGCGTTCGCCCCCCCACTGCCACCGGTCACGGCCCCAGAGTTCCCGGCAGCGTTACCGCCAACACCCGAGCGAAGGCTGAAGTTCGTAAACCACAGCACGATCAACCCGATGGCCACCAGCACCACCATGACCGACCGGATGGGGCCGAGTTGGCGGAAGACCGAAGACGAGGCCGGCGAGGGCTGATCTGGAGCGGATTGGGGGTGAAAATCGGGACTCATGATAAAGAGAATCGAACTTTATCCAAACGAGAACCCAACGAATACCCCCCTGTCTTGACCGAACTTTTCCGTGTCGAAACGGGTACAATGTTCGGTACCGCGGTCTCTGGTAACCCCCGGATCGGGATTCCGAAACAGGGGTCAACACGCCGCGGTTGCGATCGGCGGTCGATTGTGCGAGCGGCAAGGCAGGCGGGACGATATCCCGCACAGCCAAACCGCGGCGAACAATCACGCCGCGGTCGGGTGCCCAGCGAGAGGCCGACACAGGGGTCGGTCGATCGCCCGGGTC
>JAVTWO010000177.1:0-4837 GCA_032229765.1 Phycisphaerales bacterium | reverse complement strand
AATCGCATCCTCGTGCGCCTGCACATCCATCTTCACCAGATCCGCCGCGGGCAACCCCTTCCCCGCCGCATACTCATCCAACCGATGACACGCCACCCGCACCGGCGTAGATTGCACGCTCGCCGTGCGATGCACCGACGTCCCCACCCCATCCTCCGTCATCGCAATCTCCACAGGTCCCGTCACGTCCGACAGCGCCGTCGCGTGCACATGCACACGCCCGCCACCCAGCCGCTTCACCTCCGCCAGCCCCTCGCGATAGTCCCCGCGATGCTCCGCCAGCGGCTCAAAGACATGAAACTCCGCCCCAGGCATCACCCGCATCATCTCCGCCGTCCACCCGCCCACCGCGCCCCCAACGTCATACACCACGCTCGGCACATACCCAAGCGCGCCCAGATCCGCCACCACCTGCCGATCTCCCTCCGCCAATCCTCGTCGCTGCGGCATGGTCCTTCCCTTCCAAATCTCCCCCTCCCCGATCCCCACCCCCCGCCACCCCTTCGTTATCGGGTGTCCACCACCCAGCCTTCACCCTTCATCACCCAACGACCGAAAAAAACTCCCGCCCACATCTCCCACCCACTCCGCGCCCAACCAAAGTCCCACCCTCCAAATGCCGATAACCATCCGGTCACTTCACGCCTCACGCTCCGCGTGAGGCGTCCTCGCCCGGGTACCCCGACGCTCCGCGTGGGGTTTCCTCCACCGCGTACCCGTCGACCCAGATCAAGCCCGCTCCTTCCCGCTCGTTCATCCAACCCAACGACATCACCCATGCCCACCAACCACACCTCCTCATCCTCTCCCGAAGTCTGGTTCGTCATCCCCTCCGCCAGCCCGGAAAAGTGCCGAAAGGTCCTCCCCATCTGGCAGAAAATGGGCTACCGCACCGCCGTCCTGCAAAACTTCGAAAAGGGCGACATCCCCGCCGACCTCACCGTCTGGTCAGACACCTACCCGGGCTGGCCCAGCAGCGTCAACTGGCTCTGCAAAAACCTCCTCCCCACCGACTGCAACCTCATCGTCACGGGAGGCGACGACATGCTCCCCGACCCAAACCACTCCGCCGCTCAACTCGCCGATCAGTTCTTCTCCCGCTTCCCCGATTCCTTTGGAGTCATGCAGCCCCACGCCGACGAATACCTCGCCTCACGCCGCTACTGCGGCTCCCCCTTCCTCGGCCGCGCCTTCTTCTCCTCCATGTACCAAGGCACCGGCCCCATGTTCCCAAACTACCACCACAACTGGGCCGACAACGAGCTCTTCTGGGTCGCCAAGGCCCACGACGCCCTCTGGCTCCGCAACGACCTCTCCCACTACCACGACCACTTCACCCGTGGCCGCTCAAACGCCCAGCCCGCCTACTGGACCTCCGTCAAACAACGCGACCTCGACGACTGCCTCCTCTACTTCGCCCGCGCCCAAACCGGTTTCGCCGGCTCAACCCCCCTCGATACCCCCACCTCCCGCAACCACCCCTTCAACCCCGACCTCATCGACAAGGCCGAAGCCGTCATCCTCGCCAAACAACGCCTCATGGGCATCGCCCTCGATAACCCCTACGCCCAGGCCCTCAGCCAGGCCCTCCACACCTGCCACAAAAATAACCAACACCGCGTCGCGATCTTCGGCCTCGGCGCCCACACCCGCATCGCCGCCCCCGCACTCTTCTCCCCACCCGTCGAAATCTGCTGCATCATCGACGACAACCCCGCCCACCACAACACCCGCGCCTGGAACATCCCCGTCGTCTCACAAACCAAAGCCCTCGAACTCAACCCCGACGCCGTCATCCTCAGCGCCGCCGCCGTCGAAGACGAACTCTGGCAAAGCAGCGAGCCCCTCCGTACCGCCGGCATCCCCGTCATCCGCCTCTACACCGTGCCACCGATCGTCCAAAGGACGATCGGTGCATCTTGACTCAATGATGTGAGTTACCGTCCCCGTGCCACCGATCGTCCAAAGGACGATCGGTGCGTCTTGACCCAAACCTTCCTCAAAACTCAATCACCAATCCCGAAAACCCTTCCACCGATCCCACCCAGATCCCACCGGCGGATCACACTCAAGTTCACCCTCACGCTGACCCATCCACCACCGAACGCTCGACCATCGCCACGCATCGGCACGTTCAACCAACCCCCGTTCAACCGGATTCTGATGAATGTAATGCACATGCCGAGAAAACTCGGCATCATCGCGCACATTGCGATCAAACCCACCGCCCTTCTGCCAGAACCGCGCAAGCCCGTTGTCCAACGTGATCGACTTCAGCACCGGCGCATCCAACTTCCGCCACCGCGCCAGCACCCGATTCGAAACGCTTCTCTTGATGAACGACAAGGCCGCACCAGCCGACTTTCCCTCGTGAGCGCGCATGAGTACATGAACATGCTCCGGCATGATCACCCACGCGTACAAATCAAACCCAATCTGCCGCCGCGCGAGCGCCAGCGCACGTGCAAACAGATCAGCAATACTCGGGTTGGAGAACAACGCCAACCGCTTCTCGCACGAGAATGTCACAAATCGAGCCTGCCCCGCCACCTCCCACCGACGCATCCGCTTTCGCCGAGGCTCGGATGAATCAAACTCAACCATCCGCGAATCGTACCACCGTGCCACCGATCGTCCTTCGGACGATCGGTGCTCTTCCATGACGATAAACAATCCGTAAAGGACACCCTACCTCACCAACCCAACCCCCCTCAAATACTCGAGCATCTCCCCCGGAATCCCCTTCACCGCCTCGCTCGCAAAGACGCTCCCGTGGTCCGCCTTCTCCACCAGCTTGATGTACCCCGGCCCCTTCAGCGCAATCCCCCGCTCCTTCGCCAGCCGCTGCACATCATCCCGCAGCAGCATCACGGCCTTCTCCAGATAGAAGTTATCTTCGTCCCCGCAGATCAGCCGCACGCGCGAGTCCAGCAGCCCGATCATCTTCTCCGGCTCATTCCTCACGCGCTCACCGATATCAAACTTCTTCCACCGCTCCGCCTCCGCGCGGTCGATCGCCCCGGTGTACTGGTCAAAGAGCGCCCGCGGGTTCCCCGCCTTCTCGCGCGAGCCCGCCACCGCCTGCCAGCTTGCCCACTGCTCGCCGCTGGTCTGGTTCGGGCCCATCACGCGCTCGCCGTTGTTCTCCTGCCGCACGGTCATGAGCTCCTTGCCGCGCCGCCGGTACGAAGGGCGTTCCTTCCCCGCCGCGTCGACAAACATGTTCGCATCGGCATAGATATGACATAACTGAAAAGCACGGAAGTCCACCGGGTCCGGGCTCGTGGGCCAGCTCGCCCCGAACGTCTGCGGGTACGTCAGCGCCAACCACAGCGTGCTCCACCCGCCGCTGGAATGCCCGCGCAGCAGCCGCGCCTCCGCCGCGGGCTTCAGCGCATACTTCTTCTCGAGCGCCGGGATCAACTCCTCCGTCAACGCCCTGCCCCACGGCCCGTTATTCTCCGAGTCCGCAAACAACGTGTGCCCGTTCGGACTCTCCGGATCGAGATAGATCCAATACACGTTCTTCGCCAGCTCCTTCGCCGCCTCGCCCCCACCGGCCATCATCCGGTGCCGCAACGCCTCAAAGTGATCGCCCCCAAACCCCGGCACGCAGTACACCGCCGCATACTGCCGATCCGCCTGAAAATCCGTCGGCCCAATCACCGCCGCCCGCAACACCACCTCGCGCCCATGAAAGTCGCTGAGGAGCTTCGATCGAACCTCAAAGAGCTCCGGCGCACCGGGCTTCTTCGCCGCCGGGAACCCCCGCTCCTCAACAACATTACTCAAAGATAATGTGAGTGACGACGCCTCACTGGCCTTGATCTCAAGATAACCAACATCCGAAGTGATATTCCCAGCATCGTGCTGCCACTGGCTGCTCCGCCGATGGACAATCAACCGAGCCCCAACAAAGTACCCGCCCGCCGGCAAGGCCCCCAAGTCCCCCTCGGCCCCGTCCAGCCCAACCCGCCCCGCCTCCACAACAACCCCGTCCTTGAGCGATGTTACATCCAACCCAAAGATCGGCTGACGAACCTCCCAGAACGGCGCATCATGCGGCGTCGTGCCCGGCGGCACCTTGGCCTGGTCGCTCAACAGGGCCACGACCAGCCGGCCGGTGGTTGGCGGGTTGGGCAGGTTTTGGTCGAGCTTGACCGTGACCGAAAGCGACCCGGTCTGGACCGGGGCCGGTGCGGTGGTGGTGGGTGGGGGCGCGGTGGGGGTGGGGGTGGCGAGGGTGGACAACAGCAGCAGGAGGAGGGGGAGGATGGTCATGGGAAGAGGATACCGAGGCGATGTGCCGCGCGGCACAATTCGTGCACCGGGTGTGCACACCTGTGAGGGGGGTTTCGGCGAGGGGCTGGGGCCGTTCCGCGCCCGCGGTTTGTTCCAGAGGTATGCTGAGTGGGGAGCGTGGTGGGGCGGGCGATGGATGATGGAGACGCCGTGCCGCGGCTGGTGGAGTGGGTTGTGGATTTGGTGTGTGGGGGGCCGAGGGCGTGCTGGTGGTTCTGTGCGGAGAGAGCGGGAGTGAATCGGTGAGTTACCTGCGTCGCTGGGTGGGATCTTGGTGGTTGGTCTTGGTGGCGGTGGTATTCAATGTTAGTTTGGCTGGGGTGGGGTTGGCGTGGCATGGGCGGGGGTTGGGGCCTGAGGAACCGATTTGGCGGGATCCGGAGACGGGGAGTTTGTTTGCGGAGGCGGGGGATTGGTTGGGGTGGTCGCGGTGTGCGAGTTTGGTGATCATGAAGGAGGACATTCTCGTGACTCGGGAGAAGTGGCCGAGTGTGCGGGGTGGGGCGTGGATGCCGTGTGAGGCGCGGGGGTTGGG
>JAVTWO010000176.1:16042-30884 GCA_032229765.1 Phycisphaerales bacterium | reverse complement strand
GGGGGGGGGATGGGGAATCACGGCAGAAAAGGGATTTCACCGGGCTTTGTGCTTTGTGCGGGGGAAAGTGAATCCGAGAAGTGGGTGGGGCGGAAGACAATGCAGGCACGGCGCTCTCCCGACCGGTCGGCCCGCGTGCAAGCGGGCTTTGGGGCATCGGATCGGGAGTGCCAGCGCCGGCGACAACTCAAGAAGGAGGTCCGTATGCGGGCCTGCCGGAATGAAACGAGCGGCGTGGTGGCGGGTACTTCGGTCAGTGCGCGGGGCTTGGCCCTGGCGGCGGGGATGCTCGCGGTCATGGGTGTGGGCGGGGCGGGTGTCAGCCCGGCGCAGGGCGGCATCGTCGTGTCGTCGGTGGGGTTCGGCTTCGGCGGCGGCGACTGCTGGGGCGACGACTCGCTGCGCGTGCGCGTGACGTCGTTCAACTCGTGGTGCGATGAATGGGTGCATCGGCGCGTGGCGTGGGATTGCGGGCCGAGCTTTGGCTCGTGGGGGTACAGGCCTTGGGGGTATCGGTGGAACTCTCACGTGCTGGCGCGGCGTGCGTGGTATGAGCCGTGCGATATTGTGGTGGGTGATTCGTGGCGTTGGTGGCGAGACCCGGTGGCGGACGTGTATGTGTACCGCCCGGTGGTGATTGCGCCGTCGCGCCCGGTGTTGCTGCCGTATGAACCGTCGCGGGTTGTGGCGGCGGATGTTGACGGGGACGGGTACATCGACGAGGGGGAGAGCGCGGTGCTGGTGCCGACGGCGCCGGTGTATGTCGGTGCGCCGGTGGTGTGGTGCCCGGCGCCGGTGGTGGTGTATAGGACGTACCGCCCGTGGTGCCCGCCTCGGTACTTTGACGATTGCTATCGGCGGCCGATTTTCTCGAGCGTGACGGTGTGCGATGATGACTGGTGGGGTTCGACGCGTGTGAGCGTGTCGATCACGGTGGGGCTGGGCTCGCGGTCGTGGAACCACTGGAACCGCTGGGACCGCTGCGATGATTGGCGGCGGTGGGATGATCGCTGGAGCGGTCCGGTGCACGGGCCGCGGCGGGATCAGGTAACGATCAACAACCCGGTGTTCAATGGCCCGGTGTATTTCAACGGGAATACGAACGTGAACGGCGGGGTCTTTGCGCCCAACGGTCCGACGCAGATCGCGGCGGGGCCGGTGGTTGCGCCGGCGGTTGTGCCCGCGGTGGTGACGGTGCGTGAGTCGAAGGAGACGGGTCGCGGCGGGCGGCGGTCGGGCGTGGAAGGGCTGGCGGGTGAGACGCGTGTGAGCGGAGGCGAAGCTTCGCGTGACGCTCGGCGTACGGAAGGCTCCAGGATCCTCACGGGAGAGGAGGCGGCGTCGATCGGCAGGATCGATCGCACAGGCCGGGAGCAGGAACGCGCGGCTTCACGCGGTGCGTCGCGGCTGGGTGAGACCGTTGAGAACAACGAGCCGAAGCGTCCGGTGCGGGCTGAAGACGGTCGGCGTGCGGAGCGTGGCGGTGATGAGCGCAAACCCAGCGTGGTGCCGACGGTGCCCGCGCGGGTTGAGGAGGAGCGCAAGCCGACGTCGATCGCGACGCGTGATTCGCGTGATGAAGTGCGTGGGCGTGGGGTGCCGAGCGTTCGTGAGGCGGGGAAGCGTGAAGCTGATGCGCGTGAGGGCGAGTCGATGCCGCGGGGTGTTGGGCGTGCTGATCGTGCGGGCGATACGGCGAAGGGTGAAGTGAAGAGCGAACGCGGCGTTGGTGAGGTTGCTTCGCGTCGCGGCGTTGTTGAGACGCGTGGCGGCGGCGGTGGTGGCGTTGGCGTGGACGGTGATCGGCGTGCGGAGATGAAGCCGACAGAGCGCACGACCGCGCGCCCGACAGAGCGTGCGGCTGCTCCGGTGGAGATCAAGTCTGAAGCGAAGCCCGAAGCGCGGGCGGAAGCGAAACCCGAGGCGAGACCCGAGGTTCGCGAAGCGGTGAAGCCGACGGCGCGGGGGACGCGGCCTGCGATGTCTGAGCGAGGCGGCGGAGCTGAGAGCCGCGAGGTGCGGATGCCTCGGGGCGGGATGGGCTCGACGCAAGCGCCCGCGGCTGGGCCAAGCGTGAACCCGGTGACGACGCGGCAGCCTCGGGTGATTCAGCCTGTGCTGACCCCGGAGCCGACGGAAGTGAAGACGCCGGCGGCGACGGAGCGTGCGCCGCGTGAGCGTTCGCGTGAGGTTGAAGGCGGCGGCGTTCGTCGCGAGGTACCGACGCGGGCGGAGCCGCGGGTGCAGCCGCGGACGGAGCCGCAGGCAGCGCCGCGGATGGAGAAGCCCTCAGCAGCGCCCTCGGCGAGCGTGGGGATTCCCGTGCCGGCGAACACGGGTCGCGGTGAGCGGAAAATCGAAGCGCCGACCAGCAATGACGGCGGCGGGCGTGGTGATGCGCGGGTGGTTTCGCCTCGTCGGTCGACAACGACAACGACCACAACGGATGGATCGCGCATCGTGCGTGAGGCGAAGCCGAGCGTGCCGACGGCGGGCCCGAAGGCGGATCCGGGGAGCATCCCGGGCGTGACGCCTACGACGCCGGCGCGTCAGCGGGTGCGTGCGCCGATCGGAAGTGGCGGCGGTTTGGGTGATCAAAGCGGGCGCTCGGAAGCGACGAAGCCCGCGGTGGTTTCGCCGAGCCGGGTGCAGCAGCCCGGCGCGATGCCCGGCATGATGCCCGGGCAGAGTGAAGAGAGCAAGAAGCCATCGTCGCGCGGGATGGGTGAACGGCGCAGCGGTTACGGCGGCGGCGGTGTGCAGGTTGGCGGCGGCGGTGCTCGCGAGACGAAGCCCGCGCCGCGGCAGGTGCAGACTCAGCCTCAGCCGCAGCCTCAGGCTCGCCCGGCTGCACCGGCGCCGGCTCCGAGTGCGGCACCCGCGCCTGCACCGGCACCGGCACCCAGTCAACCCGCGGCCGCTCCGAGCAAAGGCTCTGGTAATGGTGGCGGCGGCGGCGAGAACAAAGGCGGCGGCGAACGCAAGCGCGGCTGAGTTGGTCAGCAGCACATCGTGAACGATCCATGCACGCCGATGAACGGAACGGTTCCGCTCATCGGCGTGTGTGCTTTGAACAGGCCGCGGGTTCGTCATGCGTCTGTTGCAACGATGGTTGTTGCACGACGGGCGAAAGCGGTCATCGGCGGCGGGTTTGGTGCGACTGAGGGGCGCGACGAAGCGGAAACCGACCGGCGTTTTTACGATGAGAAACGCGGGTTCGGTGATCGTGCATGCGAACGCAAGGCGAGCGCGGCGGGGTTGTCCACCGGTTGTTCAACCGGTGATCCACAGCGCGAAAAGTTGATCGACTTTTGACTCGGCCCGCGTACGCTCCGGGCCCCGTGGCCATGGCCGGCCCGGGCAGGTGAGCGTCACTTCGGAGGCGGGTGCTTCCCGCGGGTGACGCTCGCCAATCGGTCAAGGAGCGGACCATGCACGCGGTGGGTGTGGCGGAATCTCGTGTGTCTTTGTCGGGCACGTCGGCTTCGGCGCGAGCGGTGTCGAGCGCGGTGCGTTCGTCCTCGTCGGTGTCATCGCCGCGCGGCGTTGAGGTGACGCGCGAGCAGGTTGACACGTGGTGGGCGGACTTTCGTCAGCAGCCGCGGGGCAGTGCGCG
The DNA here is from genome assembly GCA_032229765.1 of Phycisphaerales bacterium. GTDB lineage: Bacteria > Planctomycetota > Phycisphaerae > Phycisphaerales > UBA1924 > JACVCS01. The sequence continues at coordinate 27,268 of JAVTWO010000176.1, read as the reverse complement.
GTGGCTGAGTGCGCGAGCGAAGCTGCTGGAGCAGTACCGACCGATGCTGCGGGCGATCGCGGCGCGCGAGGGGAGCCGGCTGCCCTCGGCCGTGGAGATTGACGATCTGGTCAGCGCGGGGACGCTGGGGCTGATCCGCTGCATGGAGAGCTTTGATCCGGGGCAGAACAGTTGCTTCGAGGCGTACTGCGCCAAGCGCGTTCGCGGGGCGATGGTGGATTATCTGCGCTCGCTGGACTGGCACCCGCGTCTGACGCAGCGGCGGCACCGGCGTGCCGAACGCCAACGCGAGCGGTTCCGCGTGCTGCACGGGCGCGAGCCCATGCGCGAGGAACTGCTCGAGGCTCTCCGCGGCGCGGGACACTCGACCGAAGAGGCGGACCTGATCGTCGGCGACAGCAAGATCATCCCGGTGGGGAGCCTTTTCGGGGGCTCGACCTCGGCGGATGGTGGGGCGTTCTCGTTCGAGCAGTCGCTGGGCGATGAGCGGCAGGTGGACCCCTTCACGGCCGCGGCGCGGACGGATCTGCGTGCGTTCATCGGGAAGAACCTTTCGCGCAGCGAGCGGCTGATCTTGTACTTGTACTACTACGAATCGCTGACGATGCGCGAGATCGGCGAGGTGCTGGGCAAGAGCGAGTCGCGCGTCAGCCAGATGCACCTGCTGCTGATCCAGCGGCTGAAGAGCGAGCTGGCGGGCTCGCGCAAGGCGGAGTTTGTCTGAGCACTTTGCAAGTCGATTGATCGCACGGCTCTGGAGAGCCGTGCCACCAAGGCGGCGCAGACGCTAGTCTTTCGGCACTATGGCGATTCCGAACTGGGTGACTCCGGTTGTGCTGCTGCTGGCGTCGAACGTCTTCATGACCTTCGCGTGGTACTACCACATCAAGGCGAAGACCTGGCCTCTCGTGACGGCGATTTTTCTGTCGTGGGGGATCGCGTTCTTTGAGTACTGCCTGCAGGTGCCGGCGAATCGCCTGGGGAGCCAGCAGTTCGGCGGGCCGTTTACCACGCCGCAGCTCAAGATCCTGCAAGAGGGGATCACGCTGACGGTCTTTGCGGTCTTCAGCGTGCTGGTGCTGAAGGAGCATCTGCGTTGGACGGACTATGTGGCCTTCGGGTTGATCTTCGCGGGCGTGTGCGTGGGGATGCTGGGGAAAACTACAGGAGGTTGATGGGCGAACACGGAGTACCCGGGTTTGTGCAGAAAGAGAAGAGCCCGCACCGAGGCGGCGCGGGCCCTTTGAGGTTTATGTCATCCCACCTGAGATCGACTGCGGCACGACGCGGCCCTGATCACCGATCAACCGACGACGGTCGACCGATCAATCATCCGCGCCGCGTGACGGATCACAGGCGCGGGGCGAAGTGGGGCAGTTCGCCCACGAGGGGCTTGCAGTACTCGATGAACGCCCGGCTGACGTCGTGGGTGCCGTTGATGAACTCGGGGGGCATGACGCGGGTCTTCGCGGCGACGTCGCTGAGTTTCAGCACGCGCTTCTCGACGCGGTAGGGGTGGTTGCTCAGGCGGATGATCGCCACCGAGCCGTCGGTGAGGCCGTTCATCGCTTCGGTGGCGGCCTTCACGCCCGCGCCGCGGGCCTCCGCGGCGTCGACGGGGCTGGGCTCGGGCCAGCAGCGTTGCAGGTAGCCCAGCGTGTCGGCGCGGACGCGTGGGGGCTTGCCGCTGGGGCTCTTGAAGCGTTCCTTGATGAGGTTGGAGAGCATGTCGCCCAGCGCGCCGGAGCCGGACAGCTGCGCGTTGCCGTGCGCGTCGGTCTGCGCACCGGCGATGAGCGAGGCGGCGATGTCCTTGCCCTCTTTGTCCTTGATGCCCTCGCTGACGGCGATCTGGCAGCGGTTGTACTTGCCCACCACGCCCTTGACGTCCTCGATGAAACGATCGACATCGAAGGGCACCTCGGGGAGGTAGATCAGGTGCGGGCCGTCGCCTTCGCCGTGCCGAGCGAGCGCGCTGGCGGCGGTGAGGAACCCGGCGTTGCGCCCCATGACGACGTTGATCTTGATCCCGGGCAGCGAAGCGTTATCGCGGTCGTCGGCCATGAAGGCCATCGCGACGTACCGAGCCGCGGAGGCGAACCCCGGGGTGTGGTCGTTGCCCATCAGGTCGTTGTCGACGGTCTTGGGGACGTGGAAACAACGCAGCTCGTAGCCCGTCTTGACGCCCATCTCGTGGATGATCCGGCACGTGTCGCTGCTGTCGTTGCCGCCGATGTAGAAGAAGTAGCGGATATCGTTGGCCTTGCAGGCCTCGAAGATCTTCGGCGCGTCGGCCTCGGTGGGTTTGCTGCGTGAAGAGCCCAGGCACGCGGAGGGGGTCTTGGCGATTTTTTCGAGCGTCTCGGTGCTGAGCGCGCCGAGGTCGACCAAGGGCATGTGCTTGATCAGCCCGTCGACGCCGTGACGCATGCCGAAGATCTTCTTCACGGGCTTGTACCCGCGGAGGCCTTCGATGATCCCGACGAGGGACTGGTTGATGACGGCGGTGGGCCCGCCGGATTGACCGATGATCGCGTTGCCTTCGATGAGCCTGCTGGCCATGGTGGAACCTCCGTAAGCGGTCGGTTCGCAGGGGGAACAGAAGGGTGAATCGAACGGGAAACCCCTGCCATCCGACGCTCCAATGTAGCACGAATGACCCGCGGCGGGTGAAAAGCAATGACCCTCGGTCTCTGGGTGGATTGGTCGCGATCAAATGACGAAATCACGCCGAGAACCCGAGATTCTGTGCGTTTTGCGGTGCTTCAGACCTCGGGGCGATCGTGGGTTGTTCGCACCTGAGGCAACCCCCATTGAGGGCGGTGAATGCCACGGGGACGGGGGGATGGTGAAGGGCTGAGAAATGAAAAGAACCACCGACGGGTGGTCGGTGGTTCGGGGTGTTGGTTGGGATGCGTGGCGAGTCGGATTAGACGCAGGGGATGAAGAGGCTGTTGAAGAAGGCGTTGTAGTCGCCTTCGTTCACGCCGTTGTTCGTGCCGGCGGGGTTCTGGCTCAGCGGGGTGCCGTCGTCGGCGGCGATATCGCAGAACGAGCCGATGGCACCGGTGCCCAAACCGGCCTGGAAGAAGAAGCCCTCGGCGCTGAAGAAGGCGTTGTAGTCGCCCTCGTTGGGGCCCAGGGCGCTGTTGGTGCACTGGGGATCGAGCGAAAGCGGGGTGCCGTTGTCGCAGGCGATGTCGGCGGGGTTGCAGGAGTGTACTTCGTTGGCGAGGTTGGTCTCGACCCACTCGATGGCTTCGCCGTGAACGAGTTCGCTCATGTTCTGATTGAAGACCAGCCAGAAGGGCTCGGAGGCCTGCATGGTGGGCTGATCGCCTGTGAGGACGAGTTCGAGGAGGTAGATGCCGTCGGAGGCGGGTTCCTGAAGGGTGTACTGGAGGTGGCGGTGCCATTCACCGTTGCTGGCGACGGTCAGCGAGAACCCGGTAACGGGTTCGTTGACCGTGGGGGTCAGAACGGGGGTCATCTCGGCGAAGCCGATCTCGATGCGCTCGGTGATCGGGTCTGTGGAGAAAGCACCGTCAACCCATTTGCGCAAGCGACCGTTGACGGTGAAGTGGATGGAACTGGGGAAGGGGAAGGTGCCGACGAGGTTGTCGAACCCCGGTTCATCGGTGAAGTTGGGAAGCAGCTCGCCGAAGTCGGCTGCGAAGACACGCTCGCCTGCGATGAAGTTCCCGTTCACGTCGACCACGCCCGTGGTGATGCGGTTATTCACGATGCCCAGGGCGATATCGCCCTCGTGATGGGCGAAGGTCGAGCCGGTACCCGAAAGCAAAGCCAGCGCAGCGGCGGCGGGGACGAAGGACTTCAGCGAACGGCGTGAAAGCAGTGAACGCATGGTGAAACTCTCTTTCTCAATCTGAATGGTGATGAAAAACAAGGACGAACACACAAACACAAGGAACACGAAACCCGGACCGATCTGCACCCGCACGTGCGTGCGTTGAACGGCCGCCTGACCCCACGCGGGCGGCTCAGCGTGCCACGCGCGGGTCGAACTGGTTCTTGGTGCGGTTGACGTACACGTCGCGGAACTTCAAAGTCGCGGCGTGCCCGTCGAGGAACCCGTAGTTGCTCACCGCCTCCCACGACCGAGCCCGCCCGCCCCACGCGTGGGTCTTCACCTGGGCCGACGAGAGCGCCGGGGGCGCGTCGATCGGTCCGGGGTCCCAACCTTCCGCGTGCGTGTGATCGCTGACGGCGAACGAGCCTTCCTCGGTCATGAGCAGGAACTGCACCGTCGCGTGCGGCGCGGGGATTTTGCCCATGCGGTCGAAGGGCTCGCTACTGGCGATGCGCGGGTTGTAGGTTCGGCTGAGCCAGTTGTTCATGCCGTAGGACGTGCGCCGGGGTGAGCCGCTGATAAGCAGTCCGGACCCGCCCTGATCGGCGGGCCAGTAGAGGCTCTGATCGCCGGGCGATTTCACCGCCAGCGGCGAGCCGTAGTAGGTCGAGAGGGTGTTGTAGAAGGACTTGGAGGGGTCGCCGCCGCCGCCGTGGGGAAGGCCCACGTCGGCGAAGAGTTCCTTCGAGTCGTTGATGTAGAGCGCGTGGACGGTCTGGAGGCTGCGCACGTTGGCGAGGCACGCGGTGGCGCGGGCCTGTCGGCGTGCGCTGCTGAGCGACGGCAGCAGGATGCTGATCAGCAGCGCGATGATCGCGATCACCACCAGCAGCTCGATGAGCGTGAAGGCCCGCGCACCGGGCCGACCGTCGCGACGCGCCGACGATCGGTCCAGAGACTTGAAGAACGTCTTCAGCAGCGACATGCAATCGCTCCACACCGCGTGCGTGATGATGGACTGGAATGCTCGGCCGGTGGTCCACGTTGCCGGGCGGATCATTCGATCCAAGGCCCTGAACACGGACCAGACCGGGCAGACCGATCAGGCACGGATCAACCGTCTTGAGATGACAACCGGGAACAGCTCGGGCACGCCGCACAGGCGTGAGATGAGGGTGGCGGTGCTTAGCCGAGCGTCGGGGGCCCGCAAGTGAAGAGGACCGGTCCCGCGGTGATCCGCGGCGGCGTCAAAGGCGTGCGGACAACCGCGTGCTCCGGGGCTCGATAAACAAAGAGCGGACCGAGCAACTTCAGCCCGCTGCCGCCCGGGGTGTGCAGGGCGATGCAGATCGCGCAGGCGTGGTGAGACTGTCCGGGCGATTGCGGCTGGTCGGCTGGCTCATCGGCCCGGTCGGCCGATGGATCGGTATGGTCTACGTGGTGGTCCGCCCCACCACAGGCACCGCCGGAACACCCCGCAGCGTGCGCCGAAGGATCGGCAGATACGTGCGGGTGCGACCAGGCGTGCACCAACGGGGCGAAGCTCATCGCCAGCAGGCAAACCACCGCCAGCACAAGCCTGAGCAGACCGTGTTGGTGAACCCTTCGGACGTGCACGGGTGGAGTCTAGGCAGTCAGGTGCAAACGAGTTGCAAGAATACTCAGCCCCGAGCGGCCTTCGCCTTGGCCGGGGCGTCCGGGTTCTTCGCCGGAGTCGGATCCAGATCCTTGCTCGGTGCGTGCAGCGACATATCCAGCGGCCCGAGGTGCCCCAGCGCTCGCGAGACCAACTGCCCGCGGTTGTTCGCGTTCAACTTCCGGTGCAGGCTCTTGACGTGGTCGTGCACCGTGTAGACCGAGCGGTGCAGCAACGCGGCGATCTGCGGCACCTTCATCCCCGCCACCAGGTGCCACATCACCAGCTCTTCACGCGGGGTCAGCCAGTTCATGCGGTCCTGTGTGCCCGGGTTGAACGCCTGCGAAACACGCTTGCTCAGCATGGGCAACGTGGCGGCAACAACCGCGGCTTGACGCGCGGTGTCACGGAAGCCCGCATCAGCGCTGGCGACTTCAACCAGCAGCATCCGCGTGCCCGACTCGCACGGGACCTTCACCGCGCCCAGCAGCACGTCCACGGGGTTCATCCATTCCCAACGCCGATTCAAAAGGCTCGGCCCGCGCCCGGGCATCAGGCCCTGCTGACTCGCGGTGGAGACAAACCACAAGTCCTCGTTGAGCGTCCCGACGTTCCACCCCAGCCATTGCCCCTCGACGATGTTCGAGCGGGCCTGATTCAGGTGCATGTCCTTGATCATGCCCGAAGCCGCGGCCCCGCGCACGATCGAATCGCTGTTCGCGGAGGCGACGGGCTGCGCGTCGGTGGATGCGGCGGCGCCGACAAGTTCGAGGCTGGTGACGAAGCCGCGGGCATCGAGATGCGCGATGGAACACAATGCGACACACGGGTGATGAAGTCGGGCCAGGCCTGCGGCGGCGCGGTCGCACCAGTCGTGCGTGGGAACGCCCGGGAGTCGGCAGATGGTGTCCATCACGTTCGAAGTCAGGATCGCGGCGACTTTCATACTCGGACCGTCCTTATGCCATCAAACACAGATCGACCTTCGACGCTCCGAACGCCTGACAAGCCGGGGAATCACCCGTTGAGATCGAACCCGACATGGACCTCGAAGGCTCGCCGACGAACGCGGCGAGCGAGAAGGGCGGAGGGGTGGGGGGCGAGTGTACCAAGTTCGGTGCTCTGCGTCGAAGGGACCATCGGGTGGATACCTGATGCGTCTCAGTTGACAATCATATCAACTAAACGACCGTTTGAGTAGATTGTTGCCCCCTTTTTCAGGGACAGGGTTCATCCGAAGGGTTTCTGGCTCAATCTCCGGTGATTTCCTCAGGCAACGCCCGGTTGGGGGTTCGCGACAGACCGGGGCGGAATCGGTATCTTCCCGGTCGGTCAGGCCGATTGGGAAGATGGGCAACGCGGAGCGGCCCGGTGGTCGAAGGCCCTGCTCAGGCTCCCTCTTGGCGACATTCATTGTGAGGGTTGCGAAGATGAACACGAAGATGAATCGGCGGCTGAAGGCGTCGATGCTCACGCTGCTGGCGGGGTGCATGATCGGTTCGGCGGTGATCGGTGGCGGGTGCGCCCGGCGTGCGACGACGGAGAGTGCGCTGTCCGATGCGATGCTGACCGAGCAGGCCGCGGCGAGCCCGAAGGGCGGGCAGGTCTTTGACTTCTTTGAGCGGTTGCAGCAGAGGCCGCTGGTGTGCAGCGACGACCTGATCACCGGCGTTTTGCTGGTGAAGACGGGCGCAGCGCCGACTGGGGGCTCGACCGATGGGTACTCGGCGCGTCTGGACGCGGCGCGCGAACTGGGGTTTGTTGCGGAGGGGTACAACCTGCCCGCGCTGAGTGTGGTGACGACGGAAGAGATGGCGAGCGCGGTGGTCTCCGCCGCCACGCGTGATCGACGCTTGGCGAAGCCTCAGGACGCGATGAAGGTACTGGCGAGCGGTTCGTGGTTGCCCGCGGATCTTTCGGGGAAAGAAAACGCCACGGGTTTGCAGTTGCTCACGGCGTTGGGCGGGCTGTCGGACCTGATCGCCAGCGGCGGGGTTGAACTGCCCACCGAGGCGGTGGTGGAGCCGATGCCTGAAAAGGCGGGTGACGATGCGGCGGGGACGAAGGCGTTCCCGGAGCTTGGGCTGGCGCCGGATGAGAAGGCGGGCGCGGGGCCCGGTGCGGAGGGTGCGACGAAGAAGACTGAGCCTGAGATGAAGGCTGAGGCGAAGGCGGAGATGAAGGCTGCTGAGCCGGAGATGAAGAAGGCGGAGCCTGCGCCGCTTCCGCCGCCGCCACCTCCGCCACCTGCTCCGGCACCGGCACCAGCACCGGCACCGGTGGTTGAAGCGCCGAGCGTGCCCCCGCCGCCGCCCGCGGCTCAGCCTGCGCCGAAGGCGCCGGACCGTTTGCGTGCGCCGGTGCCTGAGTTGAAGCCCATCACCATCGTGCGCAAGAACCCTGCGTCCGCGGCACCCGAAGCGCCGGCGGCGAAGCCCGCACCCGCGCCGATGCCCGCGGCGAAGATTGAGCCCGCGCCGGTGCCTCCTCCACCTCCGCCGCCCCCGCCGGCACCGGAGCCTGCGCCGATGCCGAAGGCTGAGCCGGTTGCGCCGACTCCGCCTCCACCGCCGGCGCCTCCTGCTCAGCCGGCACCTCCGGCGGTGATGGAGCCTGCGCCAACGCCGCCCCCCGCGCCGCCGGCGCCGCCCGCGGCTGAGCCTGAGAAGAAGGTCATGCCCGGTCGGTTCATTCCGGGGAAGAAGCCGGCGTGAACGGTCGGCGATGAACGTCGGTGGTTTGCGTGCGTGATCGGTCGGTGAAGAGAAACGGTTTGGACATGGTCCGCGGTGCGGGCTGGTTGGAGGTCACATGGGCGTGTGGATGTGTCGGCCGGGGCTTGCGGTGCGCACGGGTGGAACGGTTTCGGTTCTGTCGCTGCTGGCGTGCGCTGGGGTTGTCGGCATCGGGGAGATTGGGCTGAGCGTGGTACACGCGGCGGCGGCGTCCACGGCGCTTTCGGCGCAGGCGACGGATGAGCCCAAGAACGAGCCGAGCACCGAGCCCGGTACGCCCGCGCAGCCCGCGAGCGGATCGCAACCTGGGACTGGCAAACCCCCGGTGAACGACCCGGTGATCGACGTGAAGAAGCAGGCGCAGAAGCCCAGGCCCGGACAGGTCATGCCTGGTGATGGCGGAAGCGCCAACGCTGCGAAGCCCGCGACCGCACCGACGCCACAAACTGCGCCAACTCCACCAACGCTGCCGGCGCAAGCGTCGAAGCCTGCGCAGCCGTCGACACAACCCACGCCGCCGGTTCAACCGAATCAGCCCAAGGTTCAAACGCCGGCAACGCCTCCGAGGCAACCGGTGGGCGAGGTGCCGAAGCTCAGGCCCATCGTGGTGAACAGATCTGCGGGTTCGGGCGCGACATCGCCCGCGACGCAGCCAGCGTCGGCGGCGGTTCCGACAGCGGAGCCATCGCGGGCGGAACCGGTCAAGGCGGCGGCGGAGCCCAAACAGCCGACGGAGACGATGAAGCCCATCGAGCGGATCACCCCGGAGCCGATCGAACGCCCCGCGCCAGCGAAGCCTGAACTGAAGGTTGAGCCGAAGGTCGAGGTGGCAAAGCCCGCAGCGGTTGAGCCGCCCGCGCGGGAGACGAACTCGGAACCGACAGCGAAGGTGGTCACCAGCGGCGAGCCCGAGTTGCCGCGGATGCAGCCGATTGAGCCCGCGAAGCCTGTTGAGCCGACGAAACCTGTCGAACCCGCGAAGCCCGCGGAGATTGCCAAGCCCGTTGAACCGGCGAAAGTCGTTGAGATGAAGGCGGTTGAGCCGAGCGCGCCGGTGGTGCCGACGGCACCGACGCCTGCGCCTTCAGCACCCGCGCCGAGCGGCGGCGATTCGCCTTTGCAACGCCTGCGCGAGTCGGTTGTGGTTTCGCCCGCGAGTCTAACGGTCGAATCGCAAGCCGGTCTGGTGCAATGGCGGAGCGTTGATGCGAACGCCGACGGCGAAGAGGGTTGGGCGGCGTTGAGCGTGGGGCAGACGATCGCGGGGCAGATCGAGGTGCGGACGGGCCCGCTGAGCGAGGTGTCGCTGCGCAGCAACGAGGGCGAACTGCTCACGGTGCGCCGTTTGTCGCGGGTGCGTGTCTATCGCCTGCAGGCGCCGAGCGACGAGTCGGGCGTGCGGGCGGCCTCGCGGCTCACGGCGGAGCTCTCGCGCGGTCGAATGACGGCAACGCCCGCGCCGGCGGTGATTTCAACCGAGAAGAACGCCGGCGTTCGGAGTGCGATTCCGTCGCGACGCAATGCGGTGTCGGTGCTGGTGGATGGTTCGCTGGTGCTGGCGCGTGAAGCCACCGAGATCAGCCTCGACGCCCGTGGGTTGAGCGTGCGCAACGTCGAGAGCGACACGCCCGCGACCAATGGCAAGTAACTCCGTGCGTCGGCGCGTCGCGAACACCACAGAACGCTCCGCAACGCGCATCACGGTTCGCACCGACGCGCCGATCGAAGAGTGGCACCTGCGTAGGGGGGTGGGGGGGGAGGGTTTTGAGTATGATTTGGGTTGAGTCACTCGAATCCGACGACGTGGTTGAAGAGGATTGTGCTTATCGCGATCGGCTCAGACGATCAGGGGAAGCAATACGCGAGCTGTATTGGGGCGGCGGTTGGTGCGAACGTGAACGGTTGAGAAAGGGTTTTCCCTGCTGTCTGGCGGGGTTTTGAGGCACTGGCCCATGAAATTGCGGGCATCCGCACGTCCAAGACGCGGTTTTGTGGTGTCTTGATGGTGTGGGTGCATACTCCCTCAAGTGGGGTTTCACGTTGAAGGTTCGAGTTTGAGGGCTTTGCCCGCCGAAGTAGTCTGAATGCGAAGGCCCACCGAGCGCACGAAAGACGAGGCGGACGTTCCGGATGAAGAGATGCCGTACGCCGCCCACCATACCGCTGAACAGATGCACGATCTGGTTGTGCGCGCCGAGGAGTTGCTCGAAGAGCACCATCTGGTTGCGTGGGGGCGGAACATGGGCGTGCGCGAGCGGTTCACGCTCGACCTGGTCCGACATTTGCACGCGATGAACGACGTGCAGACGGTGATCATCTCCGGCGCGGTGGTGCACGATCTGGGCGGGTTCTGTACCCAGCTCGAACGCGGCGTGTGTCCGGCGTACAAAGGCTGCGGCGGCGGGGGCGTCAACGGCGCGGGCAGCGGCTCACGATCGATGCGGCGCTCGATCGACGGGCCGGGCGGGGTGTGTGACCTGATGCGGCAGCGCCCGAGTGATCTGGCGAGCCATTTGAAGATGCGGTACTACATCTGGCGCGATGCCGACGTCTTGCTTCGGCAGAACGCCCGACTCTTCTCACGCCTGACCGACGCGATGGCGGGTGTGGCGGCGGAGTCGGAATACGCCAGCGAGGACCTGCTGCTGATCCACCGCGTGATCTTCGTCGGCTCGCCGGCGTTGAACGACTACTTCAACGACGAGAAGGGGCAGTTCCGCTCGTGGCTGCTTGAGTCACCCGCGGGAAGCAAGCCTTTGTGGTCGGTGGTGACGGGGATTGAGAAGCCGCCGGTGACGACGCTGGAACTGGTGTGAAGTAAAGTGGTCAAGTGCCCAGATGGCTGAGCGGCGAAGGAGCCCTTGGCCGGTCGTGCGTGCGCTGTTTGGCTTTGCCACGCGGCGACTTTGCCTCTGCCCATCATCTGTGCATCGGCGTGAATCGGCCCCTACGCTGGGTTTATGCGCATCATCGCGGGGGAGTTTCGTCGTCGGATTTTGAAGTCGCCGCAGGGCATGGGCACGCGCCCGATCCCCGATCGCGTG
>JAVTWO010000176.1:15522-16032 GCA_032229765.1 Phycisphaerales bacterium | reverse complement strand
GCGTGAAGGAGTCGCTCTTTTCGATGCTGGGCCTGCGGGTGAAGGGGGCCAGCGTGCTGGACCTCTTCGCGGGTTCGGGCGCCATCGGCTTGGAGGCCGTGTCGCGCGGGGCGGCGCTGTGCGTGTGTGTGGAGCGTGAGAGAACCGCGCTCGCGACGCTGCAGGCGAACATCGACATGCTCAAGGCGGGCGATCGCTGCAAGGCGGTTCTGGGTGATGCGCTGGCGAGCAGCACGGTTGCGCGGTGTCCGAGGCCGGTGGATTTGGTCTTCATGGACCCGCCGTACCCGATCGTGCGGGACGCCTTGGGCTGGGCGCGGGTGCGGTCGCAGGCGAGCGAACTGGCCCCGCTGTTGAGCGACACGGGGTTTATTATTTTGCGGACGCCCTGGCCGTTGATTCTTGATGGCGGCGGGGACGACGATTCGCCGGTTCTTGCGCCGCCGGGTGTGGCCGGAGCAGTCGGTGTGCCGGGTGTGGGGGGGGTGGGGGGGAAGAAGGGGAAGTACA
>JAVTWO010000176.1:0-15512 GCA_032229765.1 Phycisphaerales bacterium | reverse complement strand
CCCCCCCCCCCCCCCCCCCCCCCCCCCCCCCCCCCCCCCCCCAGAAGGGGAAGTACAAGTCGAAGAGCAAGCGTGATCGGTTCCGGTGGGATGACGAGGCGAATGGCCAAGCGGGCGGCAAGCGGCGCTCGCCGCGGGTGGATGGGGCTGGCGGTGCGGGGGGGGGTGGTGATGCGGCGGCGATCTCGCGGCGTGAGAGCCTGCACCGGATGAAGCTCACCGATGCGGACCTCGATGACGAGGGCGTGGACCGCGACGAGATCGACCGCGCGATGCGGGAGCACGGGGGGGAGCGTGCTTCAAGCAGCGAGGAGCAGCTCGCCGCCGCGGCGGACGACCTGGAGCACGGTGCGGAGGCGTTGATCCAAGACGAGCAGGGCCGGTGGGTGAGCGAGTCGGAATACGCGGAGCGGAACGCGAGCGGTGGGGGGGGTGGGGGCAATGCCGAGCGTCGCAAGCGGCGCGAAGCGATCGACGGCGAGGGCCAGGGCGGGAACGCTGTACCGCTTCCGCCGGGCTTCGACGACGCGCTGGCCGCCCAGCACGCGCGGAAGGAACTGGCGGAGCTGACGATCCCCAACTGCCGCGGCCCGGAGACGCACGTCTACGGCAACATGGCGGTGCATTTTTATATGAAGCAGGGGACGGAGTAAAAGCTCAAAGCTCAGAGCTCAAAGCTCAATGTTGAGAAGTCAAAGCTCAAAGCTCAGAGCTCAAAGCTCAAAGTAGAAAGAGGCGAAGGAGCAACGCAGCACGTCGGTACGAGCTTTGGGCGCTTGAACTGCTTCGATCAACGAATGGATGTTGTGCGGTTGATGGGCGGAACCCCCCGAGCGCAGAAAAAAGCCCCGGCGGGATGGTTGCCGGGGCTGAGAAGAGCTTCGTTTCATTTCGCGATTCTGCAACCGCGTCTGCTTTGTCTTCTTTGAGTTCTGAGCTTTGAGCTTTGAGTTCTCACTTACGCCGCCAGCCGCGGCGCGTCCGGCGCGTTGGCGATCGTCGCGCTGGTGAACCCGCCCGCACCATCCACGCCGAACTGCACGATCACGGCGTCGGAGGGCGTCCCCGCGCGGGTTCCGCGGTAGCCCTGGACGATGTACGACGCCCCGGTGCCGGCGGCGGAGGCGGGGACGGTGTAATCGGTGAACGACGCGCGGCGGGATTCGACCGTCGAGCCGCTGGTGCCGCCGATGGGCACGTACGCCGACTGGCCGGGGAGTTTGCGCGACACCGAGAAGAACGCGCCGGAGCTGGCGGCGGAGTTTTCCGCTTCCCAGCTCAGGTTGACGCTGCCGTCGGGGTTGAGCGTGACGGTGAAGAGCTGCGGCTTGCCCGGCGCCGGCAGCGGCGCGGGGGCGGCGGGCTCGGGGATTTGGGCTTCGGCGTAGACGGCGGCGGGGTTGTTCTGCAACTGGGCGTAGGCCTTGATCTGCCGGATGAGGTCGGAGGCTTGCGCCCGCATCGCCGCGACGCGCGAGTTCAGCGTGGTGGTGGCGGCCTTGCTGGCGAGCCGTGCGGTCTGGGCATCGTTATACGCCTGCCGCGCCTGCATGGTCACGTTCGTCAGGGCCGTGACCTGCGCGGCGGAAAGGCCCAGCGAAGTTGGCTCATTGCCCCAGGGCGCGAGATGGTTTTCGCAGAACTGGATCTGCTGAAGCTGGTTGGAAGGAAGAACGCTCATCGGTGAACTCCTGAAATGAGGAAAGGTTCCCCGGCGAGCGATCATCCACACGGACGCCACCGCCGGATGATGAGGTTCTCGGAAGCATCCGGGCATCACTTCAGCGTGAATCCTCGAAAGCATGCAAAAAACCGGCTTCAGCGCACTTTCTGCGGGCTTCGGAAGAGTTTTTGTGCCCGAGATCAGAGTTTTTGTGGCCGAGATCAGAGTGATTGTGGCCGAGATCAGAGCGCTGACGGCCACAAAAACAGTTTTTGTGGCCGAGATCAGAGTGATTGTGGCCGAGATCAGAGCGCCGACGGCCGCAAAAAGAGTTTTTGCGGGCACAATCAGAGTGCAGACGGTGGAGATAGAGACCTTGGGGAAGGTGGTTTAGTGAACCTTGCGGGTCAATCGATAGGCAAATACTGCCGATTTGACGATGTTCTCGATAATGTGGTACCCGCACAGGTGACCGAGGCCTGCCAAGGTGAGGCTCACGGCGGCAACCCACGCATAGCACGGCAAGGGCACCGTCAAAGGGAGGCAGATCGACTTCAACGATTCGAAGAACAGCAGTACCGGCAAACCCAAGACGGCAATCCACGCGGCGATCAAGCCGGACCATCGTTTGGCTTCACGGTGCAAAGCACAGGATTTCTGAGGTGACATGGATCATGCACCTCCTTCAAGCAGCTCATTCAGATGATCGTGTGCGGCTTCGAGACCCTTCAGGGCTTTCTGGGTGAGCTCGTACCTGCGCTTTGACTCCTTCGCGTAGTCTTCGATGAAAAGCGGAAGAATGGAGGCCATCTCTGCTCGTTCGGTGAGAGAAGCTCTCTCGATGGATTTATTTTCGTAACCTGCTTGGGCCGAAATGAGTTTTCTGAGAATCAGGCTCCACTCACCGTCGGCCCCACGTGTAAACACAAGTTGGGTGTCTCGAGTGTGCGAATAATACCAAACAAACTTTGACTTCAAGCTACGCAATCGCTTTTGGAAACGAAGCAGACCTTCTGTCAATCTGCCAGAAGTAGTCTCAAAAAAATCGCTTTGTTCGGTCAGTGACGACGCGTTTGGATTTTCTTCCGCCATATCGCACCCTTTCGTGACGCTGTGCGTCCGCAAAGGAGTCCCAGAAGACGCACCCGTGTTCCCACGGACGTCTGGGCAGCGAGAGAGTGGTTTTCCAACCAACATCCCTGATCAACCTCTTCGGAGGCTGCTGCCGACGATCGTTGACTCAGCGACGATCACCGTTCCAAGGCTACCAACACCCGTCCACCGCGTCAAGAGCTTGCCCGCGATTTTGTCTTTCTTCTGGTTGTGCCGCCCCGGGATTGGGGTTTATCTCCGTTCTTCGTTGAGTTTCACCGGTGCTGCCAGATTCGGCGACAGGATCGCCATCATCGCGAAGCTTGTGCCGAAGTTCGCTGTGCGGGGGAAGACGCGGTCGTTCCAGGAGCCGTCTTCGCTTCGGACGCTGAAGAGCAGGGCGTTCATGTTTTTTCGCAGGCGGGCTTTGTCGTTCTCGTCGCTGATGAGTTCCGTCGCCATCGCGGCGTAGCGGTGGGCGTACATGAAGTAATACGGGGCCACGCCGTACGGGCCGATGTGCGTGCCGGTCTGCATCCGGCGTTTGTCGAGCTCGTCCCAGTGCGTGATGAAGGCTTCGACCGCGGCCTTGAGGTGCTTTTCGCTTGAGGCGGGTTTTTTCTTTCCGGCGTCGTCGGTGATGGTGGCGCGGGCGATGGTCAGCGCGGACTCGACGACGCACATCCGGCCCATCGCGCCGGGGAGTTCTCTTTGTGAGCTGCGGCGCGGGTTGGCGGTACCACTATATAAGATCGATGAGCCGACGCCGTCGTCGGTGGTCTGCGCTCGCGAGGCGATCAGGAACGCGCACGCCTTGTCGATGGTCTCTTGGTTGACTTTGTAGCCCTGTGCACGCGCCTGCACGAGCGTGATGAGCGTGCTGGCGGTCATGAAGCTCGACGGGGCGGCCTTGGTCTGCTTGCCGTCGGGGCGGGCGTAGTTCCAGCCGCCGGAGACGGGGATTTGCGTCTCTTCAATGGCGCGAAGATAGTGCGCCATCGCCGCGTCGACCTCCGCGGCTTGGTCCTTGGGCACGGCGTTGCAACGTTGCAAGGTCAGCAGGAAATCCAAGCCGAAGGTGTACCCCCAGCCGCGGACGTCATACCCGGCGTCGTAGTCCTCGATGCTCATGAGCGGGTGCGAGCGCTGGGCGCAGACGAACGCGCACGCCCGCGCCACGGCCTCTTGACGCTTCTCGTCCTTGTCATACCCGGGTGCGAGCACGAGCGCGGTGGCGGTGATCCCCGTGCCGCCGACGCGGTAGCCGATGGGGATCTGCCGATTGACGCGATAAACGCCCTCGTACGGCCACTCGCACGCCGGCTTGCCGGGCTCGAAACTCTCTTGCATCGACAGCAGCAGCTCAACACCCTTCACTACGGCGGCGTCGAGGTCTTTGGGCGTGACGTCGGGGAGCGGGTCGGCCTTCGTCGGGCGCGGCATGGCTTTGCGCGGGGCTGGCGGTTCGGTCTGCCGAGTGCGCGCGGGGGTGGTGGGGGGTGTTGCTTTGTCGGCGGGGACAGGGACTTGCATCGGGCCTTGGTCGGGTGCGGAGGTGGGCGTGGTTGGGGGGTTCTTCTCGGGTTGGAAGGTGATCTGCGCCAGGGCCGCGGTGGGCAGCACGCCGCCGGCGAAGAGGATGAGCGCTGTGGTGACCGCGACGGCCCTGAGCCGCGAACGGGTAACGCTGGCGGAGGTGGTGACGAAGATCTTGGCCGGGGGACGCTCGTTCGTCGTGTTCATGATGACGTGCAGCCTACCAGACCGGGCGGCTGCTGCGTGCGTGATGTTCACCGCGGCGACGGTCGGCCCCTTCGAGCGGGCGGTTCGGTCCATCAGTTGATTCCGCACCCCAGCGCCCTGACGCTTCATGACCATGAACCGATACGAAGAGTTCCAGGCCTTCCGCACCCGGCTGAACCGTCGAATCCTCGGGGGGGACCGCGAGGGGGATTCGCCGTCCTCGCCCTCGGCCGCCGCGACGCACGATCATGCCGCGACCGCTGGCTCCTCGCCAATCTCACCCGGCCCGCAGCCCACCGGCGCCACGCTGACGACCAAGCGGTTCTTCAACCTCGATGCCGCGGCGTACAAGCCCGGGGCCCTCGATGTGAAAACCAAAGAACTCCTGGGCCTCGTCGCCAGCATGGTCCTCCGCTGCGACGACTGCATCGCCTATCACATCGACCAGTGCATCAGCGTCGGCGTCAGCGACGAAGAACTCTGGGAGTGCTTCGACATCGCCCTCATCGTCGGCGGCTCCATCGTCATCCCCCACATGCGCCGCGGCGTCGACTTCCTCGATCAGGCCCGCGCCGCACGCGCGAACGCCAAGGCGTGAAGCGGAGCCGCGATGATCGCGCGATCGGCGCGACCGATCGGCACGCGAACCAGCCGCACTACCCTCATCGGCGAAGTCATGGCCCGTGCGAGCGATCCAATCCGGGCGCGCATAGCCGCCGAGAAGGTGGTGGCGATGCTGCGCGACGCCGGGCACGAGGCCCTCTTCGCCGGCGGGTGCGTCCGTGACGAACTGCTCGGTCTACATCCAACCGACTACGACGTCGCCACCAGCGCCACGCCGCAGGACGTCCGCGCCGTTTTTCCCAAGGCCCACAGCGTCGGCGAGCACTTCGGCGTCATGCTCGTCCGCGATCCGGCCAACCCCGCCAGCGACTGCGTGATCGAGATCGCCACCTTCCGCACCGACGGGCAGTACCTCGATAAACGTCGGCCCGACCGCGTGCAGTTCTCAACCGCGCCCGAGGACGCCAAACGCCGGGACTTCACCATCAACGCGCTGTTCCTCGATCCGTTCGCCACCGCGCTGAAATGCGGGCCCGAGTCTTCGCCCCTCGGCGGCGTGGTCATCGATCACGTCGGCGGCGTGGACGACATGCACCGCAAGCTGCTCCGTGCCGTGGGCGATCCCGAGCAGCGACTGGCCGAGGATCACCTGCGGGCCTTGCGTGCGGTGCGATTCGCCGCCCGGCTGAACTTCGTGATCGAACCCGACACCGCCCACGCCATCCGCACGCACGCGAAGGATCTCCACGGCGTCAGCCGCGAACGCATCGGCGAAGAGATCCGCCGAATGCTCTTACACCCCAGCCGCGCCCAAGCCGCGGCGTTGCTGGATGAACTGCACCTGGCGTCCGAAGTGCTCAACGAAGACACGAAGACCATCGCGGTCAACACGAGCGATGAGGGCGCGACGAACTCCACGGCGCTCGAAAGGCTGAAAGCCCCGAGCCGAAGCCGCGACGACTTCCTGATCGACGGCATCGTGCGAGCTTCACGCAACTCGACGACTTCAATCGCTCCAAGCTTCTCCCACGCGCTGTCGATGTGGGCCCTGCTGCGTCACGGCCGATCGTCTGACACGCACCCACCGACCATCGACGAACACGCCGGCCCGGCGCTCGTGCGGCGCTGGCGCAAGGCCCTGTGCCTGTCGAACGATGAGACGAGCGAACTTTCGGCCGCGTTGTCGTGCCACCATCATCTTGTGACAAGTTGGACGAGCCTGAGCGTGGCGGCGAAGAAACGCCGGGCCGCCCGCGCCGGGTTTTTGGAATCG
The DNA here is from genome assembly GCA_032229765.1 of Phycisphaerales bacterium. Lineage (GTDB taxonomy): Bacteria > Planctomycetota > Phycisphaerae > Phycisphaerales > UBA1924 > JACVCS01. Next base: position 9,177 of record JAVTWO010000176.1, on the reverse strand, counting down.
TTGGAACTGCTTCGAGCCCAGCAGGTCAAGACAGTGTCGGCCGACCAACCGGGCTCGGTCGCGAAGATCGAAGACGAGCTGCAAAGCCTCGCCAAGATTGGTTGCGGGCTTTGGCCAGAACCCCTTGTTTCGGGGGATGATCTTCAGAAAACACTGAAAATGAAGCCCGGCCCGAGTTTTAGACGGGTTTTGGACGGTGTCTACGACGCCCAGTTGGAGGGTCGAATCGCGACAAAAAGCGAAGGGATGGAACTCGCGGCGAGGCTGGGCGTCTGACCACCGGTTCTCCGACCTCTTCAAAGCACGGTCGGGGTTCGCACGGTTCGCGGTCATTCGGTGTTTTCGGGTATCGTTCCGACGCAGTTGAACGTATACACAGACAGAAAGTCTTCACACTCGACAGAGGATCAACAGCGACGTACCAACAGGTCCTTCTAGTTGAGCAGGAGTTTGGAATATGCGGAAGAAGCTTCGGAATCTCGCGAGCGTCCTGGGCCTGTTCACCGCCACCGCGGCGTGCTGGCTCTCCGTCCCCACCGTTGCCCTGGCGCAGCCCGGCGGCGACGAGGGCACCGCCAGCTCCGCCAACAGCGAACCGGCGATGAAGGAGAAGAACGTCGAAAAGTGGGAAGACCCGGAGACGACCCGCATCTTCGTCATCCCCTTCCGCGGCGAGTTCGGGCGCGACTTCTCGCAGACCCCCATGAAGCGCGCGATGGCCGAGGCGAAGAAGGAAAAGCCCGACATCATCCTGCTGGTCTTCGACGCCTCGTACACCATCAACGGCGAGACCTACGACGACTACGCCCAGCTCCAGGGTCAGTTGAGCTGGAACGCCGTCTTCCGCGCCGCGGAGTTGGCGACGATCTTCAACGACGACTTCCGCGACGACAAAGAGTTCGTCAACCGCAAGGGCGAAAAGCCCCGCATCATCGGCTGGGTCAAGAAGGCCATGGGCCCCTCGGCGTTCCTCGCCCTGGCGATGAAGGAACTCTACTTCTCCGAGAACGCCCGAGTGGGCGGCGTGGGGTACCTCAACTTCCTTTTCGCCGGTCGTGGTGACGAGGTTGTCCGTGAGAAGCAGCGCTCGCTGCGTCTGGGCAAGTTCGAGGGCCTCATGAGCGCCGCGGGCTACCCCACGCGTATCGCCCGCGCCATGTCGCGTAGCGACGGGCTCCTTTCGTACACCATGAAGGACGGCAAGCCCGAGTTCTACGAAGACCTGACGGGCAAGCATGTTCTCATGGACGGCGGCAACCCCGAGTACCGCGACACCATGGAAGACCTTGTCCGCCTCCGCGGCAACGACGTGCTCACGCTCACCGCGACAGTCGCGCGTGACCTGGGCATCAGCCGGGCCACCGTCAACAACGAGGACGAACTGGTCTCGACCCTGGGCATCGAACGCAACTACGCCGTGCGCGGGGAAAGGGCTTTGCGGATCCTGACGCAGTGGTCGCGCGAGATTTCCTCCGCCGAGGCCCGCGTGCTGAAGAACATCCGCGAGTTCCAGCGGATCCAGATCAACGGCCGCACCCCCGCGGAGCGCAACGCCCAGCGAGGGCGCCAGTTGGGCTTGCTGAACAACGTCAAGCGTGACCTTGAGAAGTACGAGGAGGCCATCAGCCCCGAGACGATCCAGGGTGCGCCGAAGGAAATCACCAGCGAAATCAACGTCATCATCGAACGCATCAAGACCGAGATGCGTCTGGACAAGTGATCGCGGCATCGAAGCACGGTCAGCCTTGCCTTCAGCATCTGTTCGATGGATAGCAGCAGAAAGCTCAATGCCCCGACAACGCGGGCAACAACCAAGCCTCTCCGCCAGTACGAAGGTGAAATCATGAATATCAAGAAATGGATGACAACCGTTGCCGCGTGTGCGGCCTTCACGTTCGCGGCCTTCGTGGGTACCGCGTCGGTCTGGGCCGACAAGGTGACGCTGAAGTCCGGCGAAGTGATCGAGGGTGTGATCGAGCGCGACGAGTCCGAGTTCGTGGTGGTGAAGATCACTAAGGACGGCAAGACCCAGACGCGGATCATCTCGCGCGATGACATCAAGAAGATCGAGAAAGACGACGCGAAGAAGGGTGAAGCCAAGCCCGAGGCAAAGAAGGACGACAGCAAGAAGGACGCCGAGAAGAAGCCCGACGCCAAGAAGGAAGAGGGCAAGAAGGACGAAGCGAAGAAGGACGAGGGCAAGAAGGCCGACACCGCCGCGGTGACCGGGGAGAAGAAGCCTTCGAACAACCCGCGCGACCGTGCCCTCACCGGGCGTGCTACCCGCATCGCGGTGCTGCACTTCGGTCCGCCCGCGAACAAGCAGGGCAAATACGGCGACATGGTCGGCGTGCACATCTCCGCGAAGGCCTTCGCCGATGTGGTGCCGATCCTCGAAAAAGCCGGCGTTGATGTTGTGGTCATCCGCGTGAACTCCGGCGGCGGTTACGGGCTCGAAACCGACCGCTTCGCGGAGCTCTTCCAGAACGTCTACAAGAAGAAGTTCCGCACCGTGGCGTGGATCGAGTCGGCGATCTCGGCCGCCGCGATGAGCCCCTGGCCCCTCGAAGAGTTCTACATGATGCGTAACGGCGACATCGGCGCCTGCACCGGTTGGAGCGGGAACCTCGTCGCGGTGAAGGGCATCGAGCTCGAGGAAATGCTCGCGAAGATGGAAGAGCGCAGCCGCTGGGCCGGTCGCGACACCAAGATCATGCGGTCGATGCAGATCCGCGAGCCGCTGTCGTGCACCATCGACGAGAACGGCAACGTCACGTGGTTCCAGGATCAGACCGGCGAGATCCAGGTCAATCCGCCGAACGAGGTTTTGACGATGACGGCCGAGCTGGCCGTGAAGACCAAGTTCGCCAAGGGCGTTGCGGATACCGAGGAAGAGCTCGCGAAGGCGATGGGCCTGACGGAGTTCGAGTTCGTTGCTCCGGAGGCGACGAAGTTCATCGAGCGGTACACGGAAGAGGCCCAGCGCGTCGAGGACACGATGCGTGAAACGATCCGCAAGTACCAGCTCGCGGTGAGCGTTGCCGAGCAGATGCCGCGTGAGCAGCGCGCCCCCGAGGTCGGTCGGGCCCGCAAGCTTCTCAACGAGATCCGCCGGATGGTCAGCATCAACCCCAACTTCCGCTTCCACTTCGGGATCGACTTCTCCCCCGGCTTCTTCGAGCGGCAGGAAGAAATGCTCCGCGAACTGCTGAAGTAATCACACTTCTTGATCTGAGCGGTCATCAAGACTGTTCGCAGGAACCAACCGTCTTTTCTCGCCCCCGGCACTTTTCGCCGGGGGCGTTTTCTTTCTTTTTCGACGTTGCTCGCGGTCGGGCCCCGAAGCGCACCGCTACGCTCGTGAGCCGTTCAATCGACACGCGAGGGAGTTCGCAACGTGAAGCTTGATCCAACGCCGCACGCCCACTGCCCCGCCTCTGGATTCCGTCACATGTCGCGCGAGGAGTTTCTTCACGCCGGTGGCGAGGTGCTTTCGTTCATCGCCGACTATTACCAGGCCCTGGGGCTCTTCTCGAATGCTGCCGAAGCAACCACATCCAAGCCCCAGCAAGCGTCGTCCGCCCGCGCATCGTTCACGCCCGGCGAGGTCACATCGGTGCGGTCGCTCAGCAAGCCGGGCGATCTGCTCAGCGTGCTGCCCATGCACGCACCGGCGCAGCCCGAGCCCTGGCGAGCCCTTGCGGACGACGTGCAGAGCCTGATCATGCCGGGTGTGACGCACTGGCAGCACCCGGGGTTTTATGGTTTCTTCCCGGCGAACGCCTCGCCGCCGTCGGTCTTGGGTGAGATGCTCTCGGCGGGTCTGGGCGTGCAGGGGATGCTGTGGGCGACGAGCCCCGCGTGCACGGAGCTGGAGATCCGCGTGCTGGATTGGCTCGCGCGACTCGCTGGTTTGCCCGAGCGGTTCTGGAACCAGCGCGAACCCGGCGGCGCGTTCCTCCCCGGCGGCTCGGTCATCCTCACCACCGCCAGCGAGGCGATGCTGGTGGCCCTCGTCGCCGCTCGAAAGCGTGCCCTTAACCGCTTCTGCGCCGCGAATCCGAACGCCACCGCGCAGCCGGCGATGATGGTCTACACATCGTCGCAAGCGCACTCCTCGGTGATCAAAGCCGCGATGGTCGCGGGGCTGTGCGCCGGGCCCAATCCCGATGCGCACGACGCGAACCTCATCGGTCCGATCGGCCACGGTTCACATCAGAGCGGCGTTCGCTTGATCCCGGTCGACGACCGCGGCGCGATGCGGACCGATCTGCTGCAAGCCGCGGTTGAGAACGATGTACGCGCCGGGCGAGTTCCCGTGCTCATCTGCGCCACCACCGGCACCACCGCCAGCATGGGCTTCGACAACATCCGCGCCGCCGGCACCATCGCCCGCACGCACAACGCCTGGCTCCACGTTGACAGCGCGATGGCGGGCGTCGCCTCGATCTGCCCAGAGCTTCGCAAAGAAATCTGGGGCGATGAGCGCTGCGAGAGCCTCACGCTGGCCGACTCGGTCTGCTTCAACCCGCACAAGTGGATGCTGACGAACTTTGATTGCGACGCCTTCTACGTCGCGGACCGCAAGGCTCTCACCGCGGCACTCGCCATCGCGCCGAGCTACCTGAAGAACGCCGCGAGCGATTCGGGCGCGGTGGTGGATTACCGCGAATGGCAGATCGCCCTCGGCCGACGCTTCCGCGCACTGAAGCTCTGGTTCGTCATGCGGTCTTACGGCACAACAGGCCTTCAATCCTTCATCCGCGAGCACATCCGCCTCGCGCAGCTCTTCGAGAGTTACGTGCAGAACGACAACCGCTTCGAGCTCGCCGCCCCGCGCGGGCTCAGCCTTGTGTGCTTTCGACTGAAGCCAACCAAAGGCCAATCGACTCAGCAGACCGACGCGATGAATGCTCGGTTGCTCGAGGCGGTGAACGCCACAGGTCGGCACCTGCTCACGCACGCGGTGCTGCCCGCGGGCGATCTTCCCGCGCGATACGTCCTCCGCCTTTCCATCGGCGGCAGCGCCACGCAAGAGGTCCACGTGCGAAGCGTGTGGGAGGACATCCAACGCTGTGCCGGAACGCTCGGTACACTCTCGTAGGCCGCACGCATCCGCCGACTTTCGATGATGATTGTGAGCACACGCATGACCGTCTCTTCTCTTGCCACCTACTTCGCAAACAATCTTCGCACTGTTTGTCGCGAGGCATACGTGCTCGCGCCGCTTGCGCTGGGGTGCTTGCTGGTCGCAACGCTCGGCGGCTGTGCGGCGAAGGGTGAGGCCCGCTCAGCGGTGTCGGGTGGTGAGTACCGCGAGGTCTTTCAGGCAGCGCGTGAGGTTCTGCGCAGCGAGCGATTCGAGCTTGATCGTGTCGACGCCGGCGCGGGTGTGCTCACCACGCAGCCCAGCTCGGCACAGATCCGCGGGCTTGAGGATGTCGCCGACCGCTTGCAACGCGTGGTGCGGATCGAGTTCGCGCCGGTGACGAGCGGTAGTGCCGCACCCACTTCAGGCTCAATGCTCGTCGATCCGAGCGCCGCCTCGGTTGCATTTCGCGATTCCATCATGACCATCCGGGTGATCGTCGAGCGTGTGCACTACCCGGGCTGGCGGCCTTCGCCCGTCTCGGTGCGGATGGGCGGCCGCCACGCCGATCCGAAGCTTGTCGAGCGTGATTTGCAACCGACGTACGTGACGGCCGTGCGCGAGGACGAGGCCTACGCCGCCGAGCTTGCCGCGAAGATCGCTCGTCAACGCACACAACCGATCACGGTTCCGAACCCATCGAACAAGCAAAGCTTGCCGGCGGCGCGTTCGCCCGTCACCTCGGTGGACCGCTGAACATCGTCGGCGGCCTGCGTGGGCAGTGATCCGGTCGATGGTTCTCGGACGGGGTATGGGTGACGGTGGGGGGTGAGGGGTGGTGGTGGTCGTTGATTGGAAGGATGGGTAAGCCGGTGAGTGCGGGCGATGCGGGGACGGGTGAGAAAGCCCGGCGGGAAGGTGGCGGCGTGGAGGGTTGTCGCTAGACTTTCTGCTGTACATCTGCGTGGGGGCGAGCGGGGGGATGGTTCGGGGGGATACAGGGGCCGGATTTGGTTGAGCGTCAGCAGAGTGACGGCGGCGGCACAGCGGCGAAGGGCCCCGGAGGTGGCGGTGCGCTCTCGCCGACGGCACCGGTGGCGGTGGAAATGAAGACGGGCAAGGCGGGTTTGAGCGCGGATCGCCCGCCGACGGGCGTGGTGATGTCGGTGATCATGCCCGTGTACAACGAAGAGGCAACGCTGCCGAAGACGCTCGACGCGGTGAGCGCGTACGCGGCGGAGCATCCGGAGGTGCGGTTTGTGATCGCCGACGACGGCTCTCGCGACGGGAGCGTGGAGCTGGTGAGGTCGCGGTTGGGACTGATCGGCGGGGCGGAGATGGGTGCGGATGGGCGGTTGATGGGAAGCGAAGATGCGCGGGTGGTGCTGCTGGCGCTGACGCCCAACGGCGGCAAGGGCGAGGTGGTTCGGCGGGCGATGCGGGTGGTTGAGAGCCCCATGCTCGCGTTCATGGACGGGGACTTGGCGTATCTGCCCGAGGAGCATCTGCCCGAGATGATCGAGAAGCTCGGGCGGTTCGACGTGGTGATCGGCGCTCGGCACGAGTCGTTCGAAGAGCGGCGGAACACCAAGCGGCTTCGAAGGGTGATGGGCTGGACGTTCAACAAGGTGGTGCGGGCGGGGCTGGGGCTTGGGTTTGAGGACACGCAGGCGGGGGTGAAGGGGTTCCGGCGTGAGGCGGCGAAGGCGATCTTCAGCCGATCGAGGTTGTCGGGGTTCAGCTTTGATGTTGAGCTGCTCTTCGTGGCGAAGCGGCTGGGGCTGAGCGTGGTGGAGATCCCCGCGAAGGTGGCGCGGGCGCACCGCAAGAAGCCGACGAAGGTGAACCTGGCCACCGAGCCGGTGCGTATGCTGGGCGACCTGGGGAAGGTGCGATGGAACTGGCTGCGTGGAAGGTACAAGTAAGCGTGCGCGGGTTTTGCTGAGCTTCGACGCGGAGGAGTTTGATATCCCGCGCGAGTTCGGCTTTTCCATCAGCGACGCGGAGACGCTGCGCGTCGGGGCGGAGGGGATCGCGCGGACGCTGGATCTGCTGGATGAGGTGGGCGTGCGGGCGACGTTCTTTACCACGGCGCGGATCGCGCAGCACGCGCCGGAGCTGATCGTGCGTGCGGCGAAGGCCGGTCACGAGATCGCCAGTCATGGGTTTGATCACTCGCGGTTCGAGGATGCGGACCTGGCGCGGTCGCGGGATGCGCTGCTGGAGATTCTGCGGTCGGCGGGCGTCGAAGAGCGGCTGGTGCGTGTGGAGGGGTTTCGCCGGCCGCGGATGGCGCCGACGGACGCGCGGGCGGTGCGTGGGGCGGGGTATGTGTACCACTCGTCGGAGAATCCGATTTGGCTGCCGGGGCGGTACAACAAGTTCTTCTCGCCTCGGCGTTGGTCGGTCGAGGCGACGGCGGCGGGGGAGCTGATGAAGATCCCGGCGGCGGCGACGCCGATGGTCCGCTGGCCCTTGTTTTGGTTGAGCTTCAAGAATGTGCCGTTGGCTTGGACGAAGCTCATGACGGGCTGGTGCCTGAGCAGCGACGGCTACGCGGCGTTGTACTTTCATCCGTGGGAGCTGTGCGAGCTGAGCGGCGCGGGCGGGTTCGGTTTGCCCAAGCATGTTCGAAGGCTTGATGGTCAGCGGCTGACGGATCGGCTCCGGCGGTACCTGCTGTGGCTGAAGGCGAGAACGGAGATTGAGACGTACGGCGGGTTTGTTGAGCGGGCGATGAAGGGGCGTGCTGCGGGGGCGTGATGAGATTGGTGGTGGTGAAGCAGGACGCTTCGGTGCGTTCGGCTATGCTCGCGTGCGTATGGGCGAGATTTTCAAGCATGTGCTGACGGTGCGGAACTGGATCGAGCCGGGGACGGTGCGTGCGGGGGTGGTGGTGTGGGGCGTGGTGCTGGCTTTGGCGGTGTTCATCGGGCTGAGCACGAAGCTCGATGAGAAGGGGAATACGAAGAGCTCGGTGACGGACAACTATCGCACCGCGGCGACGGCGTGGGTGCAGACGCGGACGATGTATGCGGAAGGGGCGGGGGCGGATGGGTGGCTGTACCCGCCGCAGGGCGCGGTGTTGTTTGTGCCGATGCTGGGATTGCCTCGGGCGGTGGGTGAGGCGGTGTGGCGTGGGACGTGGGTGGTGCTGATGGGGTACGCGGCGTGGCGATTGAGCCGGGTGGTGAACCGGGCGGTGCTGACGCCGATGGGTGAGGATGAGGCGGGACGATGGAGTTGGCTGGGGGAAGGGCTATGGCGCGGGGGCGTTGCACGGCGGCACATTGAAGCACGCGATGGTGAGATGACGGCGCGGGCGGGTGGCGGCGGCGGGGTGGATGTCTTCTTCGTGCTGAGCCTGCTGCTTGCGATTGCGTGCGAGGGGAGTATCCGCAACGGGCAGACGAACATGCCCCTCGGTGCCGCAATGGTGCTCGCGTTTGTGGCGGCGGCGGAGCGGCGGTGGTGGGGGGTGGTGGGGTGGTGCGTCTTCGGGCTGATGTGCAAACCCGTCATGCTGGTGGCGGCGTTGCTGCTGCTGGGGATGTGGCCGATGAAGTTGTGGTGGAGGTTGCTGGTGGGGGCTGCGGTCTTCGCGGTGCTGCCCTTTGCGATGCACACGGACTGGGCCTTTGTGCTCAGCGAGTGCAAGGCGGGGCTGAGCAAGATTCAGCAGGCGGCGGCCTTCGACGGTCGCGCGTTTGCGGATCTGCGGAACGTGGTCAACACGCTGGGCGTTCAGGTGAGTTTGGAGCAGTTTGGGCCGATTCGATTGCTCGCGGCGGGAGTGACGGCGGGGCTGTGCTTCTGGGCCGTGCGCCGGTATGGCACGCTGCGTGGGGCGCTGGTGGGGCTGGCGCTGGCGAGCGCGTACGCGGTTTTGTTCAACCCGCGGACGGAGGGGAACTCGTACTGCATCGTCGCACCGGTGGTGGCGGCGTGGATGGCCGGGGCGATGGTCTTCGGCCGGTCGGCGTGGGTGAAGGGTCTGCTGCTGTCGATCTGCATGACGTTCGCCATCGGGCATGTCTTTTCGAGTGTGCTGATGGGGCGGTCGGGGGATGTCTTCTTCAGGCCTCTGG
>JAVTWO010000175.1:0-31023 GCA_032229765.1 Phycisphaerales bacterium | reverse complement strand
GAAAACGTCCACGTACCGCCGCCGCACGCTCTCATCCAACGCGATCTTCTTCAATCGATCAAGAAAGACCTCCGACCCGAACCGCCCCGCACGCCACGAGGCCGAGCATTCCGGACACACCACGCACCCGTCCTCCTGCACCACCAACCCGCGTAGACTGGATTGACACACCCCGCACCGCCTGAACCACAACAAGCTCGCCGCCTCTTTCCGCCGCTCCATCTGCGCGTAGGGCCAATGCAAAAACACCAACAACCCGAGCGCGCCAACCCATCCTCCAACATACGAAAGAAACCCGCCCAGCCCCATCTGCTCAAGAACACGCGAAAGCAACGCCGCACACACGAGAATCAGCAACAGCATGAACATGCCGTACCGCTCTCCGCTTGATTTCTGCCGCGGGCGTTTCGCATCGATCTGTTTAATCAGCTTCAACTCCGCATCATCTTCCAACCCGCGCGCAATCTCCCCGGGCACCGCGATCAGCCGACCGCGATCATCCTGAATCTGTTGCTCACGCCCAATCACCTCGAGCCACGTTTCCAATCACCGCCTCCTCAGTTCACATCCATCGGCACCGTTGCCGGCTCAATCTTTGCGGGCTTCGCCTTGCCGCCCAAGTGCAGCACGACCTCGCGGTGCTGATCCGACAACATCGTCACCAGTTCCTGATACCGCCGAGCCTGCGCGTACTCCGCGTTAATACTCCCGGCCTTGATGTACTCATTCCCAACCCACGTCGCACCACCCTTCCCCTTGTCCTTGTTCCCCCGCTTGCCGTCGGGCTTCCCGTCGCCATCGCGATCACGCCCGCGCTTGCCGCCCTTGCCGCCGTTCTTCCCGCCTCCATCAACAAACCCCTCGGCCTTCATCTTCTCCGCCTGATCCTTCTTCTGCTCGATCGCCCGGTTCAAATCCGCCGCGGCATTCTCGATCAACTCCGCGTGCCGAGCCGCGATAGCGTGCTGGTTCTCGATATCCAGTCGAATCGCCGCGTGCTGCTCAACAAGATCGAGTGTGTCCTTCGCTGCCTGGCGGATGTTCCCCTCGTGCCCCTGCCTCACCGATTCCTTCAGCCGCGTTTGCTCCTGCCCCAACCGCTTCTCGATACTTCCGCGAACATCGCGCAAAGCCGCGAACCACGATTCTCTCGACTGTAAATCCGCCTGCCCCTTCGTCCCTTCTTTGAAACGCGCATCAAAGACCATGCACAAGACCTCGGCCCGCCGCACCGTCTCCGTCTTCATCCCCTCCGAGGCAATGTTGAACAGCGAGCCCCGCGCACGCCGATCGCCCGTCCGCATCAGCACCATCCCTTGCGCCAGGGTCAACTCACGCTGCCGCTCTCGCTCGCCGGCCGTGCGATCGGTCAGCAACAGTCGGACCTTCTCCACCGCCTCATCACCGCGGCCGCCTTCGATCAGCTCGATCAGCTCATCGATCGCGTCGTCCTTGAATGCCAGCCCGAGTTCTTCCGAAAGATCATCGGGTGTCAAAGCCGCGGGCGTGCCCGGCGCTCCAACATTCGGCCCCTGGTTGTCCTTCTTCGCACGCCGACGCTTCCGCTTCCCCTGAGCGGGCTCGGCACGCGCACCGCTCAACTCCGTTTCCGCAGCCGCCGCACGCGAAGCCCCACCCAGCGACCAACCACCCAGCTCCATACCCGCAAAGATCGAAACCGCCGCCGCCGCCAGACCGATCCGCTTCATGATGTTCCGATTGCTTACCCCGTTCATCACACCAACCTCCTTTGAATGTCGCTACTTATTCGTATCTGACCGCTTGCACACGCACGATTGCACGAGCATACCACCAACGAAGAAACCCACTCACTTCGGCTGCTGGGGCTCTTTCTTCTCGCTACTCGCCGGCTCAAACAGCTCTTTCATATCCGCCGCCAGCGTGGTAACAAAGCTGTTCTGCTCCCATGACTTCTTTCGAGCGATCACACCCTGATACGCCTTCACCGCGTCGTCCTCACGCCCGCACTTCTTCAGCACCATCGCGTACAGCATCTCCTCCCAGTCCGCCCGATTCACCGGCACACTCCGAGCTCGCTCAACTTCCGTCAACGCTTCCGCATACTCACCCGACCGGTACAATGCCATCGCCAACGTCACCCGCTTCTCAGCGGTGACATCGCTCTTCTCCATGATCTCCCGCATCAACCGCACACCGCGCCTGGCGTTCTCCTCGCCGCCGATGCGATTGACCATTGACCAGCGGATGACGTTCATGTGAACTGGTGCTGACGGGTCTGTTCCCCGCAGTCTTCTTTGAAGGTCTTCTCGCTCACGCCGCCCGAGCTTCGCCGAAACGAGATCCATCGACTTCGCCTGATCGTTCAAGAGCTTCGTATCGAGCAGCAGGTACTTCAGCCGATCGAACTCTTCTGTTGCCGCCTCCTCGATCGGCCGCCGCAGCCGAAGGAAACCCAGCGCGGCCTCAAACCTCTCCCAGCGTTGCAGATCATCCCGCTTCCCGAGCGAGTTGAATATCTGATCCATCGCCAAAGGCCCCTCGAGAAGCTGCTTCGCCAGCTCCTCGCCGCGCCGCTGCCGCTTCGCGTTCTCATCGGCAATCTGCGTCAATGCCCGCGGCTCGCTAATGTCCCAGATCATGGGCGAATCATCATCAAACATCAGCCCCAGCTTCTTCCCGTTCGCGCTCATGAACAACTGCTTCACCGTGTACTCCGCCCGCAACGTCACCAGCGGCACACCCGCCCCGCTCTCCACCCGAATGAAACGATCACCCGCCAACACAAACCGACGCTTTCCATCGGGCGAAACAACCGCGAGCTTGCCGTCTTTCCCGGGCTTCGCCCCGATCATCTCGCCGCCATCACCCCGCATCTCGGCATCAAACCAATACTCCGATTCGGGATCCCACCACCACCGATCCGGGCCATCCAAGAGTCCAGAGTCCAGCACCGCCATCCGCCCATCGACATCATCAACATCCGTCAACAACACCAAGCGACCATCCGGACTCCACCGACACTTGCCGGCCTTCTGATTCCCGTACGGAAACTCAATCAATGACCTCGCACCAAGCTCGGATCGTTCAAGATCAAAGATCTCAACTGAGCCCGCATGTTCGTAGCTGTTTGTACCACTGATAACAGCGAAACGCGAGTTCGCCGTGAGCGAGCGATTGACGTAGGAGTTTCGTCCTTGCGGGCTCGCTACTGGCTCCGATGTCGTTCGAACCCCGAGCTTCATTCGCAGCGGCGGCGCCAGATCAACCCGCACCGCCCATTCGCCGTCCGGCGTGACCTGATATGCCTGAGCGTTCGCTGGCGCCTTCGGTGCTTGTGCACTCGACTTCGAACCCCCATCGGTCACGTTCCAAATGTTGATCCGGTCCGATTCCCATGTCGCCACCATGTCGCCATTCTCAAGAACCGCCATCGGGAACGCCGAGCCGACCAACTTCCCCGGAAACCGCTTGACCAACTCCACACGCCCGCCTTCAACGACGCTCCACGCCGAGAGCGAATCATCCGCGTGCATAGCGATCAGCCGATCACCCCGCTCATTGAACCGAACATTGAGTATGTCCGCCGACAACTTTCCCGCGGCTTGCCTCCGCTCGCCCTTTGCGCTCCACCATTGCCCTTCCCCCTCACCATTCACTGTCAGAATCTCACCCCCTTTCCCAAAGACCATCGACACAGGCTTTTGCTGCTGCTCTCTCTCCACGCCGTTGGCGAAGATCGGTTGCCCGATCTCTTTCCCGTCGAGATCCCAAAGCCGAATCGCACCGGTGACCGATCCGGTATTACCCGTCGAGCCAGCCTGAATCCCACTCGTCGACGTTCGCACCGGCAGCGTCGCCACCATCGTTCCCTGAACGTTCATCTTCATGCGATACCCGTGCGGGATGCGCGCCCGCACGTCGCCCGCGTTCTCGCCGCGCAGATTGATCACAAGCGAATCATCACCGTACCCCGCCAGCAACAAGTACCGCCCATCCGCCGAAAACGAAGGCTCGCAGTAACTCTTCGTCCCCGCCCACACCACCGCCTTCGCCTTCCTCATCAAGTACGCGTGCTCCCAACCCCTTCGTTCCATCGGCACCAGTTCAAGCAGCCGCCGCGCTTCCGCGTACTCGTCGCTCCGCATCGCGCTCTGCGCCGCCGCCAGGTTCACCGCCACCGCGTACGTCGCCGCTTCCTCGGCCTTCCGCTCCGCCTCCTCACGCGCAAGCTGTGCCTGCATCGCGTTCCGCCCCGCCAGTTCCGCCTGCGTCACCGCCTCGCGCTCGCTCCGCACCGCATCGCGCCACTTCCACGCCGTCCCCGCCAGCCCCACCAGCAGCGCCGCACTCACCGCCACCCCGCCGATCACCGCCGCACGGTTCCGCCTGACAAACTTCATCAGCCTGTACCGTTTGCTCACCGGGGCCGCCTGCACCGGCTGCCCGGTCAGGTGCCGCTCGATGTCCTCCGCCAGCTCGCTGGGGCTCTCGTACCGCCTCGATCGATCCTTCTCCAGCGCCTTCATCACGATCCAATCAAGCTCACCCCTCAGCATCCGCGGCACATGCTCATCCGCCTCCGCCATCCCGCTGCGCACACGCCACGGATCTCGCACACCTTCTCCGCTGCTCTCGTCCTTCACACCCGCCGCACTCGCGCCACGCTTCTTCACCGATCCCGTCACCCGCACACTCGGCACCTGCGGGTCCACTTCCCGAATAATCCGCACAATCTCCCCGTGACCGGCTGACCGCAGCCGCTTCCCATCAATCGGCGTCTCGCCCGTCAGCATCTCATACAACAGCACGCCCAGCCCGTACACATCGCTCCGCGTGTCAATATCCGCCGAGCCCTCCACCTGCTCCGGGCTCATGTACTCCAGCGTGCCGATGAGCTGACGGTGCTCAGTAAACAGCGTCTTCTCCGTCAGCCGCCCCTCCGCTGCGCCCGTCGCTTTCGCGATCCCAAAGTCGATCACCTTCGCCAGCGGCTTGCCGTCAACCACGCTCACCAGCACATTGCTCGGCTTGATATCCCGGTGAATCACACCCTTCGTGTGCGCGTGCTGCACCGCCCTGCACACCTGCAGCAAGAGTTCCAGTCGCGCCCGCAGCGTCAACTTCCGATCCGCAACAAACCGCGTGATGGGCTCGCCGCGCACGTACTCCATCACGAAGAAAGGCCGCCCCGTCTCCGTCGCCCCCGCGTCGTACACCTTCGCGATGTTCGGATGGTCCATCAACGCCAGCGCCTGCCGCTCCTGCTCGAAGCGCGCCACGACCTGCCGCGTATCCATCCCAAGCTTGATGATCTTCAGCGCCACCCGCCGCCGCACGGGCATGCTCTGCTCCGCCATGAACACCGTCCCGAACCCGCCCTCGCCGATCACTTCGAGCAGCTTGTACACACCGATCTTGCTGCCAACCTTCTCGCTGATGGGCTTGAAGACCGGCAGCGTCGTCGCGGTGGGATTCTCCATGAACCCCGCCACACTCCCCGCACCCGAGGCCCCGTTCACCCCGCGCGCTTTCTCATCCAGCTCCAGCAGACGCGCAACCTCCGCACGCACCTCCGCCGATTCCTGGGTCATCGCCTCCAGCGCCGCCCGCCACTGCGCCGTCGGCAGTTCCGACAGATCCATGAACAGCTCACGCACGCGTCTCCGATTCAGCTCGCTCATCGACCACACTCCGTCCGTCACTCCGCCCCGGCTTTTCCGCCGCTCAGCTCGTCCATCATCCGCACCCGCGCATAACTCCAAAGCCGCGCCACCGTTCGCTGCGAAACACCCATGCACTCGGCCGTCTGCTCAACCGACAAACCCGCATAAAACCGCAGCCGAACCACCTCCCCCGCCTCGGGCTCCTGCCTCTCCAAGCGAGCGAGCGCTTCCTCGACTGCCAAAATGCTCTCGCCGCTGAGCGCACTGAGCGATTCCGCATCCACCAGTTCACCTTCCAGTTTCCAAACCTGCTCCGCACGTACCCCGCGAAATGCCCGTTCTTTCGCCATTCTCGCCCGCGCGTGGTCGATCAACAGCCACCGCATCGCCTGCGCTGCGGCCGCATAAAAGTGCGCCCGATTCGCCCAAGGCACTTCACGCCCACTGCCCAACTTCACCATCGCTTCGTGAACCATCGCGGTTGCCGACAGCGTTCGACCCTCCCCGCCAACCCTTCCCCCGTCCTTCTCATGCAACCACTTCTGCGCCTGCGCCCGCAACTGCGCGTACACCTCGCGCATCAGCTCATTCGCTTCAGGCACTTCACCCCCACCGCCGCGAGCCGCATGTTCATCACGCTCAGAAGGTTCATTCATCACACCCCGAGACTACCCGAAGTGCCCAGAAAGAAACAGCCCCGGCGTTCGCACACCGGGGCTGATCATTATGCTCAGTTGACCAGTTCAGTTCGCCGCCGATGGCGACAAACGCGCGATCAGCAGTTGAAGAACGTGTTGAAGAACAGGTTGTAGTCGCCTTCGTTCACGCCGTTGTTCACCGCGCCGGGGAGCGCCGGCAGCGGGTCCCCCGCGTCGTCGGCGATGTCCGCCGTGATCTGCTCGGCCAGACCAGTCAGGAAGAACGTGTTGAAGAACGCGTTGTAGTCGCCCTCGTTCACGCCGTTGTTCACCGCGCCGGGGTTCGGCGCCTGATCCAGCGGCGTGCCGTCGTCGTACGCGATATCCGCCGGGCACCGCGCAACCGCGCCGGCGCACGTCGGGCTGAGCGCCGGTGAGATCACCACGCTCCAGTTGCGGACAGAGCCCGTGTCGCCCGCCGCCAGGTCACGCACCCGCAGCGTCCAGACGCCGTTGCCGGGCTGACCGTTGAAAGCCGAAAGCGGGTTGGTGGGCTTGAACGAACCGGTGAACGGCGCATTCGCCGACGTGCGGCTCTCAATCGTGGTCGTTGCACTGTCGTTCAGCACGGTGTTGCAGAAGTTGTTGCCGCTGTTGTTCCCGCCGTCCATCAGGTCGATGATGACCACGCTGGTGCCCGCGGGGCTGGTGAGCGTGACCTGCAAGTCGCCGACGTACGAGTGGTTCAGACCGACAGTGGTGGAGGTCGCGGTGGTGCTGCACGTTGTGCCGTTGAACCGGAAGTCCACGTCGGCGATATTCCCGGTGCCCGCAAGGCCCGTGACGTTCACCGTGGTGGTCGAGCCGACGCTGCTGTTATCGGGGATCGCGGAGGCGGGCCCGCTGAAGGTAAACGTCTGCGCCGCGCCGCTGCCGCCGGGCGTGCCGGTGGCGATGGTCACGGGGATGCTCACCGAGCCGCCGTCGTAGGAGACATCGAGCGTGCAGTTGACCGCCGACCCGCACGGGTGCGTCCCCGCGAGCGAGAAGACAAGCTGCGTCGAGTTGCCCGTGCTCTGCCCCGTATTCAGATCGGCAAAGCCCGTGAAGCCCTGGATCACGTCCACGCCCGGCTGGTTGCTGCTCAAGACCGCGCTGATGTTCTGCGCGGGCAGTGCACCGTCGTTACGCAGGTTGACCGTCAGACGCAGGCGCGTCTCGCCCGGATCAACGCGGCCGTTGCCGTTGTTCGTGCCCCAGTTCGCCGGGTCGGTGGCGCTCGAGCTCGCCAGCGCGAGCTTCACCGCCGGGGCGTTGATGACGAAGTCCGTATCCGAAAGGTCGCTGCCCGTGTTGCCCTGCGCGTCGCGGGCCACCACGCGGATCCGCCCCTGCGTGGTGGCAACCGCGGGGACCGTCCAGTTGAATGTGCCCGTGTCCGGAATCGCCGAGGCGACGGTGGTCCACTGCGAGCCGCCGTCGCTGGAGAACTGCACGTCAACGTTGGAGACGCTCTCGTCGTCGTCGCTGATCCAGTTGATCGCGACGGTCTGCGCGGGATCGAAGCTCGCGCCGCCGTTGGGCGTGCGGACGTAGACGCCGGGGTTCACGCCGTTCTTGTTGACGGGCACGTGCATGACGATGCAGTGCATGACGCCCGAGAGCTGGACAATGCTCTGGCAGTCAACGCCCACAACGGTGTACGCCGGGCCCGCGAGGTTCTGGATCGTCGCGATCGCCGCGGCGTTGATCTGCGCCGAGGTCTGCCCGCCGGTGGCGACCGTCGCGGTGTTGTACTGCGGGACCATGATCAGGTTGTTGCAGATGACCAGGTTCGTGTAGGTGTAGTGGGTGTTGTTGGCACCGGCGGTGAAGGCCGGCGTGCGTGCCACCGTCCACCCGCGCGAGATGAAGTCCGCCGCGGTGTTGTCGCAGATGACGTCCTGCGCCGAGCCGCTGTTGTTGGGCCAGTCGCTGATGATGACCTTGCGGTCGCCGATGATCTGCATCCACATGTCGATGTGCTGCGTGGCATCGACGGTGGTGGAGAAGGGTGCCCACATCTTGGTCGTCGGGCCCCAGTGCTGCTGCCAGAGGCTGATGATCTGCGCCTCGGTGAGCGTTGGGTTCTCGTTGACGATCAGTCGCGTGGCCTGACCTTCACCGATGCTGTTGAGGTGGTAGTTGCCGCCGCCGTGGATCAGCGGGAGCGTGTAGAGCTTGTGCTTCTTGAAGGCCGCAAAGCCGATGGGCAGGGTGTTGTCGTTCGTGCGCGCGGTGACGTTGTAGGTGTGGTCGCTGATGACGCGAACGTCGCCCTCGTAGGAGTAGCGCGGGCCGTAGTCGCGGGCCCAGATGCTGTCGGTGGTCCGGATCAGCGGCACCACACGCGACATGTTCGCGCCCGCCGCGGAGATCGCGTTCAAACCCGTGGTCTGCTCGCCGGCGGTATCAAAGTAGATGAAGACCTTGGCGTTGCCCGTCGTGGTGATGTGACGGATCATCGTCGCCTTCAGCGTGTCGAGGCTCGTGTCCTCCCACGCCATGATGATCCCCTCCATCGGCGCGTACTCGCCCGGGCACACCAGCGTGCCCTGCGGCACATCACCCACATCAAACTGCAAACCCGTCACCGGGTTCTCACGCATCCACGCCTTCTCCGCCTCGCTGGCGTTGCGTGAAAGCGAAACACCCTCGGGATACTCGGGCTTCGGGGCCTGCCCCATTGCGGTGCCCGTCAGCACACCCGCCGCCATCAACCCCGCCGCCAGGCTCAACGACCGGCCCGTGCGAACCGCCAACCCGCCACGCGTTCGAATCTCGATGCTCATCAGAAGAGACCTCCAGAGGCTTCGATCGCGAGCGGAAGCGCAAGCCCCACCTGCACGAACGAAGAACCGATTGTTCAAGATACCCCCGCACCGACGCGGTGCGAATGAATCCGCCGAATGGAACAGATATTGCGCGCAAAGCCGGGCAAGAACTGCCCCGCGGTGCGCCGAAACGTCCCTCGGCCCAACCATTACGCAGCCCCACCCCGCACGGTTGCCTGAAACACGCGTTTTACCGCAGCGTAAACAGCTTCTTCACCGCGTGGATCGTCACCGCCCGGCCCATCGCGCCGATGGACTCGGTCAGCGGGATCCGCTTCGGGCAGACCTTCACGCAGTTCTGCGCGTTGCCGCAGTCGTCCACGCCGCCAGGACCCGCGAGGGCTTCGAGGCGGTCCTTTTCAAGCTGCTTGCCCGTGCCGTGCATGTTGAAGAGGCGGGCCTGGCTGATGGCGTGCGCGCCGAGGAAGGCGGAATCCCACGATTCGGGGTTTTCCTGCTTGGTGAACTGGGGGCAGGCCTCAAGGCAACAGCCGCAGGACATGCAGGTGGAGAGGACGTAGCGGGTTTCCTGGGTTTCGGGGGACTCTTTGGGCCCGGCACCGAGGTCGTAGGTGCCGTCGACGGGGACCCAGGCCTTAACGCGCTTGAGATTATGAAAGACCCGTGAGCGGTCGACGACGAGGTCGCGAATGACGGGGAACTTGCTCATGGGCTCCAGGGTGACCACGTCGCCCTCGTTCGGGGCGATGGTGTCCATGAGGGCGGAGCAGGACTGGCGGACCTTGCCGTTGACGACCATCGTGCAAGCGCCGCAGACTTCTTCGAGGCAACCCGAATCCCACGCGACGGGGATGGTGTTCTTGCCTTCGATCGTCACGGGCTTGGCGGCGATGCGCTGCAGGGCGGCGATGACGTTGGTGCCGTCGCCCGCGGAAACTTGCAGGGTGAACTCTTCCCAGCGTTCGGGTTTACCGGGGCCCTCGCAGCGTTTGACGCGGATGCGGATGGTGCGGGTCCCGGACTTGGGTGCGACGCTGGGGGCGGTTGGGGTGGTGCTGGACATAGCCGGCTTCTCGATTTGAAAAGAGCACACTTTGAGGTGGGTGTGTTCGGTTCAGGATTGATCGCGATCCGAGAGACTTTGGAGGCAGGTTCGGGCGTTCAGACGTCGAAAAGAAGAGAACTCAGACGCCGCTACCCACCGGCGTGGGGACGGGTCGCGAGGGGACGCCCGTGCTGCCCGGGGTGGGCGGCGTGGGTGCGGGCTTGGTGTCGTCCTTCTTGCCGTAGGTCCGCGCGGTGGGCTCGACGAGCGAGGCGTCGATGGGGATGAACTCGACGTGGGCGGAGCCGTCGCTCTCGCGCCGCGCGAGGGTGGTCTTCATGAACTCCGCGTCGTTGCGGTCCTTGTAGTCGGGGCGGTAGTGGGCCCCGCGGCTTTCCTTGCGCTCCAGCGCCCCGCGCGCCACGGCATCCGACAGATCAAGCATGTCGCCCAGCGCCCGTGCGTACGACAGCGACTGGTTCGTCCAGCCGCCCGCGTCGGCGAGGGTCAGGCGGTTGTACCGTGCACGCAGGTCGCCCAGACGCTGGAGGCACTGCTCCAGACGCGGGCCGGTGCGGACGACGGTGCAAGCCTCGGTCATTTCCACGCCCAGCTCGCGACCGATGACGTACGGGTTGGTCGCTTCGTCCGCGGCCTTGCCCAAGTCCACCGCGCTGATGAGCTTCTTCATGCGGGCGCTTTCACGCTCGACCGCGCCGTCGTAGGCACCCTGGGGCAGGTCCTTGCTGGGGGCCTTGGAGGGCGCACCGTCGCGGACGTAGTTGGCAACGCCCACGCCGCAGAAGAGCCCGTCGAAGATGCAGGAGAGCAGGGCGTTGGCGCCCAGACGGTTCGCGCCGTGGTAGGCGAAGTTCACCTCGCCGAAGGCGTAGAGCCCGTCGATGTTGGTCATGGCGTTGGCGGGGTCGCCGTAGGCCATGCCCTGCCCGACCTCGGCGTTGATCGGCGCGCGCTTGCCGCTGACGTGCTTGGGGAGCGGCTTGGGCGGGTTGTACGTGCCCTTGACGAACTTGGTCCACAGCCCGCCCATGGAGTAGTGCACGGCGGGGAAGATGCGCATCGGCGTGGTGTACGGATCTTCGCCCACGAACTTCTCGTAGATCTCCAAGATGCCTTCGAGCTTGCGCTGGAGGTAGTCCTTATCGCGGTGGGTCAGGTCGAGGTAGACCTGGTTCTGGTTGCCCACGCCCATGCCCTGGTTGACGCAGATGTCGAAGATCTCGCGGGTGGCGATGTCGCGCGGGACGATGTTGCCGTACTTGGGGTACTTCTCTTCGAGGAAGTAGTAGCGCTCGTTGTCGGGGATGGATTTGGGGTCTTGCCCGCTGCGGGGGTGCGGGCCCCAGGTGCCGTCGGCGCGCTTGATGGCGGGGACCCAAACGCGTCCGCCTTCGCCGCGGGCGGATTCGCTCATCAGGCGGAGCTTGTCGGCGCCGGGGATGGCGGTTGGGTGGACCTGGATCATCTCCGCGTTGGCGTAGTACGCGCCCTCGCGGTAACACCGGGCGGCGGCGGCACCGTTGCACATCACGCTGTTGGTGCTCTTGCCGTAGATCAACCCGCAGCCGCCGGTGGCCATGACGACCGCTTCAGCGCGGAAGGCACGGATCTGCATGGTGCGGATGTCCTGCGCGACGATGCCGACGCAGCGTCCGTCGTGGATGATCGGCGAGAGGAACTCCCAGTGCTCGTACTTCGTCACGTCGCCCGCGGCTTCGTGACGGCGGACCTGCTCGTCCATCGCGTAAAGGAGCTGCTGACCCGTGGTGGCGCCGGCGAAGTGGGTGCGCTTGAAGAGCGAACCGCCGAAGAGGCGCAGGTCGCGGTACCCCTCGCTGGTGCGGTTGAAGGGGACGCCCATGCGGTCGAGCAGGTCGATGATCTTCGGGGCCCAGTTGGCCATCTCGAGCACGGGGTGCTGATCAGCGAGGAAGTCGCCGCCGTAGATGGTTTCGTCGAAGTGTTCGTACTCGGAGTAGCCCTGTTGACGAGCGACCTCGTTGCAGGCGTTGATGCCGCCCTGAGCACAAACGCTGTGCGAGCGTTTGACGGGGACGACGCTGAAGAGATCGACCTTCAGGCCGCTCTCAACGAGACGGACGGTGCCCGCGAGACCCGCAAGACCGCCGCCGACGACGATGACCCGCTTCTGTGCGCCCGTGACTGCCATGGTTGACCTTCCTTGCTCGCTCGATCGAACGCTGCCTGGTCGTCCGCCGCGGTGGGTGGCATTGGACGAGAACATACACCCCGGACCCGTACACCCTCTCCCCGATTCACCCTCCCCACTTCCAACCGCCGTCACCCCGCCTCTTTTCACTGTTCTTCTCTACGGCCTGCCCCTTCGTGCTGATCGGGTTGAACCGACCTGATGCCCTTGTCACAACCCGGGTTCGTCATCGACAACGGTTATTGGCCTTGAACAGGAACCGACTCGCGCTCGGCGTTGGTCGAGGGACCGGCCGAGGGGCTGGACAAAGGCCCTGCTGCGGGTTTGCCGAGCTTTTCGACGGCCGCGGGCCCGCCGTACTTCTTGTGGTACTCGAGCTCGAACTTCTTGGCTTCCGTGGGCGAGAGGGTCGCGAAGCCGACGACCGCTGACCATGCCGCGAGCATGAGCCCCGCGCCCAGACCGGCGCAGACATAGCCCCAGCGCTTCTGGGCGGATTGCGAGATCGTCAGGCCCCAGGTGATGGCGGCGGTCCAAAGCCCGTTGGCGAAGTGGAAGACCAGCAGTGAGACGCTGATGAGGTAGAAGAGCGAAACCGCGATGCCGGCGGGGGTGAAACTCTCTCCGCCGCGGAGTGCGAGGGCCATGGTGCTGGCGGCGAACTCGTGCGACCAGGTTGTGCCGCCGGGGGTGAGGAAGCTCCAGCCCCAGCGGAGGGTGCCGATGTGGTAGATGATGAAGAGGATGCCGAAGTAGCCGCTGATGCGTTGGAGGGTGTAGCGCCAGTTGCTCTGATAGGCGTAGGCAGAGACGTTGGTGCGTCCGGTGCGGGCGTAGTAGAACCCGAGGATGGAGTGGTAGGCCAGGGCGGTCCAGAGGGTGATCTCGATCAGCAGCAGGTGCGGGACCTGCTCGTTGATCCACTGGACTTCTTTCTGGAAGTACGTCACGCCGCCCTGGACCATGGTCATGTCATGCCCGGCTTGGCGCATGCCGACCTTCCCCCAGAGGATGGAGGAGTTGGTGACCAGGTGGGCGATGAGAAAGACCCCGATGGGGACGATGCCGGTGAGCGAGTGCAGCCGGCGCAGCAGAAGGTGGTTTTTCTCGAAGAAGGACTGAGGCTTGGTCGTCGCGGCGCTGCTCATTGCTCGGTTGATCCTTCAGCAAACCGCCCCCGCCGAACTCGCCCCGTCCCACCTGGAGGAGAGTGGGGATGCTGGCGTGCTGACCTGAGCGTACGCAGGCCGAACGGGGTTGGGCAATTATGGGGTGAACTTCAGGTTCATTCCGGGCTGGCTGCTGACGGGGTTGACGATCCCCGCGCCGGGTGCGCTGCTCGCGGGGCCCATGCCCATCGCGCCCGCGCCGCCCCGGCCGATCTTGCCTTCCTTCACCGCCTGCGCAACCGCCTGGGCGATCTCGACAAACCGACCCTGCAGCTCCGCGAGGATCTCCTGCACGTCCTTCGCTTCCTGCTCGGTCAGGTTGCCCTTGGTCTTCTCCGCCAGCACGTGCAGCAGGTCGATGTGGAACCGCGCGTACTCCAGCGAGACGATCGCCCGGCCTGTCTGCGGATCGGGGAACGCGCCCATGTACATCAACGCCTGCGAGACCATCGTGCTCAGCAGGGTCTGGAAGTCGGCCTCGGGGAGCTGCTCGCGACCGCCCGCCGAACCTGCCTTCGCGGCCTTCTGCTGCTCCGCGGCGGCAAGACGCTCACGCTCCGCGGCGGCTTGGTTCTTCCAGTCCGCATCGACCGAGATCCCGGCGTTGCCAGCGGCGGGTGCCTGAGGCTTGGCGGCGGCAGGTGTGGGTTCGTCTTTCTTCTTCCAGTCGTCCCCGAGGATGAGCTTGGAGGCGCCGGGGTTGTTGGGCTGGTTCGGATCGGGCATGGTGCGATTGTCCTTTCGTCGCTGGAAGCGTTAGCATAGAGCGCCGCCGGCCCCCCCACTTGGCGGGTTGATGACGGGTGTGGCCTCGGGCGTTGCACGCTCAAACACACCGGGGCACGCCGCGACGGGTTGGGTTTTCTCGCAAGGATCGCACATGAAGACCGTTCGAACCGACGCCGGGCACGCTCCGACCTTCACCTCGGCTTCGGCGCTGCTGCTGATGACCCTCGCGGGGTTTTCGTTGAGCCTGGGCGGGTGCGCCACGGGCGATGAAGTGCAGGGGACCGAGCTTTCCACCGACCCCGCGCCGCGCAGCACCGCCCTCTCCGCGGCGCAGTTTTCTTCGAACGACGCGTCGAAGACCTCGAACGCCGCGACATCCAACACGCCGCCGGCAGCCGTGGACACCAAGATCGATCTGGGCGGGCGCATGCCCCGATCCGCGGCGGACCCGGAAGTCGCCGTGCTGCCGGGTGTTGGGAACGTCCAGCCCCTGAAGCCCGCGGCGGTGCAGCCCAGCACGAACACGCCGGGTCGTCCGCGTCTGAACACCGCGATGGCCTCGTCGATCGGTCAGGATCAGCCCGGCGCGGGGAACGTTGTTGCGACCCCCGGCTCGCCGCAGGGCGTGATCCAGAACGGCGCACAGCCGACGTCCGCACCCGTGACGGTCGATGCGCTCGTCGGGCAGATCAACGGCAAGCCCGTCTACGCGTCGGCCGTGCTGAGCGACCTCGACGCGCGGCTGAGCGCCAGCGCCGAGAAGATGAAAGAGTCGCCCACCGCCTGGAACCGCGACGCGACGGTGGGCATCTTCTCGAAACTCAAGAACGACATCGATCAGGAACTGCTGCTGCAGGAAGCCCGCAGCGTGCTGAGCCCCGAAGAACGCAAGGGCCTCTTCGCCTTCCTCGCCAACGTCCGCGAGAACCTCATCCGCGAGCAAGGCGGCTCTGAACAGGAAGCCAACCAGCGCCTGATGAGCACCGAGGACCTCACCCTCGACCTGAAGGCCCAGAACGAACGCGACGTCGCCCTCATCCGCATGGTCTACCAGCGGTTCATCATCCCGCGTGTGAACATCTCCTGGCGCGACGTGCAGGTCGAGTACGAACGCAACAGCGAGAAGTACAACCCCGGCGGCACCGTCGTGCTCCGCATGATCTGGGTTCCGAAGAAAGACCCCGCGGTTGTTCAAGCCGCCAAGGACGCTCTCGCGGCTCGGGGCTTTGAGGAAGTCGCCGGCGACGCGAAGATCAACGACTTCAGCGCCAGCAGCAAGGGCATCATCGAGAGCCGATTCAAAGGTGCGGACCACGCCGCCGCCCCGCTGCTGGCCTTCGACGAGCTGGACAAGGCCGTCCGCAAGCTTTCGGTGGGTCAGAGCGAAGGGCCCATCGAGTTCCGCTCGGGGCGGACGGATTACCTGGGCTGGGTGAAGCTCGAAGCGATCAACCGCGAGAAGGCCGTGACGCTCGCCGATGCGCAGCTCGACATCTACCGCTCGCTTCGTCAGCGTCGCTTGCAGGCGGAGGCGGAGCGGTTCTTCCAGCGCATCCGCGAGAAGGGCGCCCGCACGGACGAGATTGAAATGACCTCGCGTCTGCTGACGGTTGCGCAGCAGCGGTACCTGGGCCGAACGAACGTGACGCCCGCGCCGACGCAGAGCCCCGCGGGCTCCACCACCGCTCCGACTTCTTCGGCTTCTCCGAGTGCACCCGCCAAGCCGTGAGTCCGAACTCTCAGCCGGAGTTGCCGCGTGAGCACCAAAGCCCCACCCCGCGGCTTGCTCGAACGCATCACGCGTCGCCTCGAACGTTTCGGCATCCGCACGCGCCGCCTAAACGACACAGAGCGGCTCGGGCGATTGGGTGAACGCGCCGCGGCGACGCACCTGCGCCGATCGGGTTACCTCATCCTGGGGCGCAACCTCCGCGTGCCGATGGGCGAGGCGGACATCCTCGCCATCGCCCCCGACCGTCGCACGGTGGTGCTGGTGGAAGTCAAATCACGCGTCGTCGCGCCCGACCGCTCCGACCTTCAACGCCAGACCGAGGCGGCGGTCAACAACGACAAACGCCAAACCCTCCGCGCGATCCTCAAGCACCTCGTTCGGCACAACCGCTGGCACCGCCTGCCCAAACGCATCGACGTCATCGCGATCGACTACGCGCCTTCGCACGAGGTGCTGGAGCTACGCCACCACGAGGCGTGCGTCACCGTGTGACTTCGCCGCTCACGCCCGCGACGACAACGCCGCACGGAACTCCCCTTCCAGCTTGCTCTCCGCCTGGCGTGTCGCGTCCATCTTCGTCGGCAGGATCACGCTGAACATCGAGCCCAGCCCCACCTCGCTCTGCACGATCATCTCCCCTTGCAGCAGGTGCGTGAGTTCCTTGCAGATCGCAAGGCCCAGCCCCGTGCCCGCGTGCCGACGCGTGTAGCCCGTGTCGAGCTGCGTGAACTTGTCGAAGATCTTGCTGAGGTCCTCCTTCTTGATCCCAGGCCCGTTGTCCAGCACGCTGATCCGCACGCGCTCGAAACTCTCCGGGCCCTCCGCACTCCGCGGCACCAACCGCTCCGCCCGCAGCGTCACCTGCGCCTGCTTCACCGGCGCGGGCTCCTCGCCCATGCTCACGCGGGCCGCCTCCGCCTCGCGCTGCGCCTCGGTGGCGTCCGCGGTGAACTTGATCGCGTTGCTCATCAGGTTAAAAACCACCTGCTGCAGCTTCCTCGGGTCCGTCTCGATCTTGGGCAGGTCCTCGCCCAGCTCCAGCTTCACCTCCACCCCGCGCGTGTCGGCCATCGGTTTCATGAGCGCCGCAAGGTTCTCGCACCGCTCGCGCACGTCCACCGCCTTGATCACCAAATCCATCTTCCCCGCTTCGACCTTCGCCATCTCCAGCAGCCCGTTGATCAGCTCCAGCAGCGACCGCCCCGCGGTGAGGATGTTGTCGACATACCGCTTGCGCTTCGCAAGGCGCGAGAGATCCTCTTGGCTGATGTTCCCCCCGCTGCTCTGCGCCGCCGCGAGGGTCTGCTGCTCGCGCGTCGCCGCCTCGTCGAGCAGCTCCGCGAACCCCAGAATCGAGTTCAACGGCGTGCGCAGCTCGTGCGTCACGTTCGCCAAAAACTCGCCCTTCAGCTTCGCCGCCTCAAAGAGCGCCGAGTTGCGTTCCGTCAGCTCGCCCAGTTTTTCGTCCAGCGAGGTGTTGATGGCTCGCAACTGGCTCTGCTGCGCCTGAAGGGCCGTGAGCATCTCATTGAACGCCTCGGCGAGGTCCTCAAACTCGTCGCGCGTCTGGATCTGCGAGCGGATCGCCAGGTTCCCGCCCTGCACCGCCTCGGCCGTTTCTTTGAGTTCACGCACCGGCGAAAGGATGATGCGGTTCGTCACCAGATAAAACACCAGCACCGCCAGCCCAAGCGCCACACACCCCGCGGCGAACAACTGCAGCGTGTTCAGCAGCATCGAACTCGCCGCCCGCGAGCTCGACCTTTCCAGCACGATCAACCCCTCCAGCTTCCCCTCCGCATCGCGCACGGCCTTTGTATACCGATACTCCCGCACCGTGAACAACCACGCCGCCTCAACATGCTCGCCCTGCTTCGGATCAGCCGTCAGCGCCCGCCACGCCCGCCGCAGATACGGTGCGAGCGAAGCGTTCGACGATCCGGCTCCAGCGGTCGGCGCACCCGCCCCCGTGCTCGATTCGCTCGCACCACCCGTCCCACCCACCGGCGTCTCGGTCTTCGGTTCAACTCGAACAGGCTGCTCAACCCGCGCCGGCTGCGCGATGAGCGACTCCACCTCACCCGCCGTCAGCACGCTCAGCGTCGCCTGCGAAAGGAACAGCCGCCGACCCGCTTGCAGCGTGACCACCTGCCCAGCGTGCACGTTGGTCGTCTCGGTGGGCTTGTCCGCTGGCTCACCCACCCGCGATCGATCCCCCGGCACCGACCGCGTCGCCGCCCGCTCCCACGTCGAGACCATCTGCCGCGAAACTTCGATCTCCGACTCATCGACCATCGCGTTCATGCGGAACCAAGGCACCGCCAGCGCCGCCGCGATGATGAGCACCACCGCCGCCCCGAAGAGCAGCAGACACTTGGTGGCGAGTGAGAGGCGGCCGAGCATGTTCAGAGTGTAACGGGGCGGAGCCAGCCGCAGCGAACGAGCGATTCAGTGCACGATCACCGCGGCGGCTCACTCGTGTGCTCCTGCGGCAGAAGAGCCGAGGACTTCCCCCACTTCTCGACGTTCAAGACGAAGCTCCGATCACCGTTGGATGTCGGCTTGTCTGATACGGTGCACACTACCCACACAGGCGAATCGATGGGCCATTTCTCAAATTGCTTCTCACCGACCATCACCACATCAAGAGGGCGGCCACGATACGTCACCTTCGGTCCGTCCTTCAGCGAAAAAGCCCTGCCATACACCTTCACCCGCTTGCCCGACATGTCCTCCAACCGACTCAGTCCAAACCGCGTGGGCTCCAACGCGTACTCGCCGTCCTTACCACCGCGTTGAACAACACCCACCGCGTTCACACGCTTCTTCAGTTCCCAGTCCTTCCATGCTGGCGTGTTGGTCAGCGCAAGGCTCCAGCCATCACCGACGATGAAAGCACGCTCTCCACGATTCTCCGCTCGGCCTTCGACGAACGCGTTCCGTCCGACGTGTGCGCCCGGGTCTGACTGGTAGTTGATCAGTTCAGATCTGCACACCTTGTACTCGCAGCGAAAACTGAACATCGCCGCCTCGCTGACGACGCGTCTCGGCTCACAGTCCGCGGCTTCAGGACGCCCGCGAAACCCGCCCGTTTCATACCCGGTGAAGCGGTACGTTTCCCCTTCAAAGAACGAGTCTCGATACTCCCCGCGGATCCGACCGGTCTCTTTCGATTCGACCAACTCAAGCTCAGGCCAGAGGTCAGAGATCGGCATTTCGATCAACTCGTCGATCGGCCGACCATCCACCTCCAAAACCACCGCCAACGTGTTCTCCACTTTTGTACTGCTTACCCGAGATCCACGCGACGATCGAACTCATCTCCCCGAACGGCTTCCCCGTCCTGCCGAGCAACTGATACTCCTTCCCCAGATTCTCAACCCGCTCATCCTTCATGGGGCGAACAAGACGATCTGTCTCTTCGCTCACTCCTTGACTTCGTTGCTTTCCGCTCGGGGTCGCGATGACCGTCCCCCCCACCACCCCAAGCACCCCCGCCGCCGCCAACACCACCACACCCACCGACTTCGTCATCGCGTTCATGTGTTTCTCCATTTCTACGACGCGGAAAGCCGCGAACCCGCCCGACCTGCCCCATACCCTTCCCCATGCCCCTGCCAGTCTACCTCGAAACCTTCGGCTGCCAGATGAACGAGCTCGATTCCGAGCTTGTCACCTCCCAGCTCCGCACCCTCGGCTATCGCTTCACCCCCGATGCCGACGCGGCCCAGGTTGTCCTGTTCAACACCTGCTCCGTCCGTGAGCTTGCCGAGCAGAAGGTCTGGTCGCGCTTGGGTGAGCTCGCCATCCGCAAAGTCCGCCAGCCCGCGCTCGTCGTGGGCGTGCTGGGGTGCATGGCCGAGCGTGAGGGCGAGGCGCTGCTGAAGCGCATGCCGGTGGTGGACATCCTGGTGGGCCCGGGCGAGTTGGACAAACTGCCGGGGCTTTTGGATAACGCCGTGCGCACGCGCCTGAGCCTGGCGCACGACGCGCCGGTGGTCCCCGCGGAGCTGGATCAGATCCCCACCGCGCTCAAAAAGTCACTTGTTTCAGCCGGTCAATCCGCACTGCAGGGCAACACCACGCGCCGGTCGTCGACCCTCGCCGCCGCGGCGGATTCACTGGAGATGCTCGACCTCTCCCGCGCCACCGCGCCCGAGGATCACCACGGCTCTGCCTACGTCCGCATCACCCGCGGGTGTAACAAGTTCTGTACCTACTGCGTCGTTCCCTATACCCGCGGTGCCGAGATCCACCGCCCGCCCGAGCACATCCTCGACGAGTGCAAGCGCCTCGCCGACGCCGGGGTCATCGAGATCACCCTGCTGGGCCAGACCGTCAACCACTACCGCTTTGAGCACGCCTCCGCCGTGAGCATCAACGGCATCGTCCAGCCTCAAAAAGGCCGCATTTACAAGGCGAACGAAGAGCTCGCCGACGCCTATGCGGGCGAACGCGTCACGACCTTCGCCGACCTGCTCAGGCGTATCCACGACGAAATCCCCGCGATCAAGCGGTTGCGCTTCGTGACCAGCTACCCGCGGTCCTTCGGCAACGACGTGCTCCAGGTCATCCGCGAATCGCCCCGCATCTGCCGGTATTTGCACGTGCCGGCACAAACGGGCTCAAACCGCATGCTGCAGGCGATGAACCGCGGGTACACCGTCGAGCAGTACCTCGAGTTCCTCGATCGCGCACGCCAGTTCCTGCATCAGCCGGAGATCAACCGCCCGCTGACCCTGGCGGGGGACATCATCGTGGGTTTTCCGGGTGAAACCGACGAAGACCACGAAGCCACGAAAACCCTGCTGCGCAAGGCCCGCTACAAGAACTGTTTCATCTTCAAATACTCACCCCGCCCCGGGACCACGGCCTTTGACAAACTCGCCGACGATGTCCCCGACGAGGTCAAACGCCGTCGAAACAACGAGCTGTTGGCCCTTCAACAGCAGATTTCCGATGAAGTGGGCCGCGAGTTTATCGGACGCACGCTGCAGGTCTTCGTGCAAGGGATCTCGAAGCGTCAAGAGAAAATGAAGACCCGGGCCGGCGGGCAGGGGAAAGTTGCCCTGACCATCGGCGGGCGATCAACCGACAACGCCCTGGGCAACACACACGAACAGGGGGAAGCGTGCTCTGTGAACGTTTCACACATGACCACCGAGATCGGGGGGGATGAAATTGGGCGATATCAGGCTGAAATCGCCCAGTTTGAAGCCCGGACCGACGGTGATCTCATCGTGCACTTTGAGGCGCCGACCGCTGAGCTCAATCAACTGATTGGATCGATTGTTGACGTATCGATTCATTCCGTGAATGGTCTATCATTGACCGGTCGGCGGGTTTGACCGACCACCATCGAACACTCAAGAGCTGGATTTTTGATCTGAAATGGCCGTTTATCCAGCGTTTCAGGCATAAACGGTGCCGCGCGACCGAATCATCCCACATGCTCGCGCGATTTTTCCCATCTCCACATTTTTCCTGAGACAATCCCCTTGCACGGTCGCTGGTTGTTGGTATACTTGCTCTACGAAGTTGGGCCTCGGCCAGAAATGGCAGTGGACTTCAACTTTCGCCCACGGTTCGTACAACCATTGCTCCGGGTACCCCCGGACGGAGAAGGAGAGAGAGATGCACAAGATTTCTGCTGTTGCTGTTGCCGCTGTCGCGGGCCTGTCGGCCGTTGCGAGCGCGGACCTCACGTTCCAGTTTGCTGACCCGGTCAACGGCCGTCAGCTCACGAACACCCAGAACAACATCGCTGGTCCCGGCACTGGTCAGATCACCTACGACCAGAACGCCCAGATCAACTTCCTCGTCGACGGCAGCACCGAGCCCGCGCCCTTCGCGGCGAGCTTCGGCAACGCCCGAATGGAGATGGATTTGGTCATCGGTACCGCTGTCGCGGTCGCCCCGGGCCTCTTCTCCGCCCCCGTCAGCGGCTTCTTCCGCATCTGGGACTTCACCTCGGGTCAGACGATCCTCCGCGGCGACGCCACGGGCGGCTCGTTCATCCGCTTCGGTGGCACCAGCTCGATCCTCTTCTCCGACATCACCGGCTTCCAGTACACCTTCGGCGCTCCGCTGCAGGCTCTGCTGAACCCGGGCCGCGGTCCGATCAACCCCCAGGAAGGGACCTTCACCATCACCGACGTGCTGACCAACCCCGCGGGTGGCGGCCTCATCGGTCCCGGTGGTGTCATCCGCAGCTTCTCCGCGAACAGCTCGTTCTCGGGGAACTCGGCCGTCCCGACCCCCGGCGCCCTCGCCCTCATGGGCCTCGGCGGGCTGGTCGTCGGTCGCCGTCGCCGCTAATCCGCGGATTTGACGGTCGGAAGCGAAGGGGAGGGGTTCTCTCCTTCAAAGGGCACAAACCCTGAGAACTTGTACTTTTCGCAGCAGAGTCACCAACGTGACTCTGCTGTCTTTTTTGCCGTTGGCCGTTTTGCGGAGTTGAGATATACGCATTTCCCCTGAGGGGAGCCTGATTGGATTCGAAGGCGGGGCGGAGGGGACGCGGAAAAGCGGATGAGGAAAGGACCTGGAAGGGTTTCGCTTGGATTTGGTGGCAAGTTGGGGTAGGGACGGGGATGCAGATTGCGTGAATGGGGAGGAGTTTGCGAAAAAAATCAAGCGTGCGGGTTGCATGATTGGTGATGCGCCGTACACTCTGGTCAACGCGGTTTGTGCCGGACTCTCTCACCCCGGCACAGATTGCGGAGAGGAACGAAGGCCCATCCTTCGAAAAAGGGAGTGTCGTGATGTCTTTGCGCAATGTGGCTCTTTTGACTGTTGTCGGCTTGGCGGCTTCGGCTGCTCAGGCTGACCTGGCGTTCTCGTTCGCCGACCCCGTCGGTGGCCGCCAGCTTACCAACACCCAGAACGGTATCGGTGGTCCGGGCACGGGCCAGATGACCTACGACCAGAACGCGGTTCTGTCGTTCCTGGTCGACGGCTCCACCGAGCCGACCCCGTTCAACTTCACCTTTGCGAACGCTCGCATGGAGATGAGCCTGATCATCGGTACGGCCACCACGGTCGGCCAGCTGAGCCAGGCTGCGGTCCTCCAGGGCTCGTTCTTCCGCATCTATGATGCGTCCTCGGGCAACACCATCCTGCGTGGTGATGCGACCGGCGGTGCGTTCATCCGCTTCGGTGGCACGAACTCGGTCCTCCTCTCGGACGTGACCGGCTTCGCCTACACCTTCGGCAGCGCCCTCCAGGCTCTGCTTGATCCGGGTCGCGCCCCCGCGAACCCCCAGGAAGCGACCTTCACGGTCACCGACATCCTCACCGCTCGCCAGCAGGGCGGCGGCCAGGCCCCCCTCATCGGGCCCGGTGGTGTCATCAGCAGCTTCACCGCGAACACCTCGTTCTCGGGTAACGTTGCCGTCGTCCCGACCCCGGGTGCGATGGCCCTCGTCGGCCTCGGCGGCCTCGTCGCCGCTCGCCGCCGCCGCGCCTAATCGATCCGCAACGATCGGTATGGCAGGCTCGGTTTGAATGTGTGTGCTGAAAAGCACGTCGATCAAGCCGCAGATTGAGTCGTGTAGCGATGTACGACACTCAGGCGGGTCCGCTCTTTGGGCGGACCCGCTTCTGCTTTTGGGGGGGAAGGGCTGAGGTTTGAGGGCCGAGGGGAATCGGATTCAACGCAGAGGACGCGGAGTGCGCGGAGGAATACCGAGCAGAGGAGGGGGAAGTGCTGAGGGCTGAGGGTTAAGGGCTGGGTGCTGGGTGCTGGGTGCTGGGTGCACAGACTCTTGGGGATTTGGGGTATTGATTCAACGCGGAGGTCGCGGAGTGCGTGGAGGAAGACAGAGCACAAAAGGGCTCCGTTTTGCGGGGCGGGTGCGCGTTGGGGTTGTTGAAGCGGTGGAACGGCTCACTCGCCGCCGAGGCGTTCGCGGGCTTTGCGCTTGGCGGCTTGAAGGGGCGACTCGCCTTCGATCGGGCCGGGCGGGGCTTTGGGCGTGGCGGCGGGGTTGATATCGGGCTTTGGGGTCGTTTGGGCCGGGGGGGTTGATGGGTTCGTTGGTGGTGTTGCGTTGCTGGTGTTGCTCTGGCGGGCGTTGCCCATGACCGGGGCGACGAAGCCTTGCGGGGTGGCTTCGGCGGGGCTTGACCCGGCGGATTGCTGGCGGGCTTGGCGCTCGGCCCGGCGGCGGGCGCGGGCTTCGTCGATGACGCGCTGGGCGTCGGCTTCGCCCAGGGCTTTGTCGCTGGGATTGGCGGGTGTGAGTTCACGCTGGCGGAGACTGCCGATGGTCTTGGCGGCTTGCTGTGAACGGTCAGACGTGACCGCGGCTGCCTCACGCAGGAGCGAGGCGCCGAACTTTCGGCTCACCAGACGGTCCCAGGCGATTCGTCGCGTGGCGATGTCGGCGATCAGCACCCCCACGGCCCACAGAATCAGCACGGGCCAGAGGGGTAGGCGTGCCTGGGTGGGTTTTTGCCCGGCGCGTGAGTACAGGTTGGCGACTTCGGGGGTGGTGAGATCGAGGACGCGCCCGTTGGTCACGCGGGCGATCTGGGCGAGGACGGTTTCGTCGGAACTCAGGGCGCGGTACTCAGGGCCGGAAGGGACGACCAACCCCCCCACGATCGGCGGCAGGCGCTGGTCTTTGTCCTGGGGTGAGATGGTGACGACGAAGTTGCCCGAGGAGGGCGGGATGAAGCGACCTTCGTAGAGGCCTGGGCCGACCTGGGACATGGTGATGGGGGCGCGCTGGCCGTCGGGTGCGTAGGCGAAACCGGCGGCGAGGACGCCGTCGCGGGGCTTGCCCTCGGTGTCGGCGAGTTCGAGGGTGGCGACGACGGCGTCACCCTCGCGGCGGAGGGCGAGCTCACCGGAGCGGGAGACGTCGGGTCGGGCGACGGAGCGGGTGAGCTGGGTCCAGAACTGGGTATAGCCGGGCCAGGCGCGCCAGGGCTCGGCCCATTTGTGGGCGTCGGAGGTGAAAGCGGCGACCTGACCGAGGCCGGCTTGCCAGATGGCGAGGACGGGTTCGCCCGTGGGCGTGAGCATGGGGTAGGTCACGCCTGTGGGAAGGTTGTTTTCGATCGGTGGGCGGGGCTGGGTGAGGACGAGGCCGTTGAGGGGCGGGATGTTGGAAGGGAGGCCCAGGGTGCTGGGTGAGCCGGTGGTTTGGAGGATGGGTGTGAAGGGCTCCTCGCGGATCATGGGTTGGCGGACGACTTTGATGGCGCGGAGGAAGACGCGTGGGAGGGTGTTGGGATCGGTGACGCGGTAGTACGCGCCGCCGCCGATATCGGCGATGCGTTCGAGCATTTCGGTGTCGGCGCGGTCGCCCACGGCGATGGTGGTGAGGGTGATGTCGGCGGCCTTTATTGAGCGGGCGAGGGCGGGGAGGGCTTCCTTGCGTTGGCTCATGCCGTCGGAGAGGACGATGACGTGTTTGACTTGGGCGCGGGCGTCGCGGAGCTGGTCGAAGGCTTGTTCGAGGGCTGGGGGGAGATTTGTGCCGCCGCCGGGGGAGAGGGCGAGGATCGAGCGTGCGGTGGCTTCGGGGTCGGCGTTCTTTGAAAGCGGAACGACGGTGCGAGCGGAGGAGTTGAACTCGATGACGCCGATGAGGTCGTCTTTGAAGAGTGTGCGGACGGCGAGGGCGGCGCCTTCGTTGGCGACTTCCTGTTGTGTGCGGGCGCTGCCCATGACGGACCAGCCCATGGAGCCCGAGGTGTCCATGACGATGACCACCGCGGCGGGTGGAACGATCATCTGCTCGGGGAGGTCGAGCTTGACGGGGAGGATCGGTTCGATGGCGGTGGAGCGCCAGGCGCCGGCGCCGAAGGAATCGGGCCCGCCGATCATGATCAGGCCGCCGCCGAAGTCGGTGACGTAGCGCTGGAGGGATTCGAGGCGTTGTGGGCCGACGGCGTCGGCTTGGGCGTTTTGGAGGATGACGGCGTCGTAGGCCTGGAGTTTCAGCAGGTCTTGCGGGAAGCCTTCTGGGGTGACGACGTCGACGGAGAGGCCTTGCTGTTTGAGGGTGGCGTGGAGGAGTGCGGCGGCGGAGTCGTTTGTGCCGTCGACGATGAGGATTTCGCCCCTGCCCCGGGTGATTGTGAAGGCCTGGGCGCGGGTGTTAAGGGCGATGGTGTCGGTGGGTGCGGCGGCGGGGTCGGCGGGGGCGTCGGGCTCGAAGAGGGCTTCGAGGCGGTGGACGCGTCCCATATCGAGCGGGGCGGCGAGGACGACGGTCGTGAGGCCCGGGTTGAGGGTAACGCGCTGGCCGAGCGGGGCGCGGGTGCCTGCGGGGGAGGTTGCGGAAACGCCCGCGGTTGGTACTTCTTCGTTGTTGATCAGCAGGCGGAGGGTGCCTGTGGCTTGGGTGGTGGAGCGGATGTTGACGCGGAGTTCGACGATGGAGCCGGCGGCGGCGCGGGCGGGTGCGTCGAGGGATTCGACGATGATCTCGCGCTGGACGTTGTAGCGGATGGGGACGACGTCGATGGGCAGCGGGCGGGTGGTGGCGCCGGTGACGGAGCGTGCGACGGCGAGGGCGTCGGCGTTGGTTTGGTTGCCGTCGGAGAACAGGAGGAGGCGGCCGGAGGCGTCGGGGGGGATCATCGCGGCGGCGAGGCGGATGGCGGCGGCGATGTCGGTGGCTTCGGGGTTGGGGGGCGTGGTTTCCCAGGTTCGATCGACGAGGTCGGTGGGCTGATCGAGGGGTTGGGTGGAGGGTGTGGAGGATGAGGCGGTTTTGCCTGTGCCGGGCTGAGGGGCGGCGATGGCGGTGGCGGTGCCGTCGAAGACGACGATGCCGAGGAGGTCTTCGCGGGAGCGGGAGCCGGCGGCGGAGCGGAGGTAATCGCGGACACGGTCGAGGGCGGGCTTGGGATCGGTGGCGAAGGCGCGGACGGAGCCCGAGACGTCGATGACGGCGACGACGGCGGCGCGGTTGGAGGTGCGGATGTTGCTGATGCCCGCGAGCATCGACGCGAGAAGGGCGATGAGCCCGACGCGGAGGAGGATGGCGGAGAAGCGGCGGGCGGGGCTCATCGAGCGGAAGAAGAGCAGGGCGATGAGCACGCAGGGGACCAGGATGAGCGTGAGCCAGAGCCAGGTTGGGTTGAGGAAGGCGAAGTTCACGGTCGGCCCCGGGAGGTGTGCGTGCGGCGGCTCGGCGAGGGGAGGATGGCCGAGGGCGCGCGCTGCGCGGAACGGATGGACGGATGAGCGTATCGGGGCGCGCGGGGCGGGTCACTCACGGGGCGGAGGGAGGTGATGCGGGCGCGGGTGTGGCGGCGGGTTCCGCGGGGGCGTTTGGCGTGGCGGGTTGCGCGGGTTTATCGAGGCGTTGGGGGATACGTTGGTAGAAGCGGCGGAGGAGGTTGTCGTAGCGGCGGGGGATGCCGCGGTCTTCGATGGCGCGCTGGGCGGATTGCTCGGCCTGTGCGAGTGCGTCGACGGCGGCGGGGTTGGAGGCGGTTGAGGTGGTGGAGCCAGCGGGTGTGTTCGCGTTGGGGTTGATCCACTCCGCGACGACGCGCCCGGGCTGATTGGCGGCGTCGGTCTTTGAGCGGGCGTCGACGAGGGTTGATTTGTTGGGGTCGGCGG
This sequence comes from Phycisphaerales bacterium, assembly GCA_032229765.1. Taxonomy (GTDB): domain Bacteria; phylum Planctomycetota; class Phycisphaerae; order Phycisphaerales; family UBA1924; genus JACVCS01. The sequence goes on along the minus strand of JAVTWO010000175.1, from coordinate 3,453 downwards.
GATTCGCGGAAGGGTCGGCGGGGGCTTTGTTGCCCGCGCTTAGGCCCGGGTCGCCCGAGCCTGCGGAAAGTGAGGGCGGAGGCGTGCCCTGCGGCGTGCGGTCGGCGGCGCCGGCTTGATCACGACGGTTTGAAGAGAGGGGCGGGGGCTTGCCGCCGGGGTCGGTTTGACGGGATGAGCCGGCGAGCTGCTGCGCGTCGCGGGCGCGGGGGTCGGTGGTGTCGGGGGTGGAGGGAGACTGCGGCTGTGGTGAAGCGGAGGAGGAGGATTGATTCGGTCGCGGAGTGGCGGGTGATTGGCTCTGACGCGCGTCGGCTTGCTGGGGCTGGCTTTGGCCTTCGCGCGGCTGATCGCCCGGTTGATTCTGGTCGGGCGAGCGGTTGGCCTGATCGGGCTGGTTGGGTTGATCGGGCTGGTTGGGCTGGTTCTGGTTCTGATTGCGGCGGGCGAGTTCCTCGGCCATGCGCTCGAGCTGGTCGCGTTGCTCGGGGGTGGCGCTACGCATGAGCTCTTGAGCCTGCTCGCGGAGCTTCTCGGCGGCTTGACGGTCCTGCTTGGCTTCGCGCGGCTGGTTCTCGATGTCCTTCAGAGCCTTGGCGAGCTCGTCGACGCTGGGGAGCTTTGAGGGGAGTTGGTTCGGAGAAGTGGAGTTGGGGTCGGTGGAGGGCTGCTCGCTTGGCTGGTTCTGCTGGGCGGATTGATCGCGCGGGGTTGGCTGAGTGGGTTGATCTTGCGGAGCGGGCTTGGCGCCGGGCTGGGGTTGTGCGCCCGGTTGCGGGTTCTGTTGCGGTTGCTGTTGGGGCTGTTGCTGCGATGTGGGCTGAGCCGACTGGCCTTCGTTCGATGGCGATGGCTGCGGCGTGGGCTTGCCTTGCGGAGTGTTCGAGGATTCAGCGGCGGGTTGATTTGGTTGATTCGTTTCGGACTTTTGGTCGGAGTTGCCCGGCGCGGGTTGGGGTTGTGCGTTGCTCTCGGAGTTGGGCGAGGGACGCTGACCCGAGGCGGCGGGTTGGTTCTGCGGCGCGGATTGATCGGGGTTGGCCTTGGGCTGAGGCTGTTGCTGTTGGTCTTGGGATTGGCCGACCTGTTGTTCGCTTGACTTCTGGTCTGGTGAAGGTTGAGCGGAGGGTTGAGCGTTCTGCGGCTGGCCGGTTTGCCGCTGGTTGGATTGAGCGCCTTGCTGCTGCTGTTGCTGTTGTTGTTGCTTCTGCTGCAGGTTGGATGCGGAGGGTTGCTGGGGCTGAGCGCTGGGCTGCTGTGAGCCGGTGGAGGGATTCGACGTTGGCGAAGAGCTTGGCTGGTCGCCTGTATGCTGCTGGTCGCTCTTCTGCTGCTGATCGCCCTTCGCCTGTTGATCACCCTTCTGCTGTTGATCACTCTTCGCTTGTTGATCACTTTTCGCTTGTTGATCACTCTTCTGCGGCTCGCCCTTCTGGGGCTCGCCGGTTTTGGGTTCGCCTTTGGACTGGTCACTCTTCTGGCCTGTTTGGCTTTGATCGCTGGATTGACGCTGGTTTGAAGAAGATGACGACGACGACGGGTCGGGCTTCGACTCGCTGGCGGTTGATTGCTGGTTCTGGTTCTGTTGATCCTGCGGCCTTTGCTGCTCGGCGTTCTTTCTCGCTTCGGGTTGAGACTGCGGCGGGGTCGGTTGTTGCGGTTGGTTTGGTTGGGTGGTGGGCGGAGTTTGGGCCGGGTCTTGGGGTGCGGAGTCGGGCTTGTTGTCGGCGGACTTGTCGGAGGTTGATTCGGGCTTGGGTGACTGATCGCCCTTGGGCGTTACGGGCTCCGGCGCCGTGTTCGGCGTGCTGGATTGAGGCGGGTTGCGAAGTTCTTCCGCGGCCTTTTCGATCGCGTCCGCGAGCTTGCGCGCGGACTCGTTCGTGCGCTGCTCCTGATCGCGCTTGGCGTTCTCTTGTGCCGCCCTGCGGGCGAGGTCGTCGGCTTGCTCCGGCGGCAGGCCCGCCTGACGCAGGGCGTCGGCGATCTCTTGCGCGTCGGTGGAGTTCAGCACCGAATCGGGAACCTGGGGGCGGTTCTCGCTCGCGGAGTTCGGCGATTGCGGCTGCGACGGCGTTTGTGATTGCTGGGCGGCGTTGAGTGCGTCGCGCAGTGATTGGGCGGCGGAGTTTTCTTCGGGCTTGGGTTCTTTGGAAGCGGAGGCGGCTTGTTGCTGGCGGAGTTGTTCGGCCGTGCGCTGGAGTTCGTCGGCGATCTCGCGGCGCTGCTCGGGGCTGAGGGCGTCGGCTTGCTGGGCGAGCTGTTCCGCGGCGGCGCTGGCGGCGGCAGGATCGGCGCTGCGGAGGGCCTGCGACAATGCGGAGGCGGCGGAGTTTGAGCCTGTGGAGTTGGCGCCGGCGCGGGAGGATTGCTCGGCCGCTCGGGCGAGGCGTTCTTTGAGGGCCTGATTCGCGGCGAGTTTGTCCTCGGCGCGTTGTTCGAGGCGTTGGCTGGCGCGTTGAAGGGCGTCGGCGGCTTGGTTGTTCGCGGTGCGGGGAGAGACTTTGCCCTGCGCGAGTTCTTGCTCGAGTTGTTTCAGGCGGTCGAGCTGCTTGGCGGCGGCGGGGTCGGTGGCGAGATCGGGGGCGAGCTTGGAGGCGGACTCGACGGTCTGCGTGAGGCGCTGTGCAGCGACGGGGTCAGGCTTGGGTTGATCGTTTGAAGCGACGAGCGGGGCGGGCCCGGAGGGGAACCATGCGTCGAGACGCCCGGGCGGGAGCCAGATGATGCCCGCGAGGGTGAGGGCGGAGAGGGTCAGGCCCACGATGGCAGAGCGCGGGAGCGGCGCGGGGAGGGCGTTGCGGATGTCGGCTACGGAGATAGACGAAGCTGCGGCGCGGGCCTCGGCGTCGACGCTCTGGGCAAAGGGGCCCGCGGCGGATGGATTCGTCGAGAGGGCCAGAGCGCTGGAGAGCGGGTTCTTCAGGCGCAGGGCTTCTTCGAGCTTCGCAAGTGCATCGAGCTGAGCATTGCGGCGCGACATGGCGCGGTAGGCCAGCAGCGCCGTGGCGCCCAGGAGAATGGCGCTGGGGGCGGTGAGGATGAGCCAAGCGGGAATGCTGGCGAAGGTGGCTGAGAGCCCTTGAACTGCTTGTGGGGCGGGGAGGAGCAGGCGCTGCGCGAGGATGGAGGCGAGGCTGATCGAGCCGCCGATGAGCAAGGCTTTGCCCGCGGCGGAGAGCAGGCGGGCGGTGAGCAAACGACGCCAGGCGGCGGCGGCGACAGCGTTTGGTGTGGTGAACGACCCCATGGTGAATAGTACGGTTTGAGGCGGTGCCGGGTTGAGGAGAAACGCTCCGAATGTGGAGTGTTCCGGAAGCGAAAAAGGTTCAGTTGCGGGGTTTGGGAGAGAACGACCGGGCTGGCTCTGGGGCGGGGGTGGGGATTGGGGCGGCGGGGGGCGGGGTATCGAGCGTCGGGTCGGGGTCGTTCGGCGACGCCGGGTCAATCACC